>NZ_JBVJGT010000033.1:0-3664 GCF_055587185.1 Micromonospora sp. NPDC048040 | reverse complement strand
TCCACAACGTTGGGGGCTTTCTCCCTGCGGTGGGTGGGGAATCCGTTCGCCCACGGGGTGGTGGTGCGACGCCGGCGGTCGCACCACCACCCGCTCGGAGGTCCCGGCCACGTTTTGCCACCGTGAACCGACGCCTGACTTCGGTATGCTCGCCAGGGGTATCGATCTCGGTGCGGAGGCGAAATGGGCAAGGTCGACAACACCGTCAACAAGACTGACGAGGTTGACGCGTTCATGGACAAACTCGACCACCCCTTCAAGGCGGAGGTCGAGATGCTCCGCGAGAGCATCAAGGCCATCAATCCGAAGATCACCGAGCAGATCAAGTGGAAGGCGCCGTCGTTCTCCTACAAGGGGGAGTACCTGGCGACTTTCAACCTGTGGGCCAAGGAGCACGTCCACCTGGTGTTCCACAACCCGCTGGTAGTGGACATCGACAGCAAGCTGCTGGAGGGCAACTACACGGACGGTCGCCGGATGGCCTACTTCCAGGACATGAAGGACGCGCGAGCCAAGAAGACCGAGCTGAAGCGCGTCATCAAGGAACTCATCAAGTCGATCGACAAGTGATGATCGTCCTCATCCACACCTCCAAGGTCATGCGGTCGGCGCCCCGCGGCGACGCGACACTGACCGAGCCGGCACTGCGCGGCAGGGCCGAGGAGTTGGCGGCCTACCTTCAGACCCTGCCGGTGGAGCAGTTGGCGACCGTCATGGAGATCTCGCCGGCGCTGGCCGAGAAGACCCATGCGCTCCTCGCGAGTTGGGGCGTCGAGCCGGAGCGGCAGTCTCCGGCAATCGACAGCTTCGCGGGCGACATCTACAGCGGGCTGCGCGCGTGTGACTTCTCGGCGGCCGACCGCACGTATGCAGACGACCGACTGCGGATCCTTTCGGGTCTGTACGGGATCCTTCGTCCTCACGACGCGGTTCAGCCGTACCGACTCGAGATGGGCTACCGGCTGCCCGATCCGCCCTACTCCAACCTGTACGAATTCTGGGGCGACTCCATCGCCCGGTGTCTGCCGTCCGCGGGCGTCATCGTCAATCTCGCCGCAGTGGAGTACAACAAGACCGTCACGGCGTTCCTCGACCGGGACCGGTTCATCAGTCCCCGCTTCATGACGGTGCACCCGAAGACGGGAGAGCCGCGTTTCGTGGTGGTGCACGCCAAGATCGCGCGCGGCGCCTTCGCTCGATGGCTGCTGACAGCCCGCGTCGAGAATCCGGATGACCTCCTCGATTTCGCCGAGATCGGCTACCGGTACGACCCCGCGCTGAGCAAGCCTCGCCAGCCAGCGTTCGTGTGCGAGGAATTCGAAGGAAAGGGTCTCAGCGTCCGCCTGAACGATCTGGGCTGACGAGCCGTCGCACCCGTCCTGCGAGTTACCGCTCGTCACGGTTGCCTTGGCGCGCCTCGACACCTTTCGGTGCCGCGGTGGGAGGACTCGTGGCAGCCGCCTCGGACAAGACCGCTCCCGGCTCCCGTGCACCACTCGACGGGCGGTTCCACCGCACGGCGCTCACCCCTGCACATGGCGGTCGTCGTCGCGCACTGGGTATGGCTCCGCTCAAGTCCGGACCGGTGACGGCCGTCGTGACGGCCCGCCCAGGCCGTCCACGTCCCCGGACCGCTCGCGGTTGACGGCAACGACTTCCCACCGCGTCGCACTCTCCGTTGGCCGGGCCTGCCGCACCGGTGCGGACCCGTGTTGGTGCACGTCGCCGGCATCGCACGCGGGGAGATGCCACAGGAGCCGCCGGTGACAACCCTGGCGGTAGCCCCGTAAACGACGCTCAGGCCGGTTCGACCCTTCGAGAACCCCGGCCGGTCCTCGGCCGACCGACCGCCATCGAAAGGCGCCTCCATGCTGACGTCGCACCGCGGCAGGCCGACCGGTCCCGGTTTCCATCAGGAAGGTAAACGTCGATGAGTCATATCGGAGCCCGCGCCGTCGTGCTCGGCGGAAGCATGGGCGGCATCCTCGCGGCCAGGGTCCTGGCCGAATCCTACGCGGACGTCGTCGTCGTGGAGCGTGACAAGGTGCTGGGCGTCAGCACGCCTCGCAAGGGTGCGCCGCACACCGTCCACGCGCACGGCCTGCACGCACGGGGACACCTCATCCTCGAGGAACTGTTCCCCGGGATCACCGACGAACTGCGCGCCAGCGGGGTGCCCACCGGCGATCTGGGGGAGATGCGGTGGTTCTTCAACGGCCGGAAGATACAGCCCGCCCACACCGGGCTCATCTCGGTGACCGCCCCCCGCCCAGTCCTCGAGAACCACGTCCGCAACCGGGTCGCGGCCCTGCCGAACGTCACCTTCATACAGGAGTGTGACGTGCTCGGCCTTGTCGCCACCGACGATCGGGAGCAGATCGTCGGGGTACGGGTGCAGCGGCGGACCGGAAACGCCGACGTCGAGGTGCTGGATGCCGATCTGGTTGTCGACGCAACCGGCCGAGGCTCCCGTACGCCTGCCTGGCTCGAGAGTCTGGGATACCAGCGGCCGGAGGAGGAACGGGTCAAGGTCGGGCTCGCGTACACGACCCGGCACTACCGAACCCGTCCTGAGATGTTCGACGGCGTGCAGTCGATCAACCCGGTCGCTTCCCCGGGCCACCCGCGAGGGGCCTTCTTCGGCCAGGTCGGCCAGGACGTCTGCATTCTCTCGCTGACCGGACTGCTCGGGGACTACCCGCCCACCGATCCCGGGGCGTTCCTCGAATTCGTTCGTTCCCTGCCGGTGCCCGACGTCTACCACGCGGTTCGCGACGCCGAGGCGCTCGATGACCCCGTCTCCTTCCGCTTCCCCGCCAGCGTCCGCCGGCGGTACGAGCGACTGCTGCGCCTCCCTGACCGGTACCTGGTCATCGGCGACGCCTTCTGCAGCTTCAACCCCGTCTACGGCCAAGGCATGAGCGTCGCCGCGATCGAGGCGATGACGCTGCGGCAGCATCTGCGTGAGGGGCGTGCGCCCACACCGCAGCGCTTCTTCGCTGACCTGTCCCGGGTCATCGACACCCCGTGGGACATCGCCGCGGGCGGCGACCTCGACTTCCCGGGCGTGGAGGGCAAGCGCACCCTCAAGGTGCGGATCGGCAACGCCTACATGGCCCGCCTTCAGTACGCCGCCACCCAGGACCCGGAAGTGACGAAGGGGTTCATGCGTGTGGCGGGTCTGATCGATCCCCCTCAGGCGCTCATGCGGCCCGCGATGATGCGCCGGGTGCTACGGCATGCGGTCCTCCGCCCCGCACCGGGCCGGTCATGGACGGACGAGTCCGTGACCGGAGCCGTAACCGGACGGGCAGGCTCACGCTCGGGCGATCCGCTGCCATGATCGGTGGCCCCCGGGGCGGACTGTCTCCAGGCTCCGACCGGGGCCGTCCACGGTCTACGGCCAAAGCCCCTGCCGCTGGTGCGCTCTGACAAGGCTCGGCGTGTCCACCGATCCGACAACGCGACAGCGCCCAGGGTCTTCGCCGTAGCCCCGCCTCCGGTCGGTGACCGGAACCCGGGGGGGGGGGGGGGGGGGGGGGGGGGGGGGAGGAAAAAGGAAGGGGGGGGGGGGGGGGAGAGGGGGGGGGGGGGGGGGGGGGGGAAGGAGAGGAGAGGGACTCGCCCCCTTTTTTTCTTCTCCTCGTTGTTTCCTCTCTCCGCC
>NZ_JBVJGT010000032.1:1091-74645 GCF_055587185.1 Micromonospora sp. NPDC048040 | reverse complement strand
GACCACACAATGTCCAGCGGGGCGACCATCTTCGCGAGAGTCAGTTTCCCGTCCCGCCAGCGGAACGCCGACCGGGTGTACTCGGCGCTGGCCCGGGACTTCCTCTTGGACTTGAAATGGGGGTATCGGGCGCGTTTGGCGAAGAACGCCGTGTAGGCGGCGTGCAGATGCCGCAACGCTTGTTGCAGCGGAACGCTGGACACCTCGTTGAGGAATGCCAGTTCGGCGCCGCGTTTCCATTCGGTCAGGGCCGCCGACGATTCCGTGTAGCTGATCGAGCGGCGTTGGGTGGCGTATGCGCGGGTCCGCATCTCGAGGGCTTTGTTGTAGACCAAGCGTACGCACCCGAAGGTGCGGTTGAGTTGTTCGGCCTGCTCACCGGTGGGATAGAAGCGGTACTTGTATGCCCGCTTCACTACTCCGCTCACATTTTACATTCTAGCGGTCCATTGTGTTGCATGATCATTGAGGGGAGGGAGCGGCGTTTCCTCCCGGCCCTGAAGGGCTGGTTTCCACGCCGCAACTCTGATGAACGAGGCCCGCATCGGGGTGGGGGCGGGCGCCACCGCCCTCGGCTACACCGGCTACCTGAAGTCGCTCGCGTACGCCCGCCAGCGACCGCAGGGCCGCCCGGCCGCCGACAAGGACCCCACCGCGCCGCAGGTGCCGATCGTCGCCCACCCCGACGTGCGGCGGATGCTGCTGGCGCAGAAGAGCTACGTGGAGGGCGCGCTGGCGCTCGTCCTCTACTGCGGACGGCTGCTCGACGAGGAGAAGACCGCGCCGGAGGCGGCGGACCGGGAACGCGCGCGCCTGTTGCTGGACGTGCTCACCCCGATCGCGAAGAGCTGGCCGTCGCAGTGGTGCCTGGCCGCCAACGACCTGGCCATCCAGGTGCACGGGGGCTACGGCTACACCCGCGACTACGACGTCGAGCAGCACTGGCGCGACAACCGGCTCAACCCGATCCACGAGGGCACCCACGGCATCCAGGCGCTGGACCTGCTGGGCCGCAAGGTGACCATGCGCGGCGGGGACGGGCTCGCGCTGCTGGTTGAGACGGTCCGCGCCACGGTCGCCCGGGCGTGGAAGACCGAGGGCGAGGCCGCCGGGCTGGCCGGCCCGCTCGGCGCGGCCCTGGACCGGGTCACCCTGGTCACCCGGCGGCTGTGGAGCACCGGCGACCCGGCGGTGGCGTTGGCCAACGCGAGCGTCTACCTGGAGGCGGTCGGCCACGTGGTGATCGCCTGGATGTGGCTGGAGCAGCTGCTCGTCGTCGAGGCGGCCGGCGGCCCGGGCGACGGGCCGGACGCCGACCTGCACGCCGGCAAGCGGCAGGCCGCCCGGTACTTCTTCCGCTACGAGCTGCCTCGCACCGGGCCTCAGTTCGACCTGCTGGAGAGCCTCGACCGGACCACGCTGGAGATGCGCGACGACTGGTTCTGACCGCCCCGCACCACCGTCCCGCCGCCGCACCCGACCTGCGCGTGACGGTGCGGGCGGACCGACCGGCCCCGCCGCCTCAACCGTCGGCGAGCAGCCGGTCGCGCACCTCGCGACGCAGGACCTTGCCGATCTGCGAGCGGGGCAGGTCCTCGACCAGGACGACCCGGCGGGGCACCTTGTACGCGGTGAGGTGCTGCCGGCACGCGGCCCGGACGGCGGCCTCGTCCAGGTCGGCCTCCTCGTGCGGCACGACCGCCGCCACCACCTCCTCGCCGCCGTGCGCGCCGGGCAGGCCGACCGCCGCGGCGTCGCGCACGCCCGGGACGCGGCGCAGCGCGTCCTCCACCTCGGACGGGTAGACGTTGAACCCGCCGGTGATGATCAGCTCCTTGATCCGGTCGACCACCGTGACGAAGCCGTCGGCGTCCGTCACCACGATGTCCCCGGTGCGCAGCCAGCCGCCGGGCAGCAGCACCGCCGCCGTCTCCTCCGGGCGGCGCCAGTAGCCGGCGAACACCTGCGGTCCCCGGATCAGCAGCTCGCCCGCCTGGCCCGGCTCGCGGTCGCGCGCGGGGTCCTCCGGGTCCACGATGCGGATCTCGGTGGACGGGAACGGCACCCCGACGGTGCCGGGACGCCGGGCGGGGGAGACCGGGTTGCCCAGCGCCACGGGGGAGGTCTCGGTCATGCCGTAGCCCTCGACGAGCAGCCCGCCGGTGACCGACTCCCACACCTCGACCGTCGCCGGGGGCAGCGCCATGGCGCCGGAGATGGCGTACCGGGCCGAGGTGAGGTCGACGCCGCGTTCCCGGGCTGCGGTGGCGAGTTTCCCGTAGATCGGCGGGACGGCGGGCAGGAACGTCGGCGGGCGGCGGCGTGCCGCCTCCAGGGTCTGGTCGAGGTCGAAGCGGGGAAACAGCACCAGCGTGGCGCCGATGCCCACCGCGAAGGTGAGGCACAGCGTCAGCCCGTACGCGTGGAACAGCGGCAGTACCGCGTACACCGTCTCCGCGCCGTCGCGCAGGCCCGGCACCCAGGCGCGGCCCTGCGCCGCGTTGGTCCGCAGGTTGCGGTGGGTCAGGACGGCGCCCTTCGGCGTGCCGGTGGTGCCGCCGGTGTACTGCAGCAGCGCCGTGTCGTCCGGGCCGGGGGCGGGGTGCCCGGCGGCGAGCGGCGGGCCGGCGGCGACGAGGCGTTCCCAGGGCAGCGCCCCCGGCGCGGGCGCGGTCATCGCCGCGCGGGCGGCGCGCGCCCGGGGCAGCGGGAGCCGCAGTGCCCAGCGCTTGCGCCGGGGCAGCGCCCGGGTCAGGTCCACCGCGACCACGGTCTCGACCGCCGTGGCGCCGGCGGTGCGGCGGACGAGGGGTGCCACCTTGTCCCAGACGACCGCGACGCGGGCGCCGTGGTCGGCGAGCTGGTGCGTGAGCTCCTGCTCGGTGTAGAGCGGGTTGTGCTCGACCACCACCGCGCCGAGGCGCAGCACGGCGTAGAAGGCCACCACGTGCTGCGGACAGTTCGGCAGCACCAGCGCGACCCGGTCGCCCCGGTCGACGCCGAGCCGCCGCAGCGCCTCAGCCGCCCGGCCGACCTGGTCGAACAGGTCGGCGTACGTGGTGGTGGCGCCGAAGAAGTCGAGGGCGACCCGGGGACCGAAGCGACGGGTGGCGTCGCGTAGCAGATCGACCAGCGACTCGTCGCACGGCGGGACTGTCGCCGGCACGCCCGGGGCGTAGCTGCGCAGCCAGGGCCGCTCCGCACTCAGGTCCATGTCTCTCCTCCGCACGTCACGCGTCGCCGGGCCTACTTCACGGTAACCTACGGTCGCGTAGGTATTGGTCGGGGTCCCCGGCGGGCGGGCGCCGGCCGTAGACTCCGACGATGCGGGATCGGCGGGTGGCGGTGCTCTGGTCGGTGTTCGTCATCGTCGCCGCGGGGTCGTCCGCGCTCGTGACGCTCCGCCCGGATCGCCTCTCCGACCTGCACATCTACCGGGGCGCGCTGCTGCACCTGCACGCCGGCCGACCGCTCTACGACTTCGTCGCCGAGAACGGCGGGCCGTTCACCTACCCGCCGTTCGCGGCGCTGGTGCTCTGGCCGGTCGCCGCCGTCCCCGAGGGAGTCGCGCAGGGCGTCTGGCTGGCGTTGACCTGCCTCGCGGTGGTCGCCATCGCGGTGCCGGTGGGCCGCCTGCTCGCCGGCCCCGGGCCTCGGCGGGCCCTCGTCGTGCCGGCCGTCGCCTGCGCCCTGATGCTCTCCGCGCCGGTGCAGAGCAACCTCCGATTCGGCCAGGTCAGCATCTTCATCGTGCTGCTCGCGCTGCTGGACGGCATGGGTGTCGTCCCGGCCCGACTCCGGGGCGTGCTCGTCGGGGTGGCCGCCGCGATCAAACTGACCCCGCTGCTGTTCGTCGTCTACTTCCTCGCCACCGGACGCTACCGGGACGCCGGGCGGGCCGTGGTCACCTTCCTGGGCTGCGCCGCGCTGGGGGCGGCGATCCTGCCGGCGGCGAGCTGGACGTACTGGACCGAGGCGATGCGCGACACGGCGCGGATCGGCAACCTCGCCTCACTCGGCAACCAGTCGGTGCACGGCATGCTGCTGCGGATCGGGCTCGACGAGGCGTCCCTGCCGCTGCTCTGGGCGGCCCTGGTTGCCGTTCTCTGCGGGGTGGCCCTGCTGCGGGCGCGGCACCTCGCCGCGCACGGGCGGCCCGGGCACGCCGCCGTGCTCGTCGGGTGCGCCACCGTCGCCGCCTCCCCGGTGTCCTGGACCCACCACCAGATCTGGCCGGTGCTGGCGGCGATGCTGCTGATCGGCGCCGAGGGGATCGCCCGGCGGGTGGCCGGCGGCGCGCTGCTGGTGGCGATGGTGGTCTCGCTGGGGGTGGTGCTGGCCCCGGTCTCGACGACCCCCGGGATCCAGTTCCTCTTCGAGAACGCCCGGGCGCTCGGCGTCGGGGTGCTCTGCCTGGCCGGGTTCGGCGGGGCGGCACTGGCGGTGGCGGGCGCGGGCCGGCGGCCCCGGGCGGCCCGCGGCTGGCTGCGGGTGGGCACCACCGCCGCGCTGGCCGTGGCGTTCTTCGCCGTGCAGCCGCTGCCGGCCGGCGCCGACCCGACGTTCAAGGCGTACACGCTGTCCGACGTGGACAATCCACGCTACTTCTTCGTCTGCCGGGGCCCGGTGCAGTGCGCCGCGTACGGCACCGACGCCCCGGTGACCTTCGGCACCCGGCGCGAGAAGATCAAGGTCCGGGTCAACGGGGTGGTGTCGCCGGCGGTGGCCCGGCTGGAATACCACTCCGCTCCCGGCGGCGCGCCCCGGGTCATCCCGCTGCTGGCGGCCCATCCGGGGCCCCGGACGTTCTCGTTCCGGTCGGCGACCATGGCCCACGGCCGGCTCGTCGCCTACGCCGCCGACGGGCGACCGATCGCGACCTACGACGAGGAGCTGGCCGCCGCGCTCGACGTCACCGGCGCCCGGCGGCGTGGTGCATCGCCTGCCGCCCCTTGACCGCAGCCAGCACGACGACCGCGAGCAGCGCCACCGCGCCGATGACCACCAGCCAGCGCACCGCCTCGAGGAGCAGCCCGAGCAGGACGAGCGCGCCGGCGATGACGGCGACGACCCAGAGCATGGCCCGCATGTCGACCTCCCGTGACTCCGGCCGCGTCGCGCGGCCCCCGCCCGCCTTCCCGGTCCGGCCCGCACCATGCGGCGCGGACCGCCGGAACGCCTGGTCAGGGGGCCTGTCAGAGCTGGGCGACGTACACGGTGTTGGCCGACTCCCCGCCGGTCAGCGGGTTGGCGAACGGGACGACGTGGGCCCGCGCGGTACGGAACACCGCGGCGAGCGCCTCCTCGAACGCGGCGTCGGGCGGGTCGTCCGACCAGAGGGCGAACACCCCGTCCGGGTGCAGGTGGGCGGCGAGCCGGCGCAGGCCGTCCGGGGTGTAGAAGGCGGCGTGGGTGGGGTGCAGCACGTTGCGCGGCGAGTGGTCGACGTCGAGGAGCACGGCGTGGAACCGCCGTCCCGGCGCCTGCGGGTCGAAGCCGGTGCCGTCGGCGACGGCGGCGAAGAAGTCGGCCCGCACGAAGCGGGTACGCGGGTCGGCGGCCAGCCCGGCGGCGAACGGCAGCAACTCGCGGCGGTGCCAGTCGATGACGTCCTCGATCGCCTCCACCACCAGCAGCGAGCCGACCCGCTCGTCGGTGAGCGCCGTGCGGGCGGTGTAGCCGAGGCCGAGGCCGCCGACGACCACGTCGAGGTCGCGCCCCGCCAGCGGGGCCAGCCCCAGCCGGGCCAGCTCGATCTCCGCGACGGGGAAGAGGCTGGACATCAGGAACTCGTCGTCGAGCTTGACCTCGTACACCTCGACGTCGAGCGACGGGTCGCGGCGCCGACGCAGGCTGATGAGGCCGATCGGGGTGTCCCGCCAGGCCAGTTCCTCGAATCGCACGCCCACGGGCCCGGATGCTACCGGGCGGCGCCCCGAGGGCCGGCCACCGGCGCGCATTCCTTCCGTCCGGCCGGGTATGCGCGCTCGTCGAGGGCCGCCGACCGGGGGCCGGACAGGGAGCGCGCACTGTGGCGGACATGCTGGCCGGACGGCTGCACGTGGCGGACCGGGTGCTGCGGATGGAGTCGGTGCCGGTGCCGGAGCCGGAGCGTGGGCAGGTGCGGATCAGGGTCGAGGCGGCGGGTGTCTGCCTGTCGGACGTGCACCTGATCGACGGCACCCTCACGCCGCTCTACCTGCCCGGCGACGTGGTGACGCTGGGCCACGAGGTCGCCGGGGTGGTCGACGCGTTCGGCGACGACGTCGAGGGGTGGGCGCCGGGCCAGCGGGTGCTGCTCCAGGCGGGGGAGCGGGACCGGCGCGGCACGGTGTTCACCCGGGGCGTGGACTACGACGGCGGCTGGGCCGAGTACGCCGTGGCCCGCGAGGACACGGTGGTGCCGATCCCGGACGACCTGCCGTTCGAGCAGGCCTGCATCATCCCGGACGCGGTCTCCACTCCCTGGGCGGCGGTGACGGACACCGGGCGCACCCGGCCCGGGGAGGCGGTCGCGGTGTGGGGCGTGGGCGGCCTGGGCGCGCACGCCGTCCAACTGCTGCGCCTGGTGGGCGCGGCCCCGGTGATCGCGGTGGAGCCGCTGGCGGCGGCGCGGGACCGGGCGACGGCGCTGGGCGCCGACGCGGCGTTCGACCCGGCCGACCCCGGGCTCCGCGACGCCGTGCTGGAGTTGACCGGCGGGCGGGGTCTCGACGTCGCGTTCGACTTCGCCGGGGTGACTCCGGTGCGTGAGCAGGCGCTGACCGTGCTCGCCCGCCGGGGCCGGCTGGTGCTCGCCGGGATCGCCAACAAGCCGGTCACGATCGCGTCGGACAGCCCGTTCAACTACTTCCGGCAGGCGCTGCTCGGCCACTACGGCTCGGAGTCCGAGCACGTCGAGCAACTGGTGTCCCTGGCCCGGCAGAAGCGGCTCGACCTGAGCGCGTCGATCAGTGACGTGCTGCCGCTGGCCGAGGCGGAGGAGGCGGTGCGGCGGGTGCACACCAAGGAGGGCAACCCCATCCGGCTGATCCTGCGTCCCTGAGCGGTGCGGCCCGCCGGGGTCGCCCCGCGACTCCGCCCGCCGGTGGAACCGGCGTCACGGCCGCACCGCCGCCCGGCCGGGTCGGTCTGCCCGGCCACGCCGGTCTGCCCGGTCGTGTCGGTCGTGCCGGTCGCGTCGCCGGCGACGGCGCGGCACACCGGCACCCGTCGTCCGGTCGGGGCGGGCGCGGCGCCGGCGGTCGCGCAGCAGCGCGCCGACCACGGCGGCGGCCACCGCTCCCGCCACGGCCCAGAGCAGCGGGCTGGTCCGCACCTGCCCGGGGAGCTGCTGGCCGAGGACGAAGAGGCCCATCGCCGCCACGAACCACCCGAACGCCTTGCGCAGCACGTTCTCAGGGACGTGCCCGGCGAGCCGGCCGCCGGCGAGGCTGCCGACCACGGCGGCGGCGGTGACCGCGGCGGCCAGGCCCCAGTCGACGTCGACGGTGGACAGGTAGCCGGCCAGGCCGGCGAGGGACTTCATCGCGATGACCACGAGCGAGGTGCCGACCGCGACCGGCATCGGCAGGCCGCCGAGCAGGGCGAGGGCGGGGACGACCAGGAAGCCGCCGCCGGCGCCGACCAGGCCGGTGACCAGGCCGACCACGACGCCGTCGAGCACCACCCGCAGCACCGGCAGCTCGTGCGGCACGGGCCGGCCGCCGCCGCGGTCGCGTCGGCCGCGGATCATGGCCGTCGCGGTGGCGAGCATCATCAGGGCGAAGCCGGCGAGCAGTACCGCGGCCGGGACGAACGCGGCGAGGCGGCCTCCGGCGTACGCGCCGGCCATGCCTGCGGCCCCGAAGACCAGGCCGGTCCGCCACCGGACGCGGCCCGCGCGGGCGTGGGGCAGCACGCCCACGGCGCTGGTCACCCCGACGACCAGCAGCGAGGTGGCGATCGCCTCCTTCGGCGGCAGGTCGGCGACGTAGACCAGCAGCGGTACGGCGAGGATGGAGCCGCCCCCGCCGAGCAGGCCGAGGCTGATCCCGATGAGGACGGCCAGCCCGACGGTCAGCGCGAGGCCGCCGGTCACGACCGCCGCCCGGTTGTCGACCCCGCACGCAGTTGACCGACGACGGTGTCCAGGTCGCAGCTGGCGCCCCGGTTGTAGGGCAGCTTGCCGAGCAGCATGCCCATGGCGCAGGTGTTGGTGACGGCGGCGACGGTGAGCCCGGCGCCGATGAAGCCGGCCACCCACTTCAGGCCGGGTACGAACACCGAGCCCAGGATGCTGAGCAGGACGATCGACCCGGCGACGAGCCGCACCTGTCGCTCCAGGTCCCAGCGCGGGGCGCCCTGGGTGATCGGCGCGTGGGCGGCCTGCCAGGCCGTCATGCCGCCGTGCAGGACCTTGAGCCGGGGCAGCCCAGCCCCGGAGAGGGCCTGCTCGGCCTGGGTGGCGCGGGCGCCGGAGCGGCAGATCAACACCACGTCCTCGTCGAGGTGGTGGCGCAGTTCCTCGCGGTGCTCCTTGAGCAGGTCGAGCGGGACGTTGTAGGCGCCGGGGATGTGTGCGGTCTCGAACTCCGCCGGGGTGCGCACGTCCAGCAGGCGGGGCGCGCGGCCGGAGTCGATCAGCTCACGCAGGGCGGCGGCGTCGAGGGCGGCGGGGCGGGCGTTCTCCGAAGTGCTCATTCTTCCTCATTCGGGATGTATCACGTGAAATTCGGGCACGGGCCGGCCGGCCGCAGCGGTTTCGCGGCGGCCGACTCGGACAGGGGTTGGCCGGCCGAAGCCGCTTCGCGGCGGCCGACCGGCGCAGGGGGCTGGCCGGCCGCCGCCGGTCGCGGCGGCCGGCGGCCAGGTTCAGGTCAGGCGCCGCCGACCATGGCGACTCCGGCGGCCTCGGCCCGGGCGAACGCGTCGTCGAGCACCACGACCTCGCGGCCCGCGTTCGCCAGCAGCGACGCGGCGGCGGTGGCCCGGTACCCGGAGCCGCAGTGCACCCAGACCACGCCCGGGGGCACCTCGGCGAGCCGCGCAGGCAGGTCGGGCAGGGGGATGTGCACGGCGCCCTCGACATGGCCGGCGCGCCACTCGTTGGTCATCCGGACGTCGAGCACGACGTCCGGGGCGGGCAGCCCCGCCGGGGTGTTGCCGGCGCGGGCGGCGGCCAGCGCGGGGAAGTCGGCGGTCCGCAGGTCCCGCAGCTGCCCCGGGTCGGCGGCCCACTGCTCGGCCGTCCCGGTGGCCTGGGCGGCCGGCCGGTCGATGCCGATGCGGACCAGTTCGCGCTGGGCGTCGGCGACCTGCGCCGCGGTCTCCGCGAGCAGGGTGATCGGTGTGCCCCAGTCGACGAGCCAGCCGAGCCAGGTCGACATCGGGCCGTCGAGCCCGAGGCTGACGGTGCCGGCCAGGTGTGAGGCGGCGTACGCCTTGCGGTGCCGCAGGTCGACGACCCACTGGCCGTCGGCGATCCGCTCGCGCAGCGCGGCGGCGTCGGCCCGGGCGACCGGGGTGAGGTCCACGGGCGCCGGACCGGCGAGGTTCGCCACGCCCATGTGGGCGTAGTACGCCGGGTAGGCGTCGAGCCCGGCCAGGGTCTCGGTGACGAACTCGTCGGCGGCCAGCCGCAGCACGGGGTTGGCCCGCTTCTCCCGGCCGATGGTCGACTCCGGCGCGTCGGCCTGGCTGGCCGAGCAGAAGCTGCCGAATCCGTGGGTCGGCCACACCTCGGCCCCGTCGGGTAGCAGGTCGGCCAACCGTTTCGCCGACGCGTGCTGGTGGTGGGCGAGTTCGTGGGCGTGCTGCGCGCCGAGCAGGTCGGTGCGGCCGGTGGTGCCGAAGAGCAGCGAGCCGCCGGTGAACACCCCGACCGGCCGCCAGCCGCCGTCGTCGGCCTCGTCGAGCGCGTACGACAGGTGGTGGAAGGTGTGCCCCGGCGTGGCCACCACCCGGAGCCGCATCGCGCCGGAGACGGGCACGGTGTCGCCGTCGGCGACCGGGGTCCGGTCGAACCCGACCTCGTCGTCGGCGGCGACCAGGTAGTCGGCGCCGGTCAGCCGGGCCAGTTCCAGGCCGCCGGAGACGTAGTCGTTGTGGATGTGGGTCTCCACCACGTGGGTGATGCGCACGCCCTTGGCGCCCGCGAGGTACATGACCCGGTCGATGTCGCGCTGGGGGTCGACGACGATCGCCACCGCGCCGTCGGAGGCCAGGTAACTGCGGTCGCCGAGCGAGGACGTCGCGATGACGGACACCTCAACTGCCATTGCCGTGCTCCTTGTGGGATCTATACCCCTGGGGGTATCCGACGGGCACACGTCCGCGGTTGTCGACGTGTGCGCAGTGCTTACCCACCCACGTCGCTGTCACGCGACGTGGGTGGCCGTGCTCCGTGCTTGTGTGCTCAGGCCAGCGAGAGGAAGAGCTTCTCCAGCTCCTCCTCGGTCATCTCCGGCGCCTCGCCGCGCTCGCGGGCGGCGTTGCAGTGCCGCATCCCGGACGCAATGATCTTGAAACCGGCCCGGTCGATCGCCTTCGACACCGCGGCTAGCTGGGTCAGCACGTCGCGGCAGTCCTGGCCGGTCTCCATCATCTCGATGACCGCGTTGAGCTGCCCCCGGGCCCGCTTCAGGCGGGTCAGCGCGTCGCTCGTCATCTCGGGTCGAAGCTTCACCCCGCACCTCCTCGTCACCGACTATACCCCGGGGGGTACCTGATGACGCCATGCTACCCCCGGGGGTATGGCGGGTGCCAGTCCCCGGGAGGTGCCCCCCTGGCCTGATCCGCCGGAGCGCCCACCCGGGGTGACGCCGGCGGAGGCGGGAGCCGCGCAGCCGCGACGCAGGGTCCTCGGGACATCGACGGAACGCTTATCCTGTGCCCCGACCGCACCACCGGAAGGGATCCCATGCCGTCGCGGCAGGACCAGTTGCACTCGTACCAGTTCACCGTCCAGCGGGCGGTCGCCGCCCTGGTGATGCGGGAGACCGACCCGGCGCAGTCGCCGTTCCGGCGGCTGGCCGGCGCGGCCCTGGCCAGCGTCCTGGTCGCGGCCATCGGCCTGGGCGGTTTCGCCCTCTACGGCCTCTTCGCCGGCGGGGGCAGCAGCTGGCGCGACCCGGGCGCGGTGATCGTCGAGAAGGAGTCCGGGGCCCGCTTCGTCTACCGGGAGCAGAAGCTGCACCCGGTGCTCAACTACGCGTCGGCCCTGCTGATCATCGGCGCGGAGCGGCCGAAGACCGTGCTCGTCTCCCGCCGCGCCATCGACGGGGTGCCGCGCGGGTTGCCGCTGGGCATCGCCGACGCCCCCGACTCGCTGCCCCCGCCCGGACGATTGTCGACCGCGCCGTGGACGGTCTGCTCCCTGGCGGCCCCCGAGGACAACCGGTCGACGCCGCGGTCGGCGCTGCTGATCGGCGTGGCCGGCGACGGCGGCCGGGCGCTCGGCGAGGACGCGCTGCTGCTGCGCCACCCCGACGGCGCGCTGCACCTGGTCTGGCACCAGCGTCGCTACCTGCTGCGCGACCCCAACCGGGTGCTGGCCGCCCTGGCGGCCACCCGGGCCCGGGCCGTCCCGGCGGCGCCGGCGCTGCTCAACAGCCTGCCCGCGGGCGCCGACCTGGCCCCGCTGGCCCTGCCCGCCGAGGGGGAACGCTCGGCGCGGGTCTCCGGGGCGCGGATCGGCGACGTCTACCTGGTGCGCAACTCCGGCGGGGGCCGGCAGTACGCCGTCGCGTTGCGGGACGGCCTGGCGGGCATCACCGAGTTGCAGGCCGGCCTGCTGCTCGCCCGCACCGGGCAGGGCGAACCGGAGCCGATCACCCTCGGGCGCTTCGCCGCGCTGCCGAAGCTGCCCGACCTCGCGCCGACCGGCCCGACCGCTCCGCCGACCGCGCCACCCCGCCTGGCCGCGCCCGACGGGTCCGCGCTCTGCGTCCGGGTCGGTGACGACGGCGGCGCGACCGAGGTCAGGCTCGGCGTGGGGCTGCCCGACCTCGCCGCCGCGCCGCGCACCCCGCCTCCGGCGTCCGGCGGCGGGGTGCGCGCGGACCACGTCGTGGTGGAGCCGGGCCGGGGCGCGGTGGTCGAATCGGTCGCGGCGCCGGGCGCGCCCGGCGGCGCGGTCTCCGTGGTGACCGACCTGGGACGGCGGTACGTGCTCGCCGGCGGCGAGGTACGCGGGATGCTCGGCTACCGCGACGTCCGGCCGCTGCGGCTGCCGGCGGGCCTGGTCAGCCTGGTGCCCGCCGGCGCCACGCTCGACCCCGCCGCCGCGCGGGTCGTCGCCACCCCCGCCTGACCCGGCCGGCGACGCCCGGCTCGGGCGGCGGGGCAGGCTCAGGCGGCGGGGCGGCGCAGCACGGTGACGGCGAAATCGGCGTCGTCGCGCCAGGGGCGCAGGTCCCAGGTGGCGAAGCGGTGCTCCAGCCGCAGCCCGGCGGCGACGGCGTCGGCGTCGAAGTCGGTGAGCGGATAGCCGCGGTCGGTGCCGAAGCCCACCGCCACCACGCCGTCGGGCCGCAGGTGGGCGGCGATCCGGCGGAGCACGTCCCGCTCGGTGCCGGGGGCCACGAAGGCCAGCACGTTGCCGGCGACGACCACCGCGTCGAACGGCTCCGGCTCCCCGGCCGCCGCCAGGTCCAGCTCGGCCAGGTCGGCCACCAGCCAGCGCGGGCCCGGGTGGTCGGCGCTGGCGGCCTCCACCAGCGCCGGGTCGGCGTCCACGCCGACCACCGCGTGCCCCCGGGCGGCCAGCTCCGCGCCCACCCGGCCGGTGCCGCAGCCGGCGTCGAGGATCCGGGATCCCGGCGCGACCAGGGCGTCCACCAGTCGGGCCTCGCCGGCCAGGTCCGCCCCCTCGGCGGCCAGCCGGCGGAACCGGTCGATGTACCACTGCGAGTGCTCCGGACCGGTCTCGGTCACCCAACGGGTCGGCTTTCCCATGCCGCCACCGTAGCCGGATCCGGCCGGCCCTCCGGCGGCGGGCACACCTGCGCCGACGGGATCACGCTCACGGGCGCCGACGCGCGGGTGCAGCGCGCGGCGGGCGCCGACGGGCGGGTGCACCGCGCGGCGGGCGCCGACGGGCGGGTGCACCGCGCGGCGGGCGCCGACGGGCGGGTGCACCGCGCAGGCGTCCGGGGCCGGCGGGTCCGGCATCCGCCGAGCGGGCGGCCGGCGACGGCGCCACGGCGCGCCGCCATGCCCGGCCCGTGGCGTCGGTCGTCGCGGGTCAGGTCAGCGCGAGGAATGCCGCGGCGGTGAGCGGGGCGCCGGCGGTCGCTCCGGCGACCACCTGGGCCCCCGTGTGGTCGCGCAGGCGCACCCGCGACCAGGCCACCGCGACGACCAGCGACCAGAGCGCGTGCAGCGCGGGACCGAGGACCAGGACGAGGACGGCCACCGAGCCGGCTGCGGTGGCGGCGTGCACACTGAGCTTCCACCAGTGGTTGACCGCCGTGACGACCGCCCCGTTGACGAGGGTGGCGACCATCAGCGCGACCAGCATCCGGGGCGCGTCGAGGGCCACCAGCAGCGCGATGCCGACCGCGACGGAGGCCAGCCCGAGGGCCAGGGGGCGCAGCCGCTGCGTGTGGTCGCCGATGTGCCGGTCGGTCAGCCAGCCCCGGCGTACGCCGTACAGCACCACGCCGACCGGGACCACCGCGCAGAAGACCAGGGCGGCGCCGCCCCAGCGCAGCACGCCGCCGAGGCTGCCGGTGGCGCGCGCCGCCACCACCAGCGGCATGACGGTGACCAGCACGCTGGGCGCGAGGACCTCCGTGACCAGCCGGGCCACGCGGCGGCCGAGGCTCCGGTCGACCGGGTCGACGTCGACCGGTGCCGCGTCGACCGGTGCCGCGGCGGGCGGCTCTGCGCCGGTCAGGCCGACGCCGGGCGGGGCCGCCGCGGGCGGGACGCCGGCCTTGGTGTCGGTGTCGGTGTCGGTTTCGGGGGAGGCTTCCACCCGGGACATCCTTGGCCAGCGGCCCGCCGCGCGGCAACCCCGCCCTGCCTCAGCCCTTCTCGGCGCCGCTGGTGAGCCCCTCCGTGAGCAACCGCTCGCTGGCGAAGAAGAGGATCACGATGGGCAGGGTGAGGATCACCGAGCCGGCCATCAGCACCGTCTTCGGCACCTCGACCCCGTCCGCCAGCTGCGCCAGCCCCAGCGACACCGTCCACCGGTTCGGCTTGTCGACCAGGAAGAGCAGGGCGAAGAGGAACTCGTTCCAGGCGATCATGAAGTCGTACAGGGCGACCGCCATGATGGACGGCGCCGCCAGGGGGAGGCTGACCCGACGGATGATGCCGAGCCGCCCCGCGCCGTCGATGGCCGCGGACTCCTCCAGGCTGACGGGGATGGTCTCGAAGTAGTTGCGCAGCATGTAGACCGAGACCGGCAGGGTCTGCGAGATGTAGACCAGCACCAGGCCCAGCAGCGAGCCGCGCAGCCCGGCCCGGGTGAAGACCACGAAGAGCGGGATCGCGATGACGATCGACGGGAAGAGGTAGACCGCCAGGAAGAGGAAGTCGACCTGCCGCCGGCCGAAGAACCGCAGCCGGGCGACGGCGTACGCGCCGGGGATCGCCACGGCCAGCGTCAGCAGGGTCGCCGCGACGGCGACCAGGCCGCTGTTGCGCATGAAGGTGAGGAAGCCCTGGCCGCCGTCGTCGGCCGCCCTGACCACCTCGGCGTACGTGTCGAAGGTCAGCTCGCCGAGGCCCACCACCAGCGAGCCGGGGTCGAGCAGCAGCCGCTCGACGGGGCGTACCGAGAGCACCAGCATGTAGTAGAAGGGGAAGACGGTGACCAGCAGGAACGTGGCGATCACCAGCCGGCGCAGCCAGCGCAGGCCCACCGTCTCGATCCGGTCCCGGTCCATCAGTCGACCCTCCGTCCACCGAAGAAGCGCAGGTACACCAGCACGAACACGATCAGCACCACCGCGAGCACGACCGCCTGCGCCGCCGCCGCGCCGATGTCCGTCCGCGCGGTCAGGAACTCGTAGACCCGGACGCTGACCACCTCGGTACCGGCCGCCCCGCCGGTGAGCAGGTAGACGTCGTCGAACTTGTTGAACGTTATGATGAACCGCAGCACGCCCAGCAGGCCGATCACCGGCAGCAGCTGCGGCAGCAGGATGTGCCGGAACCGCTGGGTGGGGGTGGCCCCGTCCACCCGGGCGGCCTCCTCCAGCTCGCCGGGCACCGCCTGGAGCCGGGCGAGCAGGAACAGGAACGCGAACGGGAAGTAGCGCCACGCCTCGAACGCGATGACCGTGGCCAGGGCCGTCGCCTCCTGGGACAGGAACGGCACCGGGGTGTCCCAGCCGAGGAACCGGCGGCCCCAGTCGTTGACGACGCCGAGCTGGGGGTCGAGCATCACCTGCCAGACGAAGGTGACCGCGACCACCGGCGCCACGTACGGCAGCAGCATCGACGCGCGCACGAGGGTGCGGCCCCGGAACGGCCGGCGTACGACGAGCGCCGCCACCAGGCCGAGGACGATCGAGCCGGCGGTGCTGGCCACGCTGTAGACCAGCGTGGTCCAGAGGGTGCCGGCGAAGCCCGGGGTGTTCAGGACCCGCTCGACGTTGTCCATCGTGAACTCGCCGAAGAGCCCGGTGCGGCGCAGCGTGGCGAGGCGTACCCGCTGGAAGGCCAGCACGACGGTCCAGACGACGGGGACGCCGATGACCGCGACGACGACGAGCAGGGTCGGGGCGACCAGCGCCAGCCCGGCGCGGGCCTCCCGGCGGCGCAGGGTCAGCGGTCGCCGGCGGGGGGCCGGGGCCGGCCGATCCCGGGTGGGGGAGCGGCCGGTGCCCGGCGCGGCGGTGGTCAATTGACGCCCGCCTTGATCGCCTCCACGTCCTTCTTCGCCCGGCCGGCGGCCGCGGCGGCGTCGGTCTTGCCGGCGACCACGTCGTTCAGCGCCTTGGGCACGGGCAGCTCGCCGAGGATCGCGCCGACCAGCTTGCCCTGGCCCTGGGTGAGGCCCCAGCGCTGGAAGGTGTCCGGGCTGCGCCGCAGGCCGGCGAGCACCTCCTCGCCGTACACGTCGGCGAGCGGCTTCTTGGCGTCCACCCCGGCCTGGCTGGCGTTCCAGGCGGTGAGGTACTTCTCCGGCTCGGCCGCGGTGCCCTTGCGGACGGGGAAGCGCCCCTCGGGGGACATGCCGAACCAGCGCGGGTAGGCGTCGCCGAGCATGTGCTCCACGAACGACTTCGCCGAGTCGGCGGCGGCGCCGTCGAGCACCGCCCACGAGCTGATCTCGCCGTACTGGGCCGGCGCAGCGCCGTTCGGGCCCTTGATCGCGGTGACGAAGCCGCTGTTCTTCGCCAGGTACGTCGGGTCGGCCTGGCACTGTGGGCAGGTCGGCCTGGCGTCGTCGCGCAGCCCGGCCAGCTCGTCGAGGATGAACGGCGACCAGATCAGCATGGCCGCCTTGCCGGCGAAGTAGGTGGCCCGCGTGGTGTCGACGTCCTGCGCGCCCTTGACGGAGCTGGTGCGCATGAGGTCGCCGTAGAACCGGAACGCCTCGACGCACTCGGGGGAGTCCAGCTTCACGGCCCCGGAGTCGTCGGTGAGCTGGCAGTTGTTGGCCAGCGCCAGGTGCTCGAAGGTCTGCTGGGTGAACACGTCGCCGGGGGCGGTGGCGGCGGTGATGCCGGCGACGCCGCCGGTGTTCAGCTTCGTGGCGGCGGCGGTGATCTTCTCGTACGTGTCGGGGGCGGGCAGCCCGGCGGCGTCGAACAGGTCCTTGCGGTAGACGAGTAGCTGACCCCAGCCGTCGCTGGGCACGGAGAGCTGTCTGCCGTCGTCGGCGGTCAGCTCGAGCGCGCGCGGCGAGAACGTCTGCCGGCCGAGCGCCTCGACGACCTCCGCGTTCGCCGAGGGGTGCAGCAGTTCGTTGCCGGCGAGGGTGCGTACCCCGGCCAGCGACACCGAGCCGACCACGTCGGGCAACTCGCCGGCGGCGGCGCTGGAGGCGATCAGCGAGGGGAACTGGTCCTCGTTCACGGTGACCAGGTCGACCGTGATCCCGGTCCTGGCGGTGAAGTCCGCGATGATCGCCTTGGTGGCGGTGACCCGGTCGGCCACGTCCTCCAGGCTCCACACGGTGATCTTCTTGCTGTCGCTGTCGGTTTCGTCGTCGCCGCAGGCCAGCAGGCTGGACCCGGTGACTGCCATGATCAGGGTGGCGGCGAGTATCCGCATCGGAGGTGCTGACATCGGTGGCACTCCTCTCGAAGGGTATACAAGGGATTCAACGCCTTCGATTGATCAATTACAAGACATATACCGATTTTCTGCCTACGATGGAGCCCAGTGCTACCGGGATGTGACTCATGGTCAACTGGGTTGTCTCTCTGGCCGGGCCCCGACGGATCAGCCTCGAGCCCTGCCCCCCGGATCCGCTCGGGCCCGGTCAGGTCCGCGTCCGCACCTGCTACTCCGGCATCTCGGCCGGCACCGAGCTCACCCTCTACCGGGGCAGCAACCCCCGGCTGAGCAAGGACTGGGACGACGTCAGCCGGATGTTCGTGCCCCGGCAGACCTCCGTGCCGTACCCGCTGGTGGGCTTCGGCTACGAGGAGGTCGGCGAGGTCGTCGAGGTCGCGTCCGACGTGGCCGGCCGGCGGGCGGGGGAGGTGGTCTGGGGCATCTGGGGACATCGCGCCGAGGCGGTCGTGGCCGCCGAGGCGGTGCACCCGCTGCCCGCCGGGCTGGATCCGCTCGCGGCCGTCTTCGCCCGCCCCGGGGCGATCGCCCTCACCGCCGTGCTCGCCGGCGACCTGCACCTCGGCGACTGGGTCGGCATCTTCGGGCAGGGCGTCATCGGGCTGCTCGCCACCCGCCTCGCCGCCCTCTCCGGCGCCCGGGTGGTCGCCGTCGACCGGGTGCCCGCCCGGCTGGCGCACGCCACCCGCCTCGGCGCGCGCATCGCGGTCGACGCGGGCACCGAGTCGGCCGCGGCCGTGCTGCGCCGGGCCACCGGCGGCCGGGGCGCGGACGTCTGCCTGGAGCTGTCCGGGGCCTACCCGGCGCTGCACGAGGCGATCCGCTCCACCACCCACGCCGGCCGCGTCGTGGCCGCCGGCTTCTACCAGGGGCAGGCCGACGGGCTCGGCCTGGGTGAGGAGTTCCACCACAACCGGATCCAGCTGGTGGCGGCCCAGGTCTCCGGGCCGACCCCGGCGCCCGGCATGGCCGGCCGGTGGACCGGATCCCGCGTCGCACACACCTTCATGGACCTGGTGGCCGAGGGCAGCGTCGACCCGCTGCCGCTGGTGAGCCACGTCGTGGACGCCAGCGCGGTGGCCGACGCGCTGGCGCTGCTCGACCGCGGTGACGGTGACGCCCTCCAAGTGGTGCTGAGGTTCTAGATGACGATCCCACTGGCCTGTCAGGAGCAGCTCCTGCCGGGCACCGACCTGATCCAGAAGTTCGCGCTCGCCACCGCGCTCGGCTACGACGCGATCGAGCTGCGCGGCCGGGGCGATCTCGGCCTCGCCCGCCGGCTGCCCGAGCTGCGCCGCGCCCGGGCGGCCGGGGTGGTCATGCCCACCGTCTGCGTCGAGATGGACCACTTCATCGGCGACTTCGACCCCGAGCGGTCCCGTGACGCGGTGCGCAACCTGCGCTCGCAGCTCTCGGTGATCGCCGAGCTCGGCGGCGTCGGCGCGATGACCCCGGCGGCGTGGGGGATGTTCTCCCGGCGGCTGCCGCCGTTCGAGCCGCCCCGCTCGCCCGCCGGTGACCGGCAGGTGCTCCTCGACGCCCTCGGCGAGCTGGGCGAGCACGCCCGCGCCGAGGGGGTCACCCTCTTCCTGGAACCGCTGAACCGGTACGAGGACCACATGGTCAACCGGCTCGACGACGCGGTGACCCTCTGCGCGGCCGTCGGGCTGCCCTCGGTGCGGGTGGTGGCGGACACCTTCCACATGAACATCGAGGAGGACGACGTGCACCGGGCGCTGCGCGCCGCCGCGCCCTATCTCGGGCACGTCCAGGTCAGCGACTCCAACCGCTACCAGCCGGGCGCCGGCCACCTCGACTGGCCGGCCCTGGTGCGCACCCTGCTGGAGATCGACTACCGGGGCTGGCTGGCGCTGGAGTGCCGGCTGCGGGGTGATCCGGTCCGCGCCCTGCACCAGGCCGCCGCCGTGCTCCGACACGCGCAGCCCCGGCAGGCGGCGGCATGAGCACCGACACCGCGGACGGCGGCCCGGGTACCGGGACGGCCGCCGACGGCGGTGCCCGGGACGGCGGGGCGCTGCGCCAACTCGCCGTCGCCACCCTCGACGGCAACTGGGAGCACGACCACACCGTGCCCTCGCGCACCCTCTACCCGCACCAGTGGAGCTGGGACTCGGCGTTCATCGCGCTCGGCTGGGCCCACGTCCGCCCCGACCGCGCCTGGCGGGAGCTGGCGAGCCTGTTCCGGGCCCAGTGGGCCGACGGGCGGGTGCCGCACATCGTGTTCAACCCGGCGCTGCGGCTCGGCTCGTACTTCCCGGGGCCGGAGTTCTGGGACTCGGCCCTCGCCGAGGGCGCCCCGGCCGCCGCCACGTCCGGGCTGGTCCAGCCGCCGGTGCACGCGCCCGCCGCGTGGCTGGCGTACCGCCGGTGCCCCTCCGAGGGCGGGCGGGCCGCGCTGCGCCGGCTCTATCCCGGGCTGGTGGCGCAGCAACGCTACCTGACCACCCGCCGGGACGTCGGCGGGGGCGGGCTGGCCTGCATCGTCCACCCGTGGGAGTCCGGGCTGGACAACAGCCCCGCCTGGGACGCGCCGATGGCGGCGGTGCCCGCCGACGCCGCCGTCATGCGCGCGTACCGCCGGCACGACACCACGCACGCCGACGCGGCGCACCGCCCCACCGACCTCGACTACGCGCGCTACGTCGCGATCGTGGCGTCCTACCGGCAGCACCGCTACCGCGACGCGGAACTGGCCGCCCACCATCCGTTCCTCGTGGAGTGTCCGCTGTTCAACGCGGCGATGGGCGCCGCCGAGCACGCGCTCGCCCGGATCGCGCCGGTGGTCGGGGCCGACCCCGGCCCGCACCGGGAGCGCGCCGCCCGGATCACCGAGGCCCTGGTGCACCGGCTGTACGACCCCACGACCGGCACCTTCCAGCCCCGGGACCTGCGCGCCGACCGCCTCGTGCCGGCCCGGACGGTGCTCGGCATCGTCCCGCTGATCCTGCCCGACCTGCCCGCCCGGCAGGCCACGGCGCTGGTCGCCGAGGCATGCTCGCCGCGGTTCGGGTTGGCCGCCCGGATGGACCGGCCGCTGCCCAGCCACGACCGCACGGCGCCGGACTTCGAGCCGCTGCGCTACTGGCGCGGGCCGAGCTGGATGAACGTCAACTGGCTGGTGCGCCGGGGGCTGCTCACCCACGGCCGTCCCGACCTGGCGGCCGGCCTGCGCGACTCGATGATCGAGCTGGTGGCCCTCTCCGGCTGCCACGAGTACTTCCACCCGGACACCGGCGCCGGGCTCGGCTCGCCCGCCTTCGGCTGGACCGCCGCGCTGCTGCTCGACGTCCTCGCCGACGACCCGGCCGGCTGAGTCGCCGCCCGACCGGCGGGCGAGGGCGCCGTTTGCCGGCGGCGGGCGCGGGTATGCGCGGGGCCGGTGACGACAGGAGGGCGCCGTGCGGTTTCCCCTATTCGTCGACGCGGTGTCCCGCCGGGCGGGGCTGTCGACCGCGCAGTCCGCCACGATCGCCCGCGCCGTGCTGCAGACGATGGTGGAGCGGATGACCGGCGGCCGGTCGGGCGACCTGGCCGGGCACCTCCCCGACGAGCTGGACGGCTACCTGGCCGGTCCCGACCCGTCCGACGGCCGGCCGGCCCCCCTCGGGCCGGCGGAGTTCCTGCGCCGCGTGGGGGAGCGGGCCGGGGTGGACGAGGCCACCGCCCGGGTCGGCACCGGCGCCGTCTTCGCCACCCTGCGGGAGGCGGTCACCGTCGACGAGTTCCGCGACATGGTCGCCCGGCTGCCCGGGGACTTCGACGGCACGAGCCAGCCGATCCCTCGCCCGCCATATGACAGCTGACGACCCAGCCTGTCATCCGTCGTTCACAAAGTCGTCTGTGGACATCGACCCCGATCGCAGGAAGACTGAAGGTTCACGTGCCGTTTGACCGGAGAATCACCGGCCGGGTCGCAAGTAGACGGAAACTCCTCTATGCGCTAGAGGGATGATCGGACGGATTTCCCCATCCGTTGTGTGAGGTGTCCGTCGACTGTTCGGCTGGACTCTAAACGATGATCTTTCCCGCCAGGTATCGAGCCTTATGCTGCTTCCATTGTGAAGTCCTGGGGGGGATCGATGGTTGCGTTTGTCAAACGCTGCACGCTGTCCATCAGCGGGTCCGCCACCACGCGTTGACATGGCAGAACCGACGGTAGTCAATCGCTTCAGCGCCGTCGCCGCCCGTCGGCCCGACCAGCCGGCTGTCCTCGGCGAGACCGCTCCGCTCAGCTACGCCGCGCTCGCCGGCGCCGCGGGCGGGCACGCCGTCGCGCTCGCCGCGGCCGGGTGCCGGCCGGGCGACCGGGTCGCACTGCTCACCGGGCACGGGCCCGCGACCATCGCCGCCATCCTCGGCACGCTCGCCGCCGGGTGCGCGTACGTGCCGCTGGATCCGGGCTTCCCGGAACAGCGGCTGCGGCACATGCTCGCCGCCGCGGAGGTCGGCACCGTCCTGTGCGGAGTGGAGCACGCCGGGCTGGCCCGTCGGCTCACCGCCGACCGGCTGGCCGTCCGGGTGCTGACCGTCGACGACCTACCGGCCGCGCCGCTGCGGCCCGTGCCCGTCGACCCGGACGCGCTGGCGTACGTGCTGTTCACCTCCGGTTCCACCGGCGTGCCGAAGGCGGTCGGCCAGACCCACCGCAACCTGCTGCACGTGGTGGACAACCAGATCGCGGCACTCCACATCGGCCCGGAGGACCGGCTCAGCCTGCTCGCCTCGTTCAGCTTCGACGCGGCGATTCCCGACCTCTACCCGGCGCTGCTCGCCGGGGCCGCCGTCGTCCCGGTGGAGCTGCGCCGGCACGGCCTCGCCCACGCCGTCGAGCAGCTCGCCCGGCACGGGGTCACCGTCTACCACTCCACCCCGACCGTCTACCGCTTCCTGCTCGACACCCCCGGCCCCCGCCTCGACCGGGTGCGGGTCGTGCTGCTCGGCGGCGAGCAGGCCACCCACGCCGACGTGGCCCGCGGACGAGACCGCTTCGCCCCCGACTGCGTGCTGGTCAACGGCTACGGCGCCACGGAGATGACCTTCGCCGCCCGGTACGCGCTGCCGCTCGCCGACGCCGACCCCGCCGCCACCGGGCCGCTGCCGATCGGCACCGCGCTGCCCGGGTACGAGCTGCGCCTCGGCGAGGGCGACGAGATCGTGGTGCGCAGCCGGCACCTCGCCCCCGGCTACCTCGGCCAGGACAGCGACCGGTTCGCCGTCGACCCCGACGGCGTGCCGACGTACCGGACGGGGGACCTCGGCGCGCGGCTGTCCGGCGGCGACCTCGTCTGCCTCGGCCGGCTCGACCGGCAGGTGAAGGTACGCGGGTTCCGCGTCGAGCTGACCGAGATCGAGGCCGTGCTCGCCGACCAGCCGGGCGTCGCCGGGGTCCGCGCCATCGCGCGCGACGGCGAGCTGCTCGCGTACGCCCGGCCGGGCGGTGCCGCGCTGGACCCGGTGGCCCTGCGCGACGCCCTCGCCCGACGGCTGCCGGAGTACGCGCTGCCGCGCGCGGTGGTGGTGGTCGACGAGTTCCCGCTCACCGTCACCGGCAAGATCGACGAGCGGGCGCTGCCCGACCCGGCCCGGGACGTGCCCGCCGGGGAGGCGCCGGCCACACCCACCGAGCGGATCGTGCACGACATCTGGTGCGAGGTGCTCGGCCGCCCGGCCGTCGGCCGCACCGACAGCTTCTTCGACGTCGGCGGCCAGTCGCTGCTGCTCGGTCGGGTGCAGCAGCGGCTCGCCGAGCGGTTCGGGGTGCGGCTGCCCATGCTGCGGCTCTTCGAGCACCCGACCGTGGCCGCCCAGGCCCGGCTCGTCGACACCCCGCCGGAGCAGGTCCGCGCGCCGGCCGTGCCCGCCCCGGTCGCCCCGGCGACCGCCGCCCGGGAGTACACGGGCGACGAGATCGCCGTGGTCGGCCTCGCCGGCCGGTTCCCGGGCGCGCCCGACGTCGGCACCTTCTGGTGGAACCTCTGCGCCGGCGTGGACTCCATCCACGACCACAGCGACGAGGAGTTGGCCGCCCTCGGCATCGGCCCCGGCCTGCGCGCCGACCCCCGGCACGTCAAGGCGGCCGGCCGGCTGGACGGGGTGGCCGACTTCGACGCCGAGTTCTTCTCCTTCGGCGCCGACGAGGCGGCCCGCACCGACCCGCAGCACCGGCTCTTCCTCGAGACGGCCTGGGAGGCCCTGGAGGACGCCGGGCACGACCCGGCGCGGTTCCCCGGGCTGGTCGGCGTCTACGCCGCCACCTCCGCCAACCGGTACTTCCTGTTCCACCTCATGGACAACCCGGCCGTGGTCGGCGACGTCGACCCCGACGACTGGGAGGCCCGGCTCGTCGGCCGGCAGTTCACCGACCACCTGCCCGGGCAGGTGGCCTACCGGCTGGGCCTGACCGGGCCGGCGGTCGCCGTGCAGAGCGCCTGCTCCAGCTCGCTGGTCGCGGTCTGCCTCGCCGCGCAGAGCCTCGCCGACTACCAGTGCGACATCGCCCTGGCCGGCGGGGTGAACGTCACCTGGCCCCGCTACCGGCACACCCCCGGCGGTCTGGCCTCCCCGGACGGCCGCTGCCGCGCCTTCGACGAGGCCGCCGCCGGCGCCGGCTTCGGCTCCGGCGCCGGTGTGGTCGCCCTGCGCCGGCTCGCCGACGCCCAGGCCGACGGCGACCGGATCTACGCGATCCTGCCCGGTTGGGCCGTCACCAACGACGGCGCCGACCGCGCCGGGTTCGCCGTCCCCGGGCCCGCCGGGCAGGCCGCCGCCGTCGCCGGCGCGCTCGCCGCGGCGGAGGTCGCCCCCGGTGAGGTCCGCTTCATCGAGGCCCACGGCAGCGGCACGCCGCTCGGCGACGCCATCGAGGTCGCCGCGCTGCACGAGGTGTACGCCGGCGCCGGGCCCGCCGAGACGTGCGCGCTCGGCTCGGTGAAGACCAACATCGGCCACCTCGACGCGGGCGCCGGCATCGCCGGGCTGATCAAGGCCGTACTCGCCGTGCAGCACGGCGTCATCCCGCCGAACCTGCACTTCACCCGTCCGCACCCGGAGATCGACCTGGCCGGCGGCCCGTTCTACGTGCCGACCAAGGCACGGGACTGGCCCGAGGCGACCCGTCGCGTCGCCGGGGTCAGCTCGTTCGGGCTGGGCGGCACGAACGCGCACGTGGTGGTCGAGCAGCCGCCCCCGGCCGAGCCGGTCGACGGCGCGGACGCGCCCGCGTACCTGCTGCCGGTGTCGGCGCGGACCCCGGCGGCGCTGCGGGTGGCGCTGACCCGGCTGCGGCAGCACCTCGCCGGGGCCGCCCCGGCGCTCGCCGACGTGGCCGCCACGCTCGCCCTGGGCCGGCGCGCCTTCGGCTGCCGGGCGGCCGTGGTGGCGGCCGACCCCGCCGGCGCCGTCGCCGCGCTGGACGAACTGCTCGCCACCGACGCCCGGCTGGCCGGCGAGCCCGGCGAGCTGCGCGAGCTGGCGACGGCCTGGGTCGCCGGCCGGGACGTGGACTGGGCGGCGCTGCACCCCGAGGGCTCGGTCCGGCGCACCGGGCTGCCCACGTATCCGTTCCAACGCCAGCGGTACTGGATCGACCCCCCTCAGAAAGGTGCGCGGTGAACTGGTTCGTCTCCGCCGGCCGTCGTGAACCGGCGCCGGTGCAACTGTTCTGCCTGCCGTACGCCGGCGGCGGCGCGAGCGTCTTCCGTCGGTGGCAGGAGGAGATCGGGCCGGACGTCGAGGTGCTGCCGGTGCAGCTGCCCGGGCGGGAGAACCGGATCAGCGAGGACCCGGAGTTCCGGGTGGTGGACGTCGCGTCCGCCATCGCCGATCGGGTCCGCGGCCCGTACGCGATCTACGGCCACTCGATGGGCGGCCGGGTCGGCTTCGAGGTGGTCCGCGAGCTGCGCCGCGCCGGCCGTCCGCTGCCGCTGCGGCTCTACGTCGGCGGCGCCCGCGCCCCGCACGTCACCGCGCCCAGCCTCTTCGACGGGCTGTCCAGGGTGGACGACGACGAGCTGCTGCGCCGCCTGGGCGCCGGCGGCGGGTTGCCGGCCGAGCTGCTGGCGCACCCCGAGCTGGTCGAGCTGCTGCTGCCGCTGCTGCGCGCCGACTTCGGCCGGGTCGACAGCTACCGCTACACCCCGGGCGAGCCGCTGCCGGTGCCGATCGTGGCGTTCAGCGGCCGGCACGACCGCGCCGTCCGCCGGGAGCACAGCGACGCGTGGCGGGAGCACACCGCCGCCGGCTTCACCCTGCACGAGATCGAGGGTGGGCACTTCTTCCTCAACGACCGGCTCCCCGACCTGCTCGCCGCGATCCGCGCCGACCTCGACGGGGCCGTGACGGCCGGCCCGGAGCCGGCGGCCGCCGTCCCGCCGGCGGCGACGGTCGGGACCGGCGCGGTGGCGGGCGGGCACCGGGTGCCGCTCGGCGACACCGGCTGGTCGGTGTGGCGGGACGCCATCCTGCGTACCACCGGCTTTCCCGCCGACGGCCTGACCATGCTGTCCGCTCCGCAGGCCGCGGCGGCCGCCGACGGGCTGCTCGCCACCGGCGAAGGCGCGGAGCGGTACGACAAGGAGCTCGCCGAGGCGCTGACGGCGACCGGGCGCCGGATCACCGAGCTGGCCGCCGATCCGCTGCTGCGGGAGGCGGTCACCTGGCAGAACCGGGGCGCCGTGGTCGCGCTGGACGGCCTGGCGCGGGGCGGCCCCGACCCGGCGCGCAACGTGCGGCGGCGGGACCGGGAGCGCGCCCTGCTGAAGTACTGGCAGCGGTACTGCGGCAAGAACGAGACGGTCGGCTTCTTCGGCCCGAGCTGCTGGGTCACCCTCGACCCGGCTCGCCCGGAGACCGCCGACGTGCGCCCCGGCCCGGGCCTGACCCGGCGCCGCTGGGTGTGGTTCGAGTCCTGGGCGCTCAGCGCCTACGCCGACCGGATCGGCCGGGACGTGGCGGTGCGCGCCTGGTGGGCGCCGATGCTCTGCCCGCAGCTGAGCCTCGCCGACCGCACCGTCCACCGGCCCGGCCGGCCGCCGGTGCCGCTCACCCCCGTGGAGGCGGCGCTGCTGGCCGCCGCCGACGGCCGGCGCCCGGCCCGCGAGCTGGTCGCCGACCCAGCGATCGGGCTGCGCCGGGCGGAGGACGGCTACGCGCTGCTGGACCGGCTGGTCGAGCGCGAGCTGATCACCTGGGACGCGGGGCTGCCGGTGAGCCCCGACGCAGAGGACGTGCTGCGGCGGCGGATCGAGGAGATCGGCGACGAGCCCGCGCGGGAGGACGCCCGCGCCGGCTTCGACCGGCTGTGCGCCGCCCGGGACGCCGTGGCCGCCGCCGCCGGCGACCCGGAGCGGCTCGGCGCCGCCCTGGACGCGCTCGACGCGACCTTCACCGAGCTGACCGGGCAGCCCCCGCGCCGCCGCGCCGGCCAGATGTACGCCGGCCGCACCCTCTGCTACGAGGACACCAGCCGGGACCTCGACGTGGTCTTCGGCAAGCCGCTGCTCGACCGGATCGCCGCCCCGCTCGCGGTGCTGCTCCAGGCGGCCCGCTGGCTGGTCGACGCGCTGGAGCGGGCGTACGACGCGGCGTTCCGCGAGCTGTACGACGAACTGCGCGCCGAGGCGGGCGGCGGACCGGTGTCCCTGGCCGACCTCTGGTTCCTGGCGCAGGGCATGTTCTGGGGCGACGGCGCCCGGCCGGTCGACGCGGTCGCCGCCGAGTTCGCCGACCGCTGGGCCGGACTGTTCGGCCTGGCCGCGCTGCCGGCCGGGACGACGGAGGTCCGGCTGCCGGTGGCCGACCTGGCCACCCGGGTCGCCGAGGCCTTCCCGGCCGAGCGGCCGGCCTGGCCCAACGCCCGGCTGCACAGCCCCGACCTGCAGATCTGCGCCGCCGACGCGGAGGCGCTGGCGCGCGGCGACTACACCGTGGTCCTCGGCGAGCTGCACGCCGCCTGGGCATCCTTCGACTGCCAGGTCTTCACCCCGTCGCACCCCGACGTGGGCCGGCTGCGCGACGCGCTGACTGAGGACCTCGGCGAGCGGCGGATCCGGCTGCTCGTCCCGAACGACTGGCCCCGGCGCACCAGCCGGGTCGCCGAGGCGCTCACCGGGCCGACGGACCGGCAGTTGGCCTTCGCGCCCGCACCCGGCGCCGACCCCGACCGGGTGCTGCCCACGGTCGACCTGACCGTCGCCGAGTGCGGCGGCCGGCTGGTCGCCACCGCCCCGGACGGGCAGCGCTGGACGCTGCCCGAGCTGTTCTCCCCGCTGCTCAGCGCGCACGCCGTCGACGGGTTCAAGCTGGTCAGCCCCGCGCCGTACACGCCCCGGATCACGGTCGGCGAGCTGGTGGTGGCGCGGCAGACCTGGCGGACGACGGTCGGCGAGAGCGGGCTCGCCACGGTCACCGGCGAGCGGGAACGGTTCCTCGCGGTCCGGGACTGGCGCCGCCGTCTCGGGCTGCCCGAGCAGGTCTACATCAAGCTCGGCACCGAGACCAAGCCCTGCTTCGTGGATCTCAGCAGTCCGGCGTTCGCCAACATGTTCTGCGCCATGGTGCGGGCCGCCCGCACCGACGGCGGCGACGACGCCTCGCTGGCGGTCAGCGAGATGCTGCCCACGGCGGCGGACGCCTGGGTGCCCGACGCGGCCGGCCGGCGCTACTTCAGCGAGCTGCGGCTGCACATCGTGGACGCCGACGAGCGGGAGGGCGGCCGATGAGCCACAAGATCCCGCTCGGCGACACCGGCTGGTCGGTGTGGCGCGACGTCGTCCTGCGTACCGCCGGCTTCCCGGCGGCCGGGCTGGCGGCCTTCGCCGCGCCCGAGGCGGCGGCCGCCGCCGACGCCCTGCTCCGCGGCGAGGGCGAGGCGGAGCCGTTCGACAAGGCGTTCGCGACGGCGCTGCTGGACGGCTCCGCGGTGGCCAACGAGATCGCCGCCGACCCGCTGCTGCGCGAGGCGGTCACCTGGCAGAACGCGGAGATGCTCATCGCGCTGGACGGCCTGCTGCGCACCGACCCGTCCGTCCGCAACGTCCGCCGCCGCAAGCGCGAGCTGAGCCTGCTGCGCTACTGGCAGCGCTACTGCGGCAAGGCGGAGACGATCGGCTTCTTCGGCCCGGTCTGCTGGGGTCGGCTCGACCCGGACGAGCCGACCACGCGGCTGCGGCCCGGGCCGGCGCTGGTGTCCCGGCGCGAGGTCCACTTCGAGGCGTGGGCGCTGATCGCGTACGCCGACCGGCTCGCCGACGACCTGGCGGTGCGGCGCTGGTGGGCGCCGACGCTGCCGCCGCACCTGAGCCTGTCCGACCGGCAGGTCAGCCGGCCGCTGCTCCCGCCGACGGAGCTGACCGCCGTGGAGGCCCGGCTGCTCGCCGCCTGCGACGGGCGCACCCCGGCGGTCACCCTGGTCGAGCGGCTGCTGGCCGGCGGGGAGACCGGTCTGCGCAGCGCCGACGACGGATATCTGCTGCTCGACCGGCTGGTCGAGCGGGACCTGCTGACCTGGGACGCCGGCCTGCCGGTCAGCCCGCAGGCCGAGCGCGTGCTGGTGGAGCGGATCGACGCGATCGGCGACGCGCAGGTCCGCGCCGAGGTGGCGGTCGCGTTCGACCGGCTGCGCGCGGCGCGCGACGCGGTGGCCGCGGCGGCCGGGGACCCCGAACGGCTCGGCGCCGCGCTCGCCGCGCTGAACGCCGAGTTCACCGAGGTCACCGGCCGGCCCGCCACCCGCCAGGCCGGGCAGATGTACGCTGGCCGCACGGTGCTCTACGAGGAGACCGCCCGCGACCTGGACTTCACGGTCGGCTCCCGGGTGCTGGACGCCCTGGCCGAGCCGCTGGCGATCGTGCTGACGGCCGCCCGCTGGCTGACCGCCGAGGTGGGCGCCGCCGGCGAGCGGATCTTCGCGGAGCTGCACGCCGAGCTGCGCGGCGACGGGCCGGCGCGGCTGGCCGACGTCTGGGCGCTGGCCCAGGGGCTGCTGCTCGCCCCGGACGGCCCGATCGCCCGGGCCGGCGCCGGGTTGACCGCCCGCTGGGCGGAGCTGATCGGCCTGGACGCGGTGGTCCCGGGACAGACCGAGCTGCGGCTGTGCAGCGCCGACCTGGCCGGGCGGGCCCGCACCCTCTTCGCCGCCGACCGCCCCGGCTGGCCGTCCGCCCGCATCCACAGCCCGGACGTGCAGATCAGCGCCGCCGGGCTGGACGCGCTCAACCGGGGGGACTTCCTGCTCGTCCTCGGCGAGCTGCACCCGGCCTACGTCCCGTTCGACAGCGCGGTGCTGACCCCGTTCCACCCCGACCAGCCGGCGCTGCGGGCCGCGTTGGACGCCGAACTCGGGCCGGCCCGGGCGCGGGTGCTCTACCCGGAGAGCTTCCCGCGGATGACCACCCGCATCACGTACGCCCTCAACGGTCCCCTGGACCGCCAGTTCGGCATCGACACGGCCCGGGGCGCCGACATCGACCGGCTGGTCCGCGCCACCGAGGCGCGGGTGGAGAACGACGGCGACGAGTGGCTCGCGGTGCTGCCGGACGGCAGCCGCTGGCCGCTGATGGAGATCTTCGCCAACCTGCTCGGCGCGCTGCTGCTCGACAGCTTCAAGCTCCTCGCGCCGGCCCCGCACACCCCCCGGATCACCATCGACCGGCTGGTCGTGGCGCGGCAGACCTGGCGGACGACGGTGGCGGAGACCGGCCTGGCCGGCGTCACCGGCGAGGCCGAGCGGTTCCTGGCGGTCCGCCGCTGGCGGGCCCGGCTCGGGCTGCCCGAGCGGGTCTTCGTCAAGGTGGGCACCGAGATCAAGCCCTGCTACGTCGACCTCACCGCCCCGCTGCACGCCCAGTCCCTCTGCGCCATGGTCGACGCCGCCGCGAAGAGCGGCCCCGACGTCACCGTGACGGTCAGCGAGCTGCTGCCGGACCCGGCGGACGCCTGGGTGACCGACGCGCAGGGGCGTGGCTACGTCAGCGAGCTGCGGTTGCAGATCACCGATCCAGTGAGTTACCGGGGAGAGAACGGGTGACCGACATCCTGTCCATCAGCGCCGTCCACGGGGAGACCCTGCCGTGGCCGGACGCGACGCTGGCCGAGCTGATCGCCGCGCAGGCCGCCCGCACCCCGGACGCGGTCGCGGTGCGCCAGTGGGACACCCGGCTCACCTACGCCGAGCTGCTCGGCCGGGCGGCCGGGGTGGCCGCCGCGCTGCGCGGGCGCGGCGTCGGCCGGCAGGCCCGGGTCGGCGTCTGCGGGGCCCGCAACCCCGACCTCGTCGCGACCGTGCTCGGGGTGCTGCTGGCCGGCGGCTGCTACGTGCCGCTGGAGCCGGGCGGCCCCCGCCAGCGGCTGCGGGAGATCGCCGCCGACGCGGGGGTGTCCGTGGTCGTCGGCGACGCCGCCGTGGCCGAGTTCGGCGACGTGCCGGGCGTCGAGGCGCTCGGCCTGCCCGGGCCGGCGCCGCTGGCCCCGTGCCCGGCGCGCCCCGGCGACCCCGCGTACGTGCTGTTCACCTCGGGCTCCACCGGCCGGCCGAAGGGCGTGCTCACCACCCACCGCAACGTGGTCGAGTTCGTCACCGGCTGCGTCGCGATGACCGGCGCGGACGCGGGCGTGCGCAGCCTCGGCATCGCCTCGCTCGGCTTCGACGCGGCCACCATGGACCTCTTCGTGCCGCTGCTGCTCGGCGGCGCCGTCCAGCTCCTCGGCGCCGACGACCGGGCCGACCCCGTCCGGCTGGCCCGGTTCATCGCCGCGCACGAGGTGAACTGGGGCTTCATCACGCCGACCGTGCTGTCCATGCTGGACCCGGCGGACCTGCCGGCCTGGCGGGTGGTGCTCTGCGGCGGTGAGGCGGTGCCGGCCGAGCTGGCCGCCCGCTGGGCCCCCGGCCGGCTCTTCCTCAACGGGTACGGCCCGACCGAGACCACCGTGCTCGCGGTCAGCGGCGAGCTGACCGCCGCCGAGACCGACCCGGTGCCGATCGGCCGCCCGCTGCCCAACCACCGCGCGTACGTGGTGGACGCCGAGCTGCGCCCGGTGCCCCTGGGTGAGGCCGGCGAGCTGCTGATCGGCGGCCCGGGCCTGGCCGACGGCTACCTCGGCCGGCCCGGCCTGACCGCCGAGCGCTTCGTCCCCGACCCGTTCGGCGACCCGGGGGAGCGGCTCTACCGCACCGGCGACCTGGTGCGGCAGGACCCGGACGGCCGGATCGTCTACCTGGGCCGGCTCGACCGGCAGGTCAAGATCCGGGGCCAGCGGATCGAGCTGGGCGAGGTGGAGGCCGTGCTGGCCGGCCTGCCCGGCGTGCGGCAGGTCGCCGTGGAGGCGGTCCCCGGCCCGGCCGGCACCGAACTGGTCGCCTTCCTCACCCCGGCCGACGCCCCGGACGACGAGCGGCTGCGGGCGTACGCCCTGCTCCGGCTGACCGCCGCGATGCTGCCGGCCCGGGTGCTGCGCCGCGACGACCTGCCGGTCAGCCCGACCACCGGCAAGCTGGACCGGCCGGCGCTGCGGGCGCTGGCCGCCCCGGCCGCCGCCCCGGCTCCCGCCGGGCCGGTCGACGTCGACGAGCCGGTCGAGGCGGCGGTGGCCCGGATCTGGGGCCGGCTGCTCGGCGCGGCGCCCACCCCGGAGACCGACTTCCTCGCCGCCGGGGGCAACTCCATCGCCGCGATGCGCCTGGTCGCCGCGCTCCGGGCCGAGCTGGGCCGGCACGTCGACACCCGGGACGTGTTCACCGGCCGTACCTTGGCCGGCCTGGTGGAGCGGATCACCGCCGCCGCCCCGGCCGACGGCGACGGGTTGACCACCGGCAACCCGCCCACCCTCTCCCCGCCGCAGCGCCGGCTGTGGTTCGTCGACCAGCTCGCTCCGTCCAGCGCCCCGTACAACATCGCGGTGGCGCACCGGCTGCGCGGCCCGCTGGACACGGTCGCCCTCGGCGCCGCGCTGCGGGCGGTCGTCGAGCGGCACGACGTGCTGCGCTGGCGCATCCCGCAGACCGCCGGCGTGCCGTACGCGGTCTGCGAGGAGCCGACCGACGTGGCCGTCCCGGTGGTCGACCTGAGCGGCGGCGCCGACGCCGAAGCCGAGCTGGCCGGGATGCTCGCCGCCGGGGCGGCGCACTCCTTCGACCTGGCCACCGGGCCGCCCTGGCAGGTGACCGTCTACCGGGTCGGGCCGGACGAGCACGTCCTGGCGATCACCCTGCACCACGCGGTGTTCGACGGCTGGTCGGAGAAGCTGCTCTACGACGACCTCGCGGCGGCGTACGACCGGGCGTTGCTGGGCGGCGCTCCGGCGCTGCCCGCGCTGCCCGCCACGTACGCCGACTACGCCGTCTGGCGGGCGGAGCGGGACCGGCGGCGCGGCGCGGCCGACCTGGACTGGTGGGTGGCGCACCTGCGCGACGTGCCGACGGTGCTGGAGCTGCCCCGCGACCGGCCCCGGCCGGCGGTGGCCACCTACGCCGGCGCCGAGGCGGCGGTGCGGCTGCCCGAGGCGTGCGACCGCGGGGTGCGGGAGCTGGCCGAGCGGCGCGGCACCACCGTGGCGGCGGTGCTGCTGGCCGGCTTCGGCGAGCTGCTGCGCCGGCTCACCGGCTGCGACGACCACGTGGTCGGCGCGATCGTCGCCGACCGCCGGCTGGCCGCCTTCGACGACGTGGTGGGCTTCTTCATCGACACCGTGCCGGTGCGGGTGCGCGGCGGCGGGGCCAGCTTCGCCGAGTTGGTCGACCGGTGCGCGGGCGAGCTGCACGACGCGACCGCCCACCCGGGCGCCCCGCTGGAGCGGATCGTGGAGGCGCTCGGCGTCGGGCGGGACACGTCCCGCGCGCCGCTGGTGCAGGTGCTGTTCAACGTGCTCAACTTCGCCCCGCCCCGGCTGGCGCTGACCGGCCTGGACACCGCGCCGGTCGCGGTGCCCAAGCCCGGCTCGCCGTTCGACATCACCGTCTACGTGGTGGAGCGGGCCGGCCGGTGCGGCGTCGAGGTGGTCTACAACCCCGACCTGTTCGACGCCGGGCGGATCGACGACCTGCTGGCCGACCTGGTCGCCCTCGTCGGCGCGCTGGTCGCCGCCCCGGACACGCCGGCCGACCGGGTGGCCGCCGAGCTGCCCCGGCCGACCGTGGCCACGCCGCAGCTCGGCGCCATGACCGTCGCCGCCGGCGAGGCCCCGCGCGCCGTGCTGCCGGCCGGCCCCGACGGGCTGACCGACACGGAGGAGCTGGTCGCCGGCATCTGGCGCGAGGTGCTGGAACGCGACCAGGTCGGCGTCACCGACAACTTCTTCGACATCGGCGGGCACTCCCTGGCGCTGGCCGCCGTGCACGCCCGGCTCACCGCCGCCACCGGCCGGTCGATCAAGATGCTCGACCTCTTCCGGCACCCCACCATCCGGGCGTTCGCCGCCAGCCTCGACGGCGCCGCCGACCGGCCCGAGCTGGCCCGCGCCGCGCTGCGCGCCGCCGCCCGACGCAGCCGTACCCGCCGCAACCCACCCCGCCGCCCCGGCGGCACCGCGTGACGAAGGACAGCCTGATGAGCAACCCGACCGCAACCGAGCTGCCCGAGGGCGACGGCATCGAGCCGATCGCCATCATCGGGCTGGCCGCCCGCCTGCCCGGCGCGGCCGACGTGAACGAGTTCTGGCGCAACCTGGTCGACGGGGTCGAGTCGGTCACCGAACTGACCCGGGAGGAGCAGCTCGCCCGCGGCGCCACCGTGGACGAGGTCGACGACCCGGGCTGGGTCAACCGTGCCCCGCTCGTGGACGGGTACGACGAGTTCGACGCCGGGCTGTTCGGGATGACCGCCCGCGAGGCGGAGATCACCGACCCGCAGCACCGGCTGTTCCTGGAGTCCTGCTACACCGCGCTCCAGGATGCCGGCTACGACCCGACCCGCTACGACGGCGCGGTCGGCGTGTACGCCGGCACCGGCGGCAACACCTACCTGCACCGCTACGTGCTGCGCAACAAGCGGGTCGGCGGCAACCCGCACGGCACCGTCTCGCTGGCCACCGGCAACTCCCCGAACTACGTGGCCACCAACGTGTCGTACCGGCTGGACCTGCGCGGGCCGAGCCTGACCGTGCACACCGCCTGCTCCACGTCGCTGGTCGCGTTCCACCTGGCCTGCGAGGCGCTGCGCAACGGCGAGTGCGACATGGCCCTCGCCGGCGGCGTCAACATCGAGCTGCCGCACGTCGGCTACCTCGGCATGGACGGCTTCACCTCGCCCGACGGCCGGTGCCGCCCGTTCGACGCGGCCGCGAACGGCACCGTCTGGGGCAGCGGCGCGGGCGTGACCCTGCTCAAGCGGCTCTCCGACGCGATCGCCGACGGCGACGCGATCCGCGCCGTGGTGCTCGGCAACGCGATCAACAACGACGGCGCCGGCAAGGTCGGCTTCACCGCGCCGAGCGTCGACGGGCAGATGGAGGCGGTAGCCCAGGCCGTCGCGATGGCCGACGTCGACCCGCGCACCATCAGCTACGTCGAGGCGCACGGCACCGGCACCGCGATGGGCGACCCGATCGAGATCGCCGCCCTCTCGGCCGTCTACACGAAGGACACCGACGAGCGGGGCTGGTGCGGCATCGGCTCGGTGAAGTCCAACATCGGCCACCTCAGCCAGCCCTCCGGCATCGTCAGCGTGATCAAGACGGTGCTCGCGATGGAGCACGGGCTGATCCCGCCGACCATCAACTACGAGACGCCGAACCCGGCGATCGAGTTCGCCGACACCCCGTTCTACGTGGCGAACACGCTGACCAAGTGGGACACCGACGGCACGCCCCGCCGGGCCGGGGTCAGCTCGTTCGGCATCGGCGGCACCAACGCGCACGTGGTCCTGGAGGAGGCGCCGGCGGCGTACCGGGAGCGGCGGGTCCGCCCGGCGCAGCTGCTGCACGTCTCGGCGAAGACCGCCGGCGCGCTGGACGCGGCCGTGCAGCGGCTCGCCGCGCACCTGGAGTCCGCCACCGACCGCGGGCCGGAGCACCTCGCGGACGTCGCGCACACCCTGCGCGTCGGCCGCCAGCAGTACCCGCACCGCGCCGCTGTGGTCGCCACCGACCTGCCCGACGCGGTCGCCGCGCTGCGCACCAAGCGCCGCCGGCAGGCCGGCGTGGTCGAGGGCCCGGCGCCCCGGCCGGCCTTCCTCTTCTCCGGCCAGGGCTCCCAGTACGCCGGGATGGGCGCGCAGCTCTACGCCGAGGAGCCGGGCTTCGCGGCCGTCGTGGACGAGTGCGCCGAGCTGCTCCGCCCCGAGCTGGGCCTGGACATCCGCGACCTGATCCTCGGCCGCGACCCCGAGGCGGGGGAGAAGCTCACCGAGACCCGCTACACCCAGCCCGCCCTGTTCGTCGTCGAGTACGCCCTGGCCGTGCTCTGGCAGTCGGCCGGGGTGCGGCCGGCGGCGATGATCGGCCACTCCATCGGCGAGTACGTCGCCGCGACGGTGGCCGGGGTGCTGAGCCTGCCCGACGCGCTGCGGGTGGTGGCCGCCCGGGGCCGGCTGATGCAGTCCGTCGCGCCGGGGGCGATGCTCGCCGTGCCGCTGGACGAGTCGGTGGTCGCCGAGCGGCTGCCCGAGGGGCTGGCCATCGCCACCGTCAACGGCCCGGGCACCTGCGTGGTGGCGGGCCCGAGCGAGGCGGTCGCCGCGTTCGCCGAGACGATCGACGCCAAGACCAAGGCGCTGCGCACCTCGCACGCCTTCCACTCGCCGATGATGGAACCGATCCTCGCCGAGTTCACCGCCCTGATGGCCACGGTCACGCTGCGGCCGCCGGCGATCCCGTTCCTGTCCAACGTGACCGGCACCTGGATCACCGAGCAGCAGGCCACCGACCCGGCGTACTGGGCGGCGCACCTGCGCCAGCCGGTCCGCTTCGGCGCGTGCGTGGCGACCCTGCTCGCCGAGGGCACCTGGTCGCTGGTGGAGTGCGGCCCGGGCCGCCAGTTGGCGAACCTGGCCCGGATGCAGGTGGCCAAGGCGTCCGAGGCGCAGCGCAAGCTCGTCCCGCTGGGCAGCCTGCCGGGTCCGGGCGAGCCCACCGGCGACCTGGCCACCCTGCTCGGCACGGCGGCGGCGCTGTGGTGCGCCGGCACGCCGGTGCGGCTGGGCTCCGACCCGGACGCGCGGCGGGTGCCGCTGCCGACGTACCCGTTCGAGCGGCGCCGCTACTGGGTCGACCCGGACCCGGTGCAGGCGGGCGCCGCCGCGCCGGCCGAGACCGGGCCCCGGCCGCTGCCCGAGTGGTTCGCGGTGCCGGTCTGGCGGCAGGCGGCTCCCGAGCCGCGGACCGCGCCGCTGGGCCGCTGCCTGGTCCTCGCCGACGGCCCGCGCGGCGACGCGCTGGTGGCGGCGCTGCGGGCGGCGGGGGAGCAGCCGGTGACCGTACGCCCCGGCGAGGGCTTCGCCGCCGACGGCGACGGCTGGCGGCTGCGCCCCGGCGTCCGGGACGACTACGACGCGCTGGTCGCGGCCCTCGCCGCGGACGGCGTGCCGACCCGGCTGGTGCACGCGTTCGCCCTCGACGGCGAGCCGACCGGCGCCGACATCGCCGCCACCTGGGCCGCCCAGGACCGGGGCTTCTTCAGCGCGCTGCACCTGGTGCAGGCCCTGGCGGGCGCCGGCCTGACCGCCGAGGAGGGGGCGTTCACCCTGGACCTGGTCACCGCCGGCATCGGCGACGTGACGGGCGCGGACCTGACCCGGCCGGAGCACGCCACCCTGGCCGGCCTGGCCCGGGTGCTCCCGGCCGAGGTGCCCGGCCTGACCGTCCGGCTGGTCGACGCCGGCCCGGCCGACGCGGGGGAGCGCGCCCTCGCGGCCGAGCTGCGCCGCCCGGTCGACGCGCAGCGGCCCGAGGTGGCGCTGCGCGGCGGACGCCGCTGGGTGACCGGCTACGAGCAGGTCACCGTCGACGCCGAAAGCGAGCCGGGGGCGCTGCGCGAGGGCGGCCGGTACGTGATCACCGGCGGCCTCGGCGGCATCGGCATCACCCTCGCCGAGGACTTCGCCACCCGGGCCCGGGCGAAGCTGGTGCTGCTGGCCCGCTCCGGGCTGCCCGCCCGCGAGGAGTGGGACGACCACCTGGCCGTGCACGGCGGCGACCGCGCCGGCCGGGCCATCGCCGCGATCCGCCGGATGGAGGCCGCCGGCGCCGAGGTGCTGGTGCTCGCCGCCGACGTCACCGACCCCGACGACCTGGCCCGGGTGCGGGCCGAGGCCGAGCGGGCGTACGGCGGGATCGACGGCATCGTGCACGCGGCCGGCCTGCCCGGCGGCGGCATGGCCGAGATCAAGGATCGGGCCGAGGCGGAGCGGGTGCTCGCGCCGAAGCTCGCCGGCACCCTCGCGCTGGCGCGGGTCTTCGGCGACCTGCCGCTGGACTTCGTGGTGCTCTGCTCCTCGATCACCGCCGTGATCGGCGGCTTCGGCCAGGTCGACTACTGCGCGGCGAACAACTTCCTCGACGCGTACGCCCGGGCCGGCGCCGGCTTCCGCGCGCCCGTGGTGTCGCAGAACTGGGGCGGCTGGGCCGAGGTGGGCATGGCCGTGGAGACCAACTCCCCGGCGGGCTTCCGGGCCGCCGGGCGGGACACGGTCACCAGCCCGGTGGAGCACCCGGTGCTCACCACGAAGGTCACCGGCGCGGACGGGACGGTGCTGCACGGCCTCGTCTCCGCCACCAGCCACTGGCTGCTCGACGAGCACCGCATCGGCGGGGTGCCCGTGGTGCCCGGCACCGCCCACCTGGAGTCCGTCCGGGCGGCGGTGACGGCGGCGCTGCCGGCCCCGGCCGGGGACGCCGCCGTGGAGCTGCGCGACGTCGTGTTCCTGGAGCCGTTCTCGGTGCCCGACGGCACGGTCGCCCAGTACCGGGTGGAGTTGACGCCCACCGACGACGGCGTCGACTTCGCCGTGCGCAGCCTCGCCGCCGGACAGTCCCGCACCCACGTGCGCGGGGCGGCGGGCTGGACGGTCGAGCCGGCCCCGCCGGCGGTGCCGCCGGCCGTGGCGGGCCGTCGGGTCGACGACGACTCGTCGTTCGGCCGGGGCCGTACGAGCATGCTGACCTTCGGGCCGCGCTGGACGGCGCTGCGCGAGCACGTGCTGGGCGACCGCGAGGAGCTGGCCCGCGTCGAGGCCCCCGCCGAGGCGGTCGGGGACCTGCCGTCGTGGGGGCTGCACCCGGCGCTGCTGGACGTGGCGACCGCGTTCGGCCGCGGCCAGGGCTCGGGCACCTACCTGCCGCTGTCGTACGGGCGGATCGTGGTGCGCGGGTCGCTGCCGGCGCAGTTCCACAGCCACCTGCGGCACCGCGACAGCGCCACCGACGAGGTGGTCGCCGCCGACCTGTCGCTGCGCGACGCCGACGGCCGGGAACTCGTCGCCATCAGCGACTTCGTGCTGCGGCGCGTCGACCAGGGCGCGGTGACCGGCGGGCTCGCCGCCGCGCCCGAGGCGGACACCGCGGCGACCCCCGCCGGCCCGACCGAGGACATCCGGCCGGTGGACGGGGCGGAGGCGTTCCGGCGCAGCCTCACCGCCGGGCTGGGCGCCCAGGTCGTGATCACCACCCGGACGGTGGAGGACATCCGCCACCGCGCCGGCCGGGTGACCACGGAGAGCCTGGAGGGCGAGCCGGAAGCCAGCACCTCCGCGCCGGCCGGCACCGGGGGCGGCTCGGCCGCGCCGAGCACGGAGCTGGAGATCACCATCGCCCGGGTCTGGCAGGACGGGCTCGGGGTGGCCGACGTCGGCGTCGACGACGACTTCTTCGCCCTCGGCGGCAACTCGCTGGTCGCGGTGCAGCTGATCGCCGCGATGCGCAAGGCCACCGGAGTGCGGCTGCCGATGCGCAGCCTCTTCGAGACGCCCACCGTGGCCGGGCTCGCCGCCCGGATCGAGGAGCTGCGGGCCACCGCCGCCCCCACCGACGAGCCGGCCGCACCGGCCACCATCCCCGCCATCCCGCGGTTGCCCCGCGCGTGACGACGAGCGACAACAGGAGTAGTGAGGAAGCAATGAGCGACACGATCGCCACGCTGCCGGTGGTCGTCGAGAACGACGGCCGGGAGCTGACCGAGCTGATCGCCGCGCGCCGCGCGGAACTGCGCGCCAGCCTCGTGGAGCACGGCGGGCTGCTGTTCCGCGGGTTCGACGTCGGCGGCGTCGAGGGCTTCGACCGGGTGGTGCGGGCGCTGTCCGGCGAGCCGCTGGTCTACACCGAACGCTCGTCGCCCCGGCACGCCATCGCCGGCCGTGTCTACACCTCGACGGACTACCCCCCGGACGAGGAGATCTTCCTGCACAACGAGAACTCGTACCAGGCCCGCTGGCCGCTGACGCTGTTCTTCTACTGCATCACCCCGCCCGAGACGCAGGGCGCTACCCCGCTCGCGGACGTGCGCCGGGTGTACGAGGAGATCGACCCGGCGGTGCGCGAGGAGTTCGTCCGCCGCCGCTGGATGCTGGTGCGCAACTTCCACGGCGACTTCGGCACCCCGTGGCAGCACGTGTTCAACACCGACGACCGCGCCGAGGTCGAGGCGTACGCGGCGGCGAACCGGATCGAGCTGGAGTGGCTCGGCAAGGACGGGCTGCGCACCCGCGCGGTCCGCGACGTGGTGCACCACCGGCCCGGCTCGGACACCCCCCGCTGGTTCAACCACGCCACGTTCTTCCACCTGAGCACCCTCCCCAAGGACTACCAGGAGGGGCTGCTGGCCATGTTCGGCCCCGAGGGGCTGCCGTCGAACACCTACTACGGCGACGGCGGCGAGATTCCCGCCGACGTGATGGACCACCTGCGGGCCGCGTACCGGGCGGCCAGCGTCCGCTTCGACTACCAGCGTGACGACGTGCTGGTGGTCGACAACATGACCGCCGCGCACGGGCGGGAGCCGTTCACCGGCCCCCGCAAGATCGCCGTCGCGATGGCCGAACCGCACACCCCCGAGAGCGCTGGAGAGAAGTGATGGCCGAAACCCGATTCCTGGTCGTTCGCAACGACGAGGAGCAGTACTCGATCTGGTCGGCCGACCGCGACCTCCCGGCGGGCTGGCACGAGGCCGGCTTCGCCGGCAGCCGCGAGGAGTGCCTCGCGCACATCGACACCGTCTGGACGGACATGCGCCCGCGTTCCGTGCGGGAGGCCGGCGCATGAGTACCCCGAAGGAGTGGACCTTCCCGGCCTCCTACGCCCAGGAGCGGGTGTGGATGGCCAACCAGCTCGACACCGGCTCGCCGGTCTACAACGTCTCCAACCCGTGGCGGTTCCCCGCCGGGATCACCCCGGAGCAGGCCAACGAGGTGCTGGGCCGGGTCGTCGCCCGGCACGAGTCCCTCCGCACCCACCTGCGGATGGACGACGGCAGCCTCACCCAGGTGGTCCGCGCCGCCGAGCCGGTCGCGCTGCCGGTCGACGACCTGCGCGGCCTCGCCGGGCCGGAGCGCGACGAGAAGGTCGCGGCGCTGCTGAGCGGGCTGGCCCGCACGCCGATCCCGCTGGACGCGCCGCCGCTGTGGCGGGCCCGGCTGGTCCGGCTCGCCGACGACGAGGTCGCGCTGCTGTTCGTGGTGCACCACGCGGTCTTCGACAGCCACTCGGCGGTGCTGTTCACCAACGAGCTGGCCGCGTTCAGCCGGGCCGCGCTGACCGGCGCGCCCGCCGACGTGCCCGAGCTGCCCATCCAGTACGCCGACTTCGCGGTCTGGCAGCGCGACCAGCTCACCGGCGCGGAACTGGACCGGCAGCTCGCCTTCTGGCGGAACCACCTGGCCGGCGCGCCGCCGGTGACCGCCCTGCCGCTGGACCGGCCGCGCCCCGCGCAGCTCGGTTTCGCCGGCGACGAGGTGCACTTCGACCTGCCCGACGGCCTGCTCGACCGGGTCGGGAAGCTCGCGGCCGGCGCCGCCGCCACCCCGTACATGGTGCTGCTCGCCGCGTTCACCGCGCTGCTGTCCCGGATCTCCGGTGACGACGACGTGGTGGTGGGCGTCTCCACCGCCGGCCGGGACACCGCCGAGGTGACCCCGCTGATCGGCATGTTCGTCAACCCGGTGGCGCTGCGCTGCGAGCTGACTGGCGACCCCACGTTCGCGGAGCTGCTCGGCCGGGTGCGCGGCGGGCTGGTCGACGCGATGGAGCACGGCTCGACCCCGTTCCAGAAGATCGTCGAGACCGTCGCCCCGCAGCGGGACCCGTCGGTGCAGCCGATCTTCCAGACCGCGCTGAACTTCATCCCGGACTCCGGCCTCGACCCGGTGAAGCTGGGCACCACCAAGGACGACCTCGCGTTCGACATCACCACCGGCGCCAGCCGGCTGGTCTACCGCACCGCGCTGTTCGACCGGGCCACCGCCGAGGCGGTGGTCGCCCGGTACGTCCGGCTGCTCACCGCGGCCGTCGCCGACCCCACCCGGCGGATCTCCGCCCTGCCGCTGCTCGACGACGCCGAGCGGGAGCTGGCGCTGTCCGGCTGGAACGACACCGCCCGCGAGGTGCCGCCGACCACCCTGGTCGCCGAGTTCGAGCGGCAGGCGGCGGCCACCCCGACCGCCACCGCCCTGGTCCGCGACGGCGTCTCGCTGACGTACGCCGAGCTGAACGCCGCCGCGAACCGCCTGGCGCGCACCCTGGTGGCGCGGGGCGCCGGACCGGAGGCCCGGGTCGCGCTGGCCCTGCCCCGCTCCGTGGAGCTGGTGGTGGCGATCCTCGCGGTGCTCAAGTCCGGCGCCGCGTACGTGCCGGTGGACACCGGCTACCCGGCCGGGCGGATCGCCTACCTGCTGGCCGACTCCGAGCCGGCGCTGGTGCTCGCCACGCCCGAGACCGCCGGACTGGTGCCCGCCGGCGCGCTGGTGCTCGACGGCCCGGTCGACGGCGACGACGCCGACCTGACCGACGCCGACCGCCTCGCCCCGCTGCGCCCCGGGCACCCGGCGTACGTGCTCTACACCTCCGGCTCCACCGGCCGGCCGAAGGGCGTGGTGGTGGAGCACCGCTCGGTCGCGGCCTACCTGGCCTGGGCCCGGGACACCTACCCGGGGCTGGCCGGCACGGCGCTGCTGCACTCGCCGGTGTCGTTCGACCTGACCGTCACCGGCCTGCTCGGCCCGCTCACCGCCGGCGGCACCGTCCGGCTCGCCGCCATCGACGAGGCCGCGGCCCGCGTCGGCGACCGGCCGGCGTTCCTCAAGGTCACGCCCAGCCACCTGCCGCTGCTCGACGCCGAGCTGTCGCCGACGGCCGACCTGGTCATCGGCGGCGAGGCGCTGACCGCGGAGCAGCTCGCCGACTGGCGGGCCGCCCACCCGGGCGTCGCCGTGATCAACGAGTACGGCCCGACCGAGGCGACCGTCGGCTGTGTGGCCGCCCGCGTCGCGCCGGGCGAGGAGTTGCCCGCCGGGGCGGTGTCGATCGGCCGGCCCACCTGGAACACCCGGATGTACCTGCTCGACGCCGCGCTGAACCCGGTCCCGCCGGGCGTGGCCGGCGAGCTGTACGTCGCCGGTGACCAGCTGGCCCGGGGCTACCTGCGCCGGCCCGGCCTCACCGCCGAGCGCTTCCTGCCCTGCCCGTACGGGCCGCCGGGGCAGCGGATGTACCGCACCGGCGACCTGGCCCGCTGGCGGGCCGACGGCACGCTGGACTACCTCGGCCGCCGCGACAACCAGGTCAAGATCCGTGGCATGCGGATCGAGCTGGGCGAGATCGAGTCGGCCCTGCTGGCCCGGCCGGACGTCCGCGAGGCGGCCGTGGTGGTGCGCACCGACTCCGGCGAGCCGACCCTGGTCGGTTACCTCGTCGGCGCGGCCGACGAGGCGGCGCTCGCGGCCGACCTGGCCCGGGAGCTGCCGGCGCACCTGGTGCCGGCGGCGTTCGTCCGCCTCGACGCGCTGCCGCTGACGCCGAACGGCAAGCTGGACGCCGCGGCGCTGCCCGCCCCGGCCACCGCCCCGGCCGCCGACGCGTTCGTCGCCCCGCGCACCGACGCCGAGGCGCTGGTCGCCGAGGTGTACGCCGACATCCTCCAGGTGGACAAGGTCGGCGCGCTGGACGACTTCTTCGCCCTGGGCGGCAACTCGCTGCGCGGCATGCGGGCGATGGCCCGGATCCGGGCCGAGGTGGACGTGGACCTGCCGATGCGGGCGCTGTTCAGCACCCCGGTGGTGGCCGACCTGGCCGCCCAGATCGAGCAGCGGATCGCCGCCGAACTCGACGAGCTCTCCGAAACCGAGGTCGCCGCGCTGCTCGCGGCGGAGAAGGACACTCCCTGATGACCGACCTGAAGGATCCGGCCCGGGACGCGGCCCGGCAGGCGCTCATCGCGCAGCGCCTGCGTAAACGGCAGGCCGCCGCGCCCACCGCCCGGATCACCCCGCGTCCACCGGACGCAGAGGTGCCGCTGTCGTACGCCCAGGAGCGGGTCTGGTTCATGGACCAGCTCGCTCCGGGCGAGGCGGCCTACCACATCGCGGTGCCGCTGCGGGTGCGCGGGCCGCTCGACGTCGCGGCGCTGCGCGCCGCGCTGGCCGGCCTGGCCGGGCGGCACGAGTCGCTGCGCACCCGGTTCCCGGCCGACGCCGACGGGCGGCCCACCGTGGTGGTCGCGGACTCCGTCGAGGTGCCGTTGACCATCGTGGACGCCCCCGACGAGGCCGCCGCGCAGGCGCTGGTGGACGCCGCCGCGGCCGAGCCGTTCGACCTGGCCGAGGGCCCGCTGCTGCGCGCCCTGCTGATCCGGCTGGCCGACGAGGACCACGTGCTGTTCCTCGGCAAGCACCACATCGTCGGCGACGGCTGGTCGGTCGACGTGCTGCTGCGCGACCTGATCACCCTCTACCGCGGCGGGGAGCTGCCCGCCATGCCGATCCAGTACGGCGACTTCGCCCACTGGGAGGCCCAGGAGCTGGACGGGCCGCAGGCCCGCGGACACCTCGACTACTGGAATCAGCGGCTGGCCGGCATCACCCCGCTGGAACTCCCGCTGGACCTGCCCCGCCCGGCCACCCAGACCTACGCCGGCGACTTCGTCGAGTTCCGGCTGGACCGGGCCGCCGCCGACGGGCTGAACGCGCTCACCCGCTCCTACGGCGGCACCCTGTTCATGACGCTGCTCGCGGCGTACCAGGTGCTGCTGGCCCGGCACGCCGGCCAGGACGACTTCGCCGTCGGGGCGTCCGTGGCCGGCCGCTCCGCGCCGGAGCTGGAGAACATCATCGGCATGTTCATCAACATGCTGCCGCTGCGGGCCGAGCTGGCCGGCGACCCGACCTTCGCCGAGCTGCTGGAGCGCACCCGGCGCAGCGTGCTGGACGGGCTGGAGCACGGCGAGGTGCCGTTCGCCAAGGTGGTGCACGAGCTGGGCCTGCCCCGCGACGTGAGCCGCTCCCCGGTGTTCCAGGCGATGTTCGTGCTCCAGAACTACGAGATCGGCCGGTTCAACGAGGTCTCCGACGCCACCGACGTCACCTTCGACTGGACGCCGATGGAGCTGCGGGCCACCCGGTTCGACTTCGAGTTCCACGCGGTGGAGATCCTCGACGGGCTCTACGGCAAGCTGGTCTTCAACACCGACCTGTTCACCCGCGACACGGTGGAGCGGATGGCGCAGCGGTTCAGCACCCTGCTGCGCGCGGTGGTGGCCGCCCCCGACACCCCGATCTCCGCGCTGGACCTGCTCCCCGCCGACGAGCGGGACCTGCTGGCGGGGTGGAACGACACCGCCGCCGACTTCCCGGCCGCGCAGACGCTGCACGGGCCGATCGAGGAGCGGGCCGCCCGAACCCCCGACGCGGTGGCCCTCACCTTCGAGGGCCGCAACGTCACGTACGCCGAGCTGAACGCCGCCGCCAACCGGGTCGCGCACCGGCTGCGCGCCGCCGGCGTGGGCCCGGAGACCCTGGTCGGGGTCTGCGCGGAGCGGTCCGTGGAGCTGGTCGCCGGGCTGCTCGGTGTGCTCAAGGCCGGCGGGGCCTACCTCCCGCTGGACCCGGAGTACCCGGCCGACCGGCTGGCCTTCATGGTCACCGACGCGGCCGCGCCGGTGGTGCTGGTCCAGGAGCACCTGCGCGACGTGCTGCCCGACACCGGCGCCACGGTCCTCGCCCTCGACGACGAGCGGGTGTGGGCCGACCAGCCGGCGGACGACCCGTCGCTGGTCGCCGGCCCCGGGCACCTGGCGTACGTCATCTACACCTCCGGCTCCACGGGACGCCCGAAGGGGGTGCCGAACACCCACCGGGGCATCGTCAACCGGCTCGACTGGATGCAGAAGACCTACGGGCTCGGCGCCGACGACGCGGTGCTGCAGAAGACCCCGGCCAGCTTCGACGTGTCGGTGTGGGAGTTCTTCTGGCCGCTGCGCGAGGGCGCCCGGCTGGTGCTCGCCAAGCCCGGCGGGCACAAGGACGCCGGCTACCTGCGCGACCTGCTGGTCGCCGAGCGGGTCACCACCGCGCACTTCGTGCCGTCGATGCTGACCGTCTTCCTCGCCGAGGACGGCGTCGAGGCGGCGACGGCGCTGCGCCGGGTGATCTGCTCGGGCGAGGAGCTGCCGCTGGCCTCGGCGGTCGACTTCACCGCCCGGCTGCCGTGGTGCGGGCTGCACAACCTGTACGGCCCGACCGAGGCGGCCATCGACGTCAGCTCCTGGCACTGCGACCCGGCACTGCTGGCCGGGCTGACCAGCGTGCCGATCGGCGGGCCGATCGCGAACCTGCGGCTGCACGTGCTCGACGAGCGCGGCGAGGAGTGCCCGGTCGGGGTGGCCGGCGAACTGCACATCGGCGGGGTCGGGCTGGCCCGCGGCTATCACCGTCGGCCGGCGCTGACCGCCGAGCGGTTCGTGCCGGACCCGTTCTCCGCGGAGCCCGGGGCGCGGCTGTACCGCACGGGCGACCTCGCCCGCTGGCGCACCGCCCCGGGCGGCACGGGCGGCGTCATCGAGTTCCTCGGCCGCATCGACCACCAGGTCAAGCTGCGCGGCCTGCGGATCGAACTGGGCGAGATCGAGAGCGCGCTGCGCGAGCAGCCGGGCGTGGCCGAGGCGGCGGTGATCGTCCGCGAGGACAGCCCCGGCGACAAGCGGCTGACCGCGTACGTGGTCGGCGGGGCGGAGCACGCCGCGCTGAAGTCGGCGTTGAAGGAGACGCTGCCCGAGTACATGGTGCCGAGCGCGTTCGTCACCCTCGACGCGCTGCCGCTGTCGCCGAACGGCAAGCTCGACCGCCGGGCGCTGCCCGCGCCGGTGGTCACCCGCGAGGCGTCCGTGGCGCTGGTGGAGCCGCGCGACGACACCGAGCGGCTGCTGGCCGGGATCTGGTCGGAGGTGCTCGGCGTCGACACGCTCGGCATCGACGACGACTTCTTCGACCTCGGCGGGCACTCGATGCTCGCCACCCAGGTCGTGGCGAAGATCCGCAAGGCGGAACACGGCGGCCGGCCGGTCGGCGTGATGGACCTGTTCCAGCAGCGGACCATCCGCGAGCTGGCGGCCTTCATGTCCGGCAGCGCCGAGGCCGACGGGCCGCGCCGGTTGCTCTACGAGCTGACCAAGCCGATCCCGGCGGCCAAGCGCGTGCTGTCGTACGTCTGCGTCCCCTACGGCGGCGGCAGCGCGATCGTCTACCAGCCGCTCGCCGACGCGCTGCCGGCCGGGCACGCGCTGTGGTCCCTCGCCATCCCCGGCCACGACGTGGGCCTCAGCGAGGACGGCCTGCCCTTCGACGAGCTGACCAGCCGGGTCGCCGAGGAGATCCTGGAACGCGTCGAGGGGCCGATCGTCCTGTACGGCCACTGCGGCGTCGGCAGCGCGATCGTCGCCGAGGTGGCCCGCAAGGTCGAGGCGGCCGGGCGAGACCTGGAGGCGCTCTACATCGGGGCGATGTTCCCGTTCGCCCGCCCGAAGGGCGCGTTCGCCACCCTGCGCAACCGGCTGGAGCAGCTGCGCAGCAACCGGCACTACGCGAGCTGGCTCAAGTCGATGGGCGTCGACACCGACGAGCTGGACCCGGAGCAGGCGGACCGGATCATCAGCAACATGCGGGCCGACTCCCGGGCCTCGGAGGAGTACTTCACCGGCCTGCTGGACCGGCAGGCGGCCAAGCTGCGCGTGCCGATCATCTCGGTGGTCGGCTCGGAGGACCCGGTCACCGACTACCACACCGAGCGGTACGCGGAGTGGCAGTTCCTCAGCGACACCCTCGGCCTGGTGGTGCTCGACCAGGCCGGGCACTTCTTCCTGAAGTACCGGGCCGAGGAACTGGCCGAGATCGTCACCCGGGTCCACCGAGCGGTCGTGGCCGGGGACGTCTCGGCCCTCACCCCGGCCGCCCGGGACGAGGACGCCGGCTGGGTGGTCGCCGACCACCAGCGTGTCGGCGTCGAGGACCGACCGGCGAAGGCGGTGGTCAAGCCGTCCATGGCCAGGTTCGTGGCGGTCACCGCAGGGCAGCTGGTCTCCACCACCGGGTCGGCGCTGACCGCGTTCGCCCTGCCGATCTGGCTGTTCACGCAGACCGGCTCGGTGGCCAACCTCGGGCTGCTCTGGGCGCTGGCCTTGATCTGCGGCGTGCTGATGCTGCCGATCGCCGGGGCGATCACCGACCGGGTCAGCCGCCGGAAGATCATGATGATCGCCAGCAGCAGCGCCGGCACGATCCAGCTGGTGCTGGCCGCGCTGCTCTGGACCGACAACCTCCAGCTGTGGAACATCTACCTGCTGGTGGCGTTGAGCCAGGTCGCCGGGTCGTTCCAACGCATCGCGTTCCAGTCGGCGGTGCCGCAGCTCGTGCCGAAGCGCTACCTCGGCCACGCGATGGGCATCACCCAGCTCACCAACGGCTTCGCCATGCTGCTGATGCCGGTCTTCGCGGCCGGCCTGCTGGCCGCCATCGAGCTCAAGGGCATCCTGCTCATCGACGTGGCGAGCTACGTGGTGGCGGTGCTGACCCTGGCCGTGGTCCGCTTCCCCGACCTGCTCGGGTGGCGGCCCAAGGAGCGGCTGCTGGTGGCCATCGCCAACGGCATGCGCTACTCGTGGCAGCACCGGGGCTTCCGGCTGATGCTCGGCTACTTCGCGCTGGGCAACATCTTCCTGGCGCCCGCCCTGGTGCTCACCACGCCGCTGGTGCTCTCCTTCGGCACCGCGACGCAGGTGGCCCAGGTGGCCCTCGCCGAGGCGCTCGGCGCGGTCGCCGGCGGCGTGCTCATGTCGCTCTGGGGCGGCCCCCGGCACCGGCGCATGATCGGCGTGCTGATCGGCAACCTCGGCACGGCCGTCGGCTGCATGCTGATCGGCCTGGACGCCTCGGTGGCGATGATCTGCGTCGGCGCGTTCTGGCTGGCGATGGCGATGACCACGGCGCAGTCGATCTACGCCACCATCGTCCAGGTGAAGGTGCCGCAGCGCTTCCACGGCCGGGTGTTCAGCCTCAACCAGACCATCTCCTGGTCGACCCTGCCGATCGGGTTCGCGCTGATCGCCCCCGGCGCGACCGCCCTGTTCGAGCCGATGCTCGCCCCGGGCGGGTCGCTCGCCGGGTCGGTGGGCGCGGTGATCGGCACCGGTCCGGGCCGCGGCATCGGCTTCGCGTACGTCTGCTTCGGCGTCGCGCTGGTGCTGATCACCCTCGGCGGCTTCGCGATCCGGCTGCTGCGCCGGTTCGACATCGAGGTGGAGGACTCGCTGCCCGACGACCTGATCGGCGCGCAGGAGCGGGAGAAGCGGCTCGCCGCCCGTGCCGCCGAGCGCGCGGAGGAGAAGGTGCCGGCAGGGGTGTGAGTGTTTCCTCGGGGGCCCGGTCGGCCGGGCCCCCGGGGGCTACTCGCCGTCGAACAGGTCTTCTTCGCCGTCGTACCGGTCGGCGAGGTCGGCCTCGGGCACGTCCTTCGGGTCGGCGACCCAGGCCGAGAAGACCGGCAGGCCGTGCCACGGGCCGGCCGCGTCGCCGCCGGCCCGGCCGTCGGTGGCGACCGCGACCACGGCGTACGGGTGGCCGAAGCGTAGCTCGGCGATCCGGACGGTTCCCATCGGCGGCGAGCTGGTGATCCCGGCGTAGGCGGTGACCGCGGCCGCCTCGAAGCCGTACCAGCCGTAGCGGGCCATCGCGACCTGCGCCGCCGCGAATTCCAGTCCCGGAGCGTCCAGCAACTCGCCGAACAACGCCGTGACGGCGGCGAAGCCCAGCCCGGGCTCGGCCAGGTCGTGCCAGTTCTCGGCCGACCAGCAGGGCAGCACCGCCGTGAGGTGTTCGCCCCGGCCGTTCGGCGCGTACGTCGCGGAACGCTCCTCCCGTAACGCCCACAGCGGCCCGTCGCCCAGCGGAAGGTCGTACAAGGAACGCCGGTCCGCCGGCAGCTGATGCCTCGGCGTGGCGGCGGCGACCGCCGCGACTTCGTGGGCGGCGGCGAGGACGTCCCCGGCCGCCACGTCAGGTGCCGCCGCGACCGACACCACCAGCAGTCCGGCCTTGCCGTCGGGGGTGCCGGCCGATCGGGCGGGCGCGGCGTGCACGGCGACGGTGCCGGCCCGCGCGGTGTCCACGATCCAGCACCGGTGGCCGTGCTCCGGAGTGCTCAGCGCGCGGCTCAGCCGCCCGGCCCAGGCGCTGCCCGGCCCGAGCGCGTCGGCGGGCGCCACCTCGAACGGGTCCGCCCACGACACTCTGGTGGCGAGGGCGCTGGCCAGCACCACCAGCGTCTCCGGCCCGACCTGTAGCGGGAACTCCTCGATGAGAGCGAGGGTGCGCTCGCGGGCCCACGCGTCGAGCCCGGCCTGCTCCGGCAGCGGCCCGGTGGCGGTCGGCCCGGGCAGGGTCGCCCGCCACCCGTCGAGCCCGGCGGTTTCGGACCCCGGCCGGTGCCAGAACGCGGTCGCCGACGGCACCAGCGGGTGCGGCGCCTCCAACAGGGCGCGGGCCGCCTCGGCGGCCGTCCTCGCGTCCGTGCCGAGCGCCTCCTCCAGCGCCGTGCGGGTCGCGTCGGTGGCCGCCGGCGCCGCGAGCGCCAGCAGCAGCCACGCGCCGAGCGGGGAGGCGACGTGGTGCCCGTCGCCGATCACGGCGTGCAGTCGGTCGGCGTAGCGGGCCAGGGGAGTGCGGATGTCGATCGTCACCGCTCCACTGTGCCCGCTCGCGACGTCGCCGTCACCACCCGCCGACCCCGGCGGTGGTCCGCGCCCGGTGGCCCCGCCCGCGTCACGGCGCGGCGCGGCGCGGCGCGGGAGCATGTCAGGACCACAGCTCGAACGGCTCCTCGATCTCCTCGCCGCCTAGGAACGGGGTCAGCAGTTCCGGCAGCCGGCCCGGGTAGAACCGCTGCCGGCTCGCCACCACCTCCGGCACGGGCCACCAGCGGAAGCCGAAGTAGTCCTCCACCTCGTAGTCGAGCCGGTACGCCTCGTCCACGTCCGGCCCGGGCCCGACGAGCCGCACCGGGACGATCACCTCGTCCTGGAGGTGCCGCCGCTGCCGGTGCACGAAGCTGGCCCGCCGCCGCCAGGTGGGCCGACCGATCTGCGCGGGGCCGGCCACGATGCCGGTCTCCTCGCGCAACTCGCGCACCGCCGTGTCCAGGTACGTCTCGCCGGGGTCCATCCCGCCGCCGGGCAGCTCCCACCAGGTGCCCAGGCGGGGGTGATCCGGGTCGCGGGTGTGGAACAGCAGCACCCGGTCGTCGGCGTCGAGCACCACCACCCGCACCGCGCTGCGCTCGAAGACCGGCAGGTCCTGGGGAAGTTCGATCATTCGTCCATCATGCCCCGCGACGACGCGCGCTGGCGGAGGGCGGGCTGGTCACCCTTCGCCACCGCCCTCCGCGCGGCGCGCGTCACCCGCAGCCTCAGGGGCGGACCGGGTCGAACTGGAGGTAGTCGAGGTTCCAGTTCTGGTAGGCGTCGGCCGGCAGGCTCACCCGCACGGTGTGGTGGCCGGCCGCGAGTTCCTGGACGACGCCACTGGGCTGGAGCACCTGCTTGTTGTGGCTCGTGGTGTTCAGGACCGCCACCCGCTCGCTCTCCGGGCCTCCGTCGAACGACAGCGTGTACGTGCCGGCCGGGGAGTACGGCGAGGACACCCGTGCCGAAACGGCGTACCTGCCGCTGCGCGGCACCTCGATGGCGTAGGTCAGCCACTCGCCGCCGCGCATCCACGAGAGCCGCACGTTGCCGTCGGCGTCACTGATGTCCACGTCCTCGCCGGGGCGCATCGGCAGCCCGCCGCGGTTACCGGCGTCGAGGTCGTGGTAGCCCACGCCCTCGCCCGGAAGGAAGTCCTCGGCCTGGACCCGGACGCTACCGTTCGGCACCGGGTCGCCGTCGCCGGTCTGCAGCCACCGCTCGAGATTCTCGACGTCGTCGGTCTGGATGACGGTGGCGCCGAAGCTGGTGACCAGCCCCTCCCAGCCTCGACGAGGATCGATGAGCGAGGCCTCGTCGGTGAAGTGGTCCGCCAGACCGTTCCACATCGAGTTGACCCAGACCCTGCTGCTCGCCGCCAGCCGGTCGAGGAACGGCTGGCGTGCCACGACGTCGTACTGGCTGTCGAAGTTGACCTCGTAGCCGACCGGCTGGTCGCCGCCGAACGCCGCGACGTCGGCGAGATTGGCGTCGCCGATCATGTGCAGGTACAGCGCGCCTTCGTGGCCGGCCAGGAACCGCTGGACCTCGGCCACCGGCGCGGCGCTCTTGTAGAGCCCGTTGCGGACCGTCCCGGTCTCGACGAGCACCTTCCAGATCTCCTCGCGGAACGGCCAGCCCTTGTCGAGGTTGACGAGACCGCGCGTCTTCGCGACCGCCATGGCCTCGGCGAGAGTGGGGACCTGCTCGTCGGTGACCGAAGCCTGGGCGCCGCCGAGGCCCTGCTTCAGGCGGAGCGCCTTGACCTGGGCGAGGGTGAGGTCGGCGACGGCGCCGGTTCCGTTCGTCGTGCGGTCGACGGTGGTGTCGTGCATGAGCACGGGGACGCCGTCCCTGGTCAGCCGTACGTCGATCTCGACGATCTCAGCGCCGTCCTCGTAGGCAGCCGCAATCGCGGGCAGGGAGTTCTCCGGGGCGTCACGCCACTGGCCGCGGTGCGCGGCGGTGAGGATCTTGGCCTTCGGGCTGTGGTCGAGGATGTCATGGTAGGCGCGCTCGGCCGGCGTGCCACCACCCCGACCCGGCCCGCCGTAGCGGAGCGCCGGGGGAGGAGCGCCGACGCCGCTGGCGGCGACGGCGAGGGCGGCAGGTGCTTGCCGGCCGGTCGTGAGCGCTGCTCCGGCGACAGCGCCGGCAGCGACAAGGGAGAGCGCGGTTGTGACGCGTACGGCGTGGTTGAGGGGCGATCGGTTCATGGTCGCCGAACCTAGGGCCGGACCAGCCGCGCTACGCGTACCGGGCGTTGACTCCGCTTGACGATCCGATGAAGGTCGGTCGCTCCGACCCGCCGGCCACGCGTCGCCGCCGCTGGGTAACGAGTGAGGGACGGTCAGGCGGTGGGCAGGGCGCCGAGGCGGCGCAGCAGTTGCCGGCCGAGCGGCAGTCGCTTGTCCGCGTCGGCGTCGGTGCGGATGTCCACATTCAGCGCGAAGCAGTACAGCCGGTCGCCGCGCTCGACCCAGCCGACCCACCACCCGGTGCCCGGCTCGGTGGCGTCCGTCTGGCCGGTCTTGGCGTACAGGGTGTGCGTGGCGGTGCGTTCCAGGCGCAGGATGTCCCGGACGGTCGCCTGGTGCCCCCGGTCGGCCGGCAGTTCGCCCCGGGCCAGCCGGGCCAGCCACCGCGCCTGCTCGTCGGCCGAGATCGTCAGCGGCCCGCGCAGCCAGAACTCGTCCACCGCGGCGCCGACCTCGCCGTTGCCGTAGCCGAGCCGGCGCAGCCACTCCCGCTCCCGCTCCGGCCCGATCCGCCGGGCCAGTTCCTGGAACACCGGCACGTTGGACACCCGGACCGCGTCACGCAGCCCCATGTCCCGCTCCCAGGCCGCGACGCGCTGGGGCCGGCCGCCGTACGGGACCTTCTCGTGCTCGTCGCGCACCACGCCGGTCTCGAGCGCGATCAGGCTGTGCGGAACCTTGAACGTCGAGGCCGGGATGAACCGCCGCTCGGCCCGGGCGCGGTCCACCATGACGACGCGCGCCGCCGTCACGTCGTACAGGACGAAGGTGCCCTGGAGGCCGGCCTGCCGGAACAGGCTCGCCAGGTCGTCGCGGGTCTCGACCGCCGGCCCGACCGACGCGGCGGTGGCCGACGGGCCGTCGGTCGGCGGGGGCTCCGGGCGCTCGCTCCCGGCGCAACCTGCCGCGCCGGCCAGCAGGGCCAGGGCGAGAGCCGTCGTGCCCGCGGCGCTCCGCCTGTGGCGAGCCGGCCACGGACCGCGTGGGCGGTACGGCTCACACCGGCGGGCGTCGGGCAGGCCCCGCACCTCGACGGTCACCTGCCACCGCCTCCCTGCTCCGGCACCGACACCCCAGTCAAGCACGTGCCGCACCACGAGGCGGGCCGACGCCCGCCCCACCCACCGCCGGCCGCTCAGGGCGCCGCCCCGGCCGCCGGTGCCGAGACCTGGAGGTGCCGGTCCAGGCTCTCCACCAACGCGTCGGCGCCGGCGGGTACGACCTCGTCGGCCCACGCCCGCAGCTCCCGCAGGAACCCGGCGAGGTCCGTCCGGACGCCGTCGACGAGCCGCACCAGCTCGTCGACCCGGACGTCCACATGCGAACCACGCTCCTCGTCCGCCCAGACCCGGACCGTGCCGTCCGCGCGGTGCTCCACCCAGGGGTCGGGGTCGTGGCCCTGGTCCGGCGACGCCCCCGATGGAATCTCGTACCAGGCGCGCCAGTCCTCGAGGCCGCTGCAGCAGCCCGGGTCGACCCGTGCACCCGTGCCCGGGTCGGTGAGGCGCAGGCCGCCGGGCACCACGAGGGAACCCGGCTCCGGCCCGGCCGTCGTCACCGGCAGCACGGCGGTCAGCGGATCGTCGTCCTCGGGCCACACGGTGCGGTCGTCGACGTGGTTGTACGCCGCGATCCGCGCCACGACGGTGCCCACCTCGGCGGCGGTCAGCGCACCGGAGAGCACCAGCCACGGGCCGACCTCGGCCACCGGCCAGAGCGTGAAGCCGTCGAGGGGATTCACCTCCAGCACCGGCTGGAGGATCGGCACGTGCCGCGCGGCGGTCGGTCGCACGGCACCGGCGGCGCCACGCCTCGCCCAGGCGCGGAATCCCCTCACGGGATCGTCGCGCCGACGACGGCGGCCACGTCCGGCGGCAGCGGGTACGGGCGCTCCGGCGGCAGCAGTGCCTCGGCGGCCGGGCCGTCGCCGGCGTCGAGCGCCGCGCGTACCGCGTGGGCCGTCGGGGTCACGTCGGTGAGGGCGACCAACCACTCGTCGACGTACCGGCGCACCGCCTCGCCGGCCAGCCCGACCTGAAGCGACCGGTGCGGCAGCGGCGCCAGCCGCAGCGACCGCTCGGGGTCCCACTGCACCCGCACCGGGCTGGCGCGCAGCCGCCGCGACCAGGTCTCCCGGTCGGGGTAGCGGTCGCGGTCGAAGCTGCTCAGACACGAGTGGGCCAGGGCCCACTCGAAGCCCGACCGGGTGATCTCAACGGCCAGCACCCGCTCCTGACCGGGCTTCGTGGCCCAGCCGCAGCGGTACATCATCCAGCGGAACGACGGCTTGATCCAGGTCATCCGCTCCCGCTTGAACGGTGGCACGAAGCGACCGGCGGCCAGCGCCGCGCGGGCGATCTCCGGCGGGTACGCCTGGTACACGGTCACGGTGTCGGCGGTGAAGTCGGCGCGGATCTGGTGGGCGGGGACCGTCATGCCGCCGATCCTGATCGACCACCGGCCCCGGGTCCACCGGATTGTCCCGGTCCGGCCGGGCCGCGCGGCGGGAGATAGGCTGCCGCTCGTGGCAGGTCTTCTGAGGAGTGTCGCGGCGCGCATCGGCGGTGTCATCCCGTCGCCCCGGCGGCCCGGCCCGGCTCCGGCGCAGGTCGCCCGGCGCCGCCAGGTCGCCGCGCTGCAGCGCCGCGTGCTGGCGTACGCGCCGGAGCTCGACGGGCACGCCGACCCGGGCGAGATCGTCTGGACCTGGGTGCCGTACGAGGACGACCCGCGGCAGGGCAAGGACCGCCCCGTGCTGGTGGTGGGCCGGCACAGCCGGACCCTGTTCGGGCTGATGCTCTCCAGCCAGAGCGAGCGCGACGGCCAGCGGCACTGGCTCGCGCTCGGCCCGGGCGAGTGGGACCGGGACAACCGGCCGAGCTGGGTGCGCCTGGACCGCGTGCTGACCATGCGGGAGGACAGCATCCGCCGGGAGGGCGCGGTGCTGGACCGGGCCCGCTTCGACCGGGTCGGGCAGGCCCTGCGCGCCGGCTACGGCTGGCGCTGACCGCTCGGCTGCAGCCTGCGCCGGCGACCGCTGGGCGCTGACGGTCAGGCTGGCTCCCGGCTGGGGCCGACCCCGGCGCCCTTCGCGTCCGGCGGTGGGTACGGCTGCTCGGCCAGCAGCCGGGCGAGGTGTGCGCTGTTGAGCGCCAGGGCCTTCGTGGTGCGGTCCGTGGTGTCCGGCTTCGGCCGGGCGTCGATGTAGTCGACCTTGTGCAGTGCCTCGCCCACCCAGTAGCTGGCGCCGGCCGCCGGGCAGGTGAACCCGACCTCGTTGAGGGCCTGCTGCACCTGGCCGATGGTGTGGTGCGCGCCGTCCTCGTTCCCGACGACGGCGACGCCGGCCACCTTGCCGTAGGTGAGCAGCCGACCCTCGGCGTCGGTCTCGGACAGTTCGGCGTCGAGGCGCTCGAGGACCATCTTGCACACGGCCGACGGCTGGCCGAGCCAGATCGGTGTGGCGACGACGAGGATCTGCGCGGCCAGCAGCTTGGCCCGGATGGCCGGCCACCCGTCTCCGTCGCCCTCGTCGGTGGAGACCCCGAACCGTACGTCGTGGTCGACGACCCGGACCAGTTCGCCCTCGACGCCCTGCTCGGCGAGGGCATCGAGCACCTCGCGCCCGAGCACCTCCGCGCTGGACGGGGCGGGTGACCGCTTCAGGGTGCAGTTCAGGACCAGGGCCTGGATGGTGGCCACGAACGTTCCTTTCCGCCGGCGCTGCGCTGACCCTGTCGGCATACCCGGCAGGCGGCTCGAGACACGTCGAAACCACGTTCTGCCGACGCCGTAAATGGGTGGGCCGGGCGGTGCGGCGACTGGCAGGGTGTCGGGATGACCGACGACGCGCCGGAGGCGCTGCGCGCTTGGGTCCGCGAGGACTTCGGGGTGGACCTCACCGGGGCCGAGGCGGTGGGGCACGGTGCGGACCGGCACGCGCGGCTGTGGCAGGCCCGGTCCGCCGACGGTACGCGGTACGCCGTCAAGCTGAGCGGCGGCGGCAGTCCGGCCGGCCTGGTGGTGTCGGCGTACCTGGGGGCGCGGGGCGTGCCGGGCATCGCCGTCCCGCTGCGTACCCGGGACGGCCGGCTGTGGAGCGACCGGGACGGGCGCCGGCTGTCCCTGGTGCCGTGGGTCTCCGACGCGCGGGCGCTCGGTGGCGCGATGACGGCTGAGCACTGGCGCGCGTACGGCGAACTGCTGGCGGCGGTGCACGACGTGGCGGTGACCGACGACCTGGCCGCGCTGCTGCCTCCGGGCGGCGCCGCGCACGCGGCGATCGTGGCGGCGGCGCGCGGGGTCGACGCCCGGCTGCGCGGTCCCCGGCCGGGCGACCAGGGCGATCCGCTGGTGGACGAGCTGGCCCGCATCTGGTCGGGGGCACGGGGGACGGTGGCGGCGCTGGCCCGGGGAGTGGAGCGGCTCGGCGACGAACTGCGCGACCGGCCCGGGCCGGCGGTGGTCTGCCACGGCGACCCGCACCTGGGCAACCTGCTGCTCGGGCCCGAGGGCCGGGTCTGGCTGATCGACTGGGACGACGCCGTGCTCGCCCCGCGCGAGTGCGACCTGATGTTCCTCATCGGCGGCGTGCTGGCCTTCGCTCCCGTCACCGCCGCGCAGCAGGCCGCCGCCTTCGCCGGCTACGGCCGGGTCGACGTCGACGCCACCCGGCTGGCCTGGTTCCTGAGCGTGCGCGCCCTCGACGACATCGGCGACTGGTCCCGCCAGGTGCTCGACGCCGCCTCCGCCGAGGCCGACCGGCGGCAGGCGCTCGACATCGTGCGAGGGCTGGTGTCCCCCCACGGTCTGGTCACCCTGGCCGACGCGGCGCTGGCCGACCTGGCCCGCCGGCGCTGACCGACGCCCGACGGGCCGGTCGCCGCGGTTGGCCGGGGTGGCTCCGCCGGGTCAGCACTCCGCCAGGTGGGCGGTGTCGACGAGTTGCCGGGGCGAGTCCGCCGACCCGAGGCTCTTGGCCCGGTACATGGCGGCGTCGGCCCGGTCGAGCGCCTCGGTGAGCTGCGCCGGCCCGGTGACCGGCGCCAGCCCGACGGACGCGGTCACCCGGACGCTGAGCCCGCCGAGGGGGATCGGGGCGGCGACGCTCTCGCAGAGCCGGCGGCTGGCGTGCTCGATCCATCGCCGGTCCACCGTCGGGCTGGTGAGCAGCCCGGCGAACTCGTCGCCGCCGAGCCGGGCGACCAGGTTGTCCCCGGCGAACGCGGCGAGCCGCTGGGCCACGCTGATCAGCACCTGGTCGCCGGCCGCGTGCCCGTAGCGGTCGTTGATCTGCTTGAAGTCGTCGAGATCGAGCACCACGGCGATCAGCGGCTGCCCGGCCGCGTCGGTGAGCAGCGTGGCGGCGATCCGGTAGAACCCGCGGCGGTTGGGCAGGCCGGTGAGGGGGTCGTGGCTGGCGGCGTGCCGCTCGGCGGTCAGCTCGGCCTGGAGGTGCCTGATCTCGGCCTCGGCCCGCAGCGCGCGGCTGCGTAGCTGCCAGGTGGTGAGGAGGGCCCCCGCGGCGCAGATGCCGGACGCGACGGTGAGCGGATCCGGCACGAGACCTCCCATCGCCACGATGCCCCGTGGCCCCGGCGCGCGGCGTGCCGCGCCCCGTCCCGGGGCCCTGTCGTCGCTGGTGGCAGCCCAGCGGTTGATGACGCAGAGTGAGCGGATCGGCACCGCGCACGTGCGTTATCATGCTCGCTGGCCGGTGCAGATGCAAGAGCAGATGCACGTGCAGCCAACCCCTCTCGTCGATGCCGTGCGACTCTCCGCAGCCCCGCCCGCCCGGCAGCGGCGGCCCGCAAAGAGAAAGACGCCCCATGCAGCAGCCACCGAACGGCGTTCCCACCAGTCAGTTGCCCCCGCTCAACTGGCAGAAGAGCCGCCGGAGCAACCCGAGCGGCAACTGCGTCGAGCTGGCCCAACTGCCTGGCGGCGCCGGCATCGCCCTGCGCAACTCGCGACACCCGGAGGGGCCCGCGCTGATCTACACGATGGACGAGATCGCCGCCTTCGTGCTCGGGGCCCGCGACGGAGACTTCGACCATCTCATCGGCTGAGCGCTCGTCCCGCCTGCGGTGCTGACGGCCCCTGGCCCTGGGAGTTCTTCTCACTCACGGTTCATGGCATGCTTACACGTCGGCCGGGGCTGGGGCTCCCGGCCGGGCATGATCCGGCATGCGGAGGTCGGCAGTGACGATGGTTCCCGTCGAGGGCGGCCCGGCCACCGGGCCCACCGTGCTGCGCATGCTGCTCGGCGCCCAGTTGCGTCGTCTCCGCGAGTCCAGCGGGGTGACGCGGGAGGGCGCCGGCTGGGAGATCCGGGCCTCCGAGTCGAAGATCAGCCGGATGGAACTGGGCCGGGTCGGCTTCAAGGAGCGTGACGTCGCCGACCTGCTCACTCTCTACGGCGTCACCGCGCCCGAGGAACGCGAGGCGCTGCTCAAGCTCGCCCGGGACGCCAACAGCCCGGGCTGGTGGCACCGCTACGGCGACGTGCTGCCGAGCTGGTTCCAGTCGTACCTCGGTCTGGAAGCCGCCGCGGCACTCATCCGCTCCTACGAGGTCCAGTTCGTCCCCGGCCTGCTCCAGACCAGGGAGTACGCCCGGGCGGTGGTGCTGCTCGGCCACGGGACGGCCGCGCCGGCCGAGATCGAGCGCCGGGTCGCCCTGCGCATGCAGCGCCAGCAGTTGCTACGCCGTGAGAACCCGCCGCTGCTCTGGGCGGTGGTGGACGAGGCCGCGCTGCGCCGGCCCATCGGCGGCCGGGAGGTGATGCGCGGCCAGGTGGCGGCACTCGTCGAGGCGACCAAGTCGCCGCACATCCGGCTCCAGGTCATCCCGTTCGCGGCCGGCGGGCACGCCGCGGCGGGCGGCGCCTTCACGATCCTGCGCTTCGGCGACCAGGACCTGCCGGACATCGTCTACATCGAACAGCTCACCAGCGCGCTCTACCTCGACAAGCGCGACGACCTCGACTACTACGCGGTGGCGATGGAGCGACTCTGCGTCGAGGCCGAGCCGCCGGAGCGTACGCCGGAGATCCTCGGCCGGATCCTGGACGACCTCTACCCGGGTTGACGGCCGCGGGGCCCTGCCCCGGGGGGCGGTGCGGCTACCATGATCGCCGACCGGCGACAGTGGACGGACGCCACCGGTGACGGCTGGTGCAGAGTCGTGGAGGCAGCGTCTCTGATCAGCTGTGTGATCCTGAGCCGGACTGAGTGTCCGGGATCGTTTCCCATCTGGGTGGGGAGGCATGGGCGTTCAGGTGGAATCCTGCGCCCAGTGCTGCTCCTCGCGGCTGGTGGCCGGTGGTGGGTGTGCTGATCGTTGTCGCGCCCTGGTGCCGGTGGGCTGCGCGGGGCAGTCGTGTCCGGTCCGTTGGTGCGTGTCCCTCCGGACGCTTGCCCGCCTGGCTGTGGGGCCGGGTGGGGGAGGGTGCCCTGCGTCGCCTGGGCGCGGGGCGTGTTGGCTTGTGCCGGGTGGGCCCGGTTTTCGACCGGTCCGTCCGGCTGGTTCTTGTGATGACCGCTGACGCTTCGAGGTTGTCGACCACGGTGTGAATCACCATCTGCCCGCTGTTGTTGTCGGTGATGGTTGTGCTCTGGTGAGTGAGGCCGCGGGCGGCGATCCGCCGCCATGCTCCGTTGTCGCGGTCGCCCTGCCAGCGGCAGGACTGGTTGGGGCAGATGGCCCACTTCCATCCCGCCACGGTCGGCTTATCGGGGGCCTTGCGGTGCCGCACGGGCGTCAGGCAGTGGGGGCAGTGCTTGGACGTGTTCCGCGCGGGCACGGTGACCACGGCGATACCCTGCTCGGCAGCGAGGTGACGCACGCGGTCGACGATCTGCCCGCGTACCTGCTGGGACAGGCGCGTGTTCATCGTGCGGCCCATGCCCCGTGCTTCCATCGACCGTAGGTCTTCTAGATAGATCACGGTCGCCCGGGCGGCGATCGCTTGGTCCACGGCCCACCTGGCGGCGGCCCAGGCGATCGCGGCGTTCAGGTTCGAGCGGCGCTCGGACACGTGGCGGGTCTCGTCGCGCAGTACCGCATGCTTACCGACGAGGTGATGCTGGGCGTCAACGCCAATAAGCCGTTGGTAGTGGTCGGCCTTGGCATGCAGCCGCTCACCATGGCGGCGCAGGCGGTGCTGCTTCGCGAGGATTCCGGTGGCGCGGAACTGAGCGCCTGCCCCCACAGCGGTGATCCGGCCGTCCTGTTCTAGTCGCAGGGCTCCGGCGGACAACAGGGTGGTCAGGCCCCAGTCCACGCCGAGCGCGACCGTGTGACCGGTGCGCCGGGCTTTCGGCACGACGTGGGTGTATGCCATGTCGGCGCGCACCGTGCCGCCCGCGACACGGAGGGTGGGCAGGTGCAGCACCGCCGTGGCGGGAACCATGGGCGGCAGAGTGATCGGACAGGCTACCCACGTCCAGTCCCGGTACGCTCGCGGATCCGGTCGTGAGGGAAGCTGCAACCTCAGCAGCGCTCTCGTGGGATCGGTGTCGCTGCGTGCGATGGTGGCCTGCTGCCTGTCACACGCAGCGAGCAGCAGCATCGTGGCGACTCGCGGGACGTCTTCCAACTCGTACATGTCCACCGGAAGGCGCCCATGCGCGGCAACGAACGTGGCGACCTGCCGGGTGCGAGACTTGATGACGCCAGACGGCAGATCCTTCCCGCCCGGAACCGCCATGCGTACCTGGTCCCACTCCTGCCGGGTGCGCTTGCGCGGATCGGCTGGCCAGGTCGACAAAACCCCGGCGGTCAGGTCCGCACGCCACGCCGCCGAGCGAAGAGCACGCCCAGCCTGTTCCTGAGCCATACGCACGATCCGGTCGTTGACCGTCACGCCCTCCGGGACGTTGACGGTCCAGCCCAGGCGCCGCAGTGCCATCCAGGCGTTCGACGGCAGCTTCCGGCCACCGGCGTCGTTGCCGGAGGCGAGCACATCAACGTCGCCTGCGCTCCAGCGCTGCGCCAGCAGCCCGGAGACCATCCCCGCCACCAGGTCGGCGCACCAGCCCACACGCTCGGCGAGCGCGGCCGAAGAGAGGACCTCGCCGGACTTTTCATCCACCCCTGTTCGCAGCAGGGCGTGGGCACACGCGGTACGGAAGGCCTCACCCTCAGCCAGCGGTACCTTCCGGCTCACCGACCACCACCCCCGTCTACACACTGCCCGGACTCAGCAAGCAGGCGACGCCGATTCTCCGCCGACCGCATCCCATACAGACGCCCCGCGAACACCGTGACCAACAAAACGAAGTCCTCCAGCAACTCCTCACGCCCGCCGAGCTTCCTCGGATGCAGCACCTCCAGGCCAGCGCCATGCACGCCCAGCAGACGCTTGAGCCAACCGACACCGAACTGCGCGAGCCGGTCCTCATGCGTCAGCCGGACTACGGTGACACTGCCGTCAGCAACGGCCTGCAGCAGCCGGTTGAGACCAGGGCCGGTCCTCCCGCAACCCGAAGCCCGGTTGCGGGAACCTTCACGACCTCACCGGTGGAAGTGGCCCGCAGCTCATTCTCCTGCGCCTCCAAAGAGGACTCTTGTCCGCCGGAGCCGGAAACGCGCACGTACAACCTCCAGCCGCACACGCTCACCGCCCGCGAACACCTTCACAGCCTCAACATCCACCGAGAAACGCCGTTCACGGCCAACCCACGTCACCGGAATCTTCCCCGAATTAGCCCAAAGACGAAGCGTCACAGGATGAACACCCAGACGCTTCGCACCGCCTACATCGACGCCGACCTGCGCGACCCGGAGAGGATCCTCCGGCACCCCGACCTGCTGCGCACCATCGACCTGTCCCGGCCGGTGGCGCTGATGCTGGTGGCGATCCTGCACTTCGTGCCCGACGGCGACGACCCGTACGCCGTGGTCGCCCGGCTGCTCGAGGCGCTGCCGCCCGGCAGCTACCTCGCGGCTTCCCACGCCACCTACGACCACCTGCCCCCGGAGGTCGCGCGGGAGGCGCGGGCCGCCGGCCGGGGCGGCCCGCACGGCGTGATCAGTCTGCGGAGCCTGGCGGAGTTCACCCGGTTCTTCGACGGGCTCGAGGTGGTGGAGCCCGGCGTCACCTCGGTCGCCGAGTGGCGCGCCGAGGACGCCCCGCTGCCCCGGCCCACCGCGGCGGAGGTCAGCATGTACGGCGCGGTCGCCCGCAAGCCCTGACTGCCGCTGTCTCGACGCCGCCCCGCCCGGCCTGACCGGGCGGGGCGTTCTCGTCTCCGCCCGTCGCGGCGTGTCGACGCCGTCGATCGCTGGGTCGCATTGACGCCGCCGCCCGTCGGCACTAGCCTCTGTATCGATCCAGACTGAATCGATACAGAGGAGCGCGCGGTGAAGCCGACCCTGCAGGCCGTCGCGGACGCCGTCGGCGTGTCCCGCAGCACCGTCTCCAACGCCTACAGCCGCCCCGACCAGCTCTCCGCCGCGCTGCGCCAGCGGATCCTCGACACCGCCCGGCAGCTCGGCTACCCCGGTCCCAACCCCACGGCCCGGTCCCTGCGGCGCGGCTGGGTCGGCGCCGTCGGGGTGCTCTTCGAGTCCCAGCTGTCGTACGCCTTCACCGACCCCTTCGCGGTCCGCTTCCTGGCCGGCGTCGCCGAGGCGGCCGAGCGGCACGGCACCAGCCTGCTGCTCGTGCCCCTGCCCGCCGACGAGACGGCCGCGCGGCGGGCCGTGGAGAACGCCGCCGTCGACGGCTTCTGCGTCTACTGCGTCGGCGACGAGGGCTGGATCGTCGACGTGCTCCGCGACCGCGGCCTGCCCGTCGTCACCACCGCGCCCCGCGACGACGCGGGCCCCGACGACCGCTACGTCGGCATCGACGAGCGCGCCGCCGCCCGCGCGGTCGCCGCGCACGTGGCCGGGCTCGGGCACCGCCGCGTCGCCCTGCTCGGCGACGCCGTCCGGCCCGGCGCGGCCCCGGGCGAGGTGCGGCTCGCCGACGTGGCCGAGGTCGCGCACCCCACCACCCGGGCGCGGCTCGCCGGGTTCGCCGACGCCTTCGCCGAGGTCGGCGTCGCCTGGTCCGAGCTGACCCTGCTCGCCGCCACCGGCAACAGCCGGTCGGCGGGCGCCGCGGCCGTCGCCGCCGCGCTCGCCGCGCCGCAGCCGCCCACGGCGGTGCTGGCCGGCTCGGACGTGCTCGCCCTCGGCGTCCTCGACGCGCTCGCCGAGGCCGGCTCGCCACCGGTCTCGGTCACCGGCTTCGACGACATCGCCGAGGCCGCCGCGGCGGGCCTCACCACCGTGCGGCAACCCGCCGAGGAGAAGGGGCGCATCGCCGCCCGACTGCTGCTCGACCCGCCCGCCGACCCGGCGGCCGGCCACGTCCTGCTGCCCACCGCACTCGTCGTCCGGACCTCCACCGGACCCGTCCCGAGGAGCTGACCATGGAACAGCCCACCGGCTTCGTCGTCGCCATCGACGCGGTGACCCGACACGTCAATTCGGCCCGGCCGGGCGCGCCGGTCCGCGCGGAGCGCCCCCGCACCGCGCGGCTCGCCCCCACCCGGCTGGCCGCCGCCGGGGCCCTGCGCCGGCTCGCCGACCGGATCCAGCCGCCGTCGCTGCCCGCGCCGCAGCGCTGCTCCTGACCCGCCGCCGGACCCGCGCGGGTGGTGTGCGCCACCCGCGCGGCCGGTCGTCGCGGCAGCATCGGGACGGCCGGCGCGCAACCGGGCATGGCGGGTGGTGGCCGCTCCGGCGGGCCAGGCAGACTGAACGGCTATGTCGCCGTTCTCGCCCGCCCTTCGGTTGCACGACCGTTACGTCCTGCGCGAGCGCATCGGCCTCGGCGGGATGTCCGAGGTGTGGCGCGCCGACGACGAGGTGCTGCACCGCCCCGTAGCGGTCAAGGCCCTCGCCGGGGAGTTCGGCACCGACCCGCAGCTGCGGGCCACCATCCAGCGCGAGGCCCGCGCCGCCGCGCGGCTCACCCATCCCCACGTGACCCAGGTGTACGACTACGGCGAGGCGAGCCTGGCCGGCGGCGCGGTCGTGCCGTACCTGGTGATGGAGTTGGTGGAGGGGCGCAACCTCGCCGACCGGCTCGCCGACGGGCCGCTCGCCTGGCCGGACGCCGTCCGGCTGGCCGGTCAGGTCGCCGCCGCGCTCGCCGCCGCCCACCGCATCGGCGTGGTGCACCGCGACATCAAGCCGGGCAACGTCATGCTCACCGAGACCGGCGCCAAGGTGCTCGACTTCGGCATCGCCGCGCTCGCCGGCCCGGACCACCCGCTGGCCGGGCAGACCGGCGAGCTGCTGATGGGCACGCCCGCCTACTTCGCGCCGGAGCGGATGCGGCCCGGGCCGCCGAACCCGGCCAGCGACGTCTACGCCCTCGGCGCGCTGCTCTACCGCACCCTCACCGGCCAGGCCCCGCTGCCCGTGCGGACCTGGGAGGACGCGCTGGAGGTGCACGCCGGGCACACGCCCGTGCCGCCCCTGCGGATCCCCGGCCTGCCCGCCGACGTCGCCGACCTGACCCTGGCCTGCCTCGCCGCCGACCCGGCCCGCCGGCCGACTGCGGCCCGGCTGGCCGCCCGTCTCGCCGGCGCGGCGCCCGCCAACCCGCACACCGCGGTCCTGCCGACCCTGCCAGCCCCGGCGGCGGGCGCGGTCCCACCGGCGCACCCGCCCACGCTGGTCGACCGCTCGCTACCCACCTCGGCGGCGGCCTCCACCGGCCGCCCGGGATTCCCGGTGACCGCCGGCCGGGCCAGCGTGCCGGCGGCGGTCGGCCGACCCGTGGCCGCCGGCGGCCCGCGTCCCGCCACCGGCTCGCGGACCTCGGGGAACCGGCCGATCGCGGTGCTGGTTGCCGCCGGCGTCGCGCTGCTCGTCGGGCTCGTCGGGGTGCTCGCCCTCGACGACGACGGGAATCCGCCGCCGACCGCCGCCCCGTCCACGGCCACGCCGGGCGAGGAGCCGAGCACCGCGTCGCCGACGCCGGAGGCCACCCCCTCCGCCCCGCCCGCGACCGCCCAGCCAGACCCGATCGGCCTGCGCCAGCTCGCCGCCGAGTTCACCGCCGTGCTCGTGGAGGCGCAGGTCCAGGGCAAGATCGACCGGAAGACGGTCGAGCAGTTGCGGGACAAGGTCGCCGACCTGAACCGCGGCAAGCCGAAGGACCGGGCCAAGCGGGTCGAGGACCTGCGGGAGCGGCTCGCCGAGGCGGTCGAGGACCAGCGGATCTCGCCCGACACGGCGGCCCGCCTCGATGCCCTGCTCGACCGCGTGGACACCGGGTCGCCGGGCGACGACGAGGACGACGACTGAGCCGCGCCCAGCCGATCCGACGCCCCGCTCAGCCGACCCGGACCGCGGACCCGGACCGCGGACCCGGACCGCGGACCCGGACCGCGGACCCGGACCGCGGACCCGGACCGCGGACCCGGACCGCGGACCCGGCCCGGCCGTCGGCGCGCGGGGTGCGCTGGGCCACCCCAGCCCGGTACGGCTACCGGCCGGTCACCTGGCCAGGAGGGCGCGCAGGGCCTTGACGACCTCGGCGGGCGACTCCTCGGCCATGAAGTGGCCGCAGGAGACGGTGCGGTGCTCCAGGTCCGGTGCCCACGCCCGCCACAGCCCGGCCGCGTCGTAGCCGAGGGCCGCGCCCCAGTCCTGCTGCAGCACCGTCACCGGCATGCGCAGCCTGTTGCCGGCCGCGCGGTCGGCCCGGTCGTGCTCGACGTCGACGCCGGCCGAGGCGCGGTAGTCGGCGACGATCGAGGTGACGGCCTCCCGGGACGCCCGCAGGTACGCGGCCCGCACGTCGGCGGGCAGGGCGTCCGGGTCCCGGGTCCAGGCGTCGAGGAAGTGGCCGAAGAAGGCGTCCGGGCTGGCGCCGATGAGCTGCTCGGGCAGGCCGGGCGGCTGGGCCATCAGGTAGAGGTGGAAGCCGACGGCGGCGGTCGTGCCGTGCAGGACGTCCCACATGTCGAGGGTCGGCAGCACGTCGAGCGCGGCGAGGTGGGTGACCGCCTGCGGATGGTCGAGGCCGGCGCGGACGGCGACCAGCGCGCCCCGGTCGTGCCCGGCCAGGGCGAAGCGGTCGTGCCCCAGCGCGCGGGCCAGCGCGACGACGTCGGCGGCCATGGTCCGTTTCGCGTACGCGGTGCCGTCGGGGTCGGCGGGCTTGTCGCTGTCGCCGTAGCCGCGCAGGTCCGGGCAGATCACGGTGTGGTCGGCGGCGAGGTCGGCGGCGACGTGCCGCCACATGAGGTGGGTCTGTGGGAAGCCGTGCAGCAGCACGACCGGGCTGCCGGAGCCGGCGACGGCCGCATTGAGCGTGACGCCGTCGGCGACGGTGACGCGCCGGTAGTCGAATCCCCTGATGGTCGGGTTCACGGGTGGTCCTCTCTGCGGTGCCGGTGAGGTGGCGGACGCGGTGGTCGTCGGGGACCACGTCGTCCGGCGTCGAGCCTGCCCGGGGCCGGTCAGCGACCGGTCAGCAACGGGTGAGTGGCGCGCGGACCCGGCCGTGGGAGAGCCGGCGCTCGGGCGTGCCTAGATTGGTGTCATGACCAGGCAGTCGGCGGCACCCCCGGTGGCCTTCGGCGTGCTGGGGCCGGTGGAGGCGGTGAACGACCTCGGTCCCGTCGCGCTGAAGGGCCCCCGCCAGCGGGCGGTGCTGGCCCGCCTCCTCGTCGCCCGGGGCCGGGTCGTGCCGGTCGACCGGCTCGTCGGTGACCTGTGGGAGGAGCCCTCGGACGGCGCGGTGGGGGCGATCCGGACGTTCGTCGCCGACCTGCGCCGGGCCCTGGAACCGGGCCGGCCACCCCGGCAGCCGGCCCGGCTGTTGGTGACCGATCCGCCCGGGTACGCGCTGCGTGCCGCGCCGGAAGCGGTGGACTCCTGGCGGTTCGAGGCGGCGGTCGCCGAGGCGGGCGAGCTGCTGGCAGCGGGCGGGCCCGGGCCGGCGCTGGCCTGCCTGGACGGCGCGCTCGCCCTGTGGCGCGGCCCCGCGTACGCCGAGTTCGCCGGGCAGCCCTGGGCCCGGGCCGAGATCGACCGGCTCGACGAGCTGCGAATGCTGGCCGTCGAGCGGCGGGCGGAGGCGCTGCTGGCCCTGGGCCGGGCCGCCGAGGCGGCCACCGGACTGCGGGCCCACGCCACCGGTCACCCGCTGCGGGAGGACGCCTGGCAGTTGCTGGCCACGGCCCTGTACCGGTCGGGTCGCCAGGGCGAGGCACTGGCCGCGCTGCGGCAGGCCCGCGCCACCCTGGTGGCGGAACTCGGCGTCGACCCGGGCCCCCGGCTGCGGCGACTGGAGGCCGACATCCTCGCCCAGGCGCCGGAACTCATCCCGCCCGAGGTGTCCCCGCCGGCGCGGGCCGACGCCGTGCCACCCGCTCCCGGCGGCGGCACCGAGCAGGGACGCGACCGCCCGGCGGCGCCGCGCGGGACCTCGCCGACCGGTGCCCGGGACCGCGACGACCGCCGCCCGTTCGTCGGCCGTGACGAGGAGTTGACCCTCCTGCGGCAGGCCGCCCGGCACGTCGCCCGGCACGGCGCCCCCGTGCTGGCCCTCGTCTCGGGCGAGGCGGGCGCGGGCAAGACGGCCCTGGCCGACGCGCTCGCCGGGGAGTTGACCGCCGACGGCTGGACGACGGCGTGGGGCCACAGCCCCGAGTACGAGGGCGCTCCCGCCGCCTGGCCGTGGACCCAGATCACCGACGCGCTCACCACCGGCCCGGCGCCGCACGCCACCGGCCGGCGGGAGGCACCGTCGCCCGGCCCCGACCCGGGGCCGCACGCCGTCGGCGCGGGGTCGGACGGTACCGGCCGGGGCTCGCACGGCCCCGGCGCGGGGCCGTACGCCGTCGGTCCCGGCGAGGACCCGGCGGCGGCCCGGTTCCGGGTCCACCGCGCCACCGCCGCCGTGGTGTCGGCGGCGGCCGGCCGGGCGCCGGTGCTGCTGGTCGTCGACGACCTGCACCGCGCCGACGCCGACACCCTGGACCTGCTGACCGCCCTGGTCGGCGAACCGGAGCCGGTCGCCGGCCCGCTGCTGGTCGTGGGGACGTACCGCGCCGCCGAGATCACCCCGGAGCTGACCGCCGCGCTGGCCCGGGTGGCCCCCACCGAACCGGCCCGGGTCTACCTCGGCGGCCTGCCCGAGCCGGCGACGGGCGACCTGGCCCGCGCCGTCGCCGGGCCCGCGCTGGACGACGCGGTGGTACGCCTGATCCACCGTCGCAGCGGCGGAAACCCGTTCTTCGTCCGGGAACTGGCGCGGCTGCTCGCCGCCGAGGGCGAGTCGGCGCTGCACCAGGTCCCGGCGGGGGTGCGGGACGTGATCCGGCACCGCCTCGCCCGGTTGCCGGACGCGGCGCAGACCGTGCTGCGGCAGGCGGCGGTGCTCGGCCGCGACGTCGACCCGGACGTGCTGGCCGTGCTGGCCGGCGACCCCGCGCCGGTGCTGGACGCCCTGGACCGCGCCCTGGCGGCCGGCTTCCTCGGCGAGCACGAGGCCGACGGGCGGCTGCGGTTCACCCACATCCTGGTGCGGGACACGCTCTACGGCGACCTGTCCGGGCCGCGTCGGGCCCGCTGGCACGCCGCCGCCGGGGACGCCATCGAGCGGCTGTACCCGCACGACGTCGCCGCCCTCGCCCACCACTTCGCCCGCGCGGCGACCCGCGCCACCGCGCCCCGCGCCGCGCGCTACGCCCGGGCGGCGGCAGCGCAGGCCGAATGCCGCTTCCACTCGCACGAGGCGGCCCGCCTGTGGCGGCAGGCGGTCGCCGCCCACGACCGTGCGGGCGACGACGACGTACGCGGGCGGCTGGACGCGGCGATGGGACTGGGCCGAGCACTCGCCGTCACCGGCCACCTCGACGAGGCGCGGCGGCTCCGGTCGGCGGCGATCACCACGGCCGTCGGGCTCGACGATCCGGGCCTGGCCACGAGCGTGCTGACCGCGTTCGACGTCCCGGCGATCTGGACCCGCAACGACGACGAGCAGCTCTCCCGCCAGGTCGTCCGGGCCGCCGAGCGCACGCTGGCCGCGCTCGGCGACGACGAGCCGGAACGGCGCAGCCGGCTGCTGAGCACCCTCGCCCTGGAGTTGCGCGGCACGACCACCGACCGGGGTCACCGGGCGGCGCGCGAGGCGGAGGCCATCGCCCGGCGGCTGTCGCACCCGGCGCTGCTCGCGCACGCGCTCAACGCCCGCTTCCTGCACTCCTTCGGCCGGGCCGGTCTCGCCGCCGAGCGCGCCCGCATCGGCGCCGAACTGGTCGACCTGGCCGCCCGGCACGAGCTGGTGAGCTTCGAGGTCCTCGGCCACCTCGTCCTCCTGCAGGCGCACTGCGCCCTCGCCGACCTCACGGTCGCGGACGCGCACGCCGACGCCGCGGACCGCCTCGCCGAGCGGTACGACCTGCCGCTGGTGGGCGTCTTCACCCGGTGGTACGCCGCCCTGCGGCTGGCGGTCGGCGGTGACCCGGAAGGGGCGGAGGCCGCGTACCGGGCCGCGCAGGCCACGCTCACCGGCAGCGGGATGCCCGGCATGGAACACGGCCTGCTCGCCCTCGCGCTGCTGTGCCTGCGCCTGTCACCCGCACCGGGGGAGCGGGGAGCCAGCGGGCCGGGGCGGCACGACCGGGCGGAGGGGGACTTCGGGCCGTACGAGCCCTGGGCCCGGCCCCTGGTGCTGCTCTCCACCGGCCACCGGGGCGAGGCCGCCGCCGCGCTGCGCGCCCTCCCGGAGTCACCGCACGACCTGCTCCGCGAGGCCCGGCTCTGCCTCGCCGCCCGAGCCGCCCTGGCCCTCGGTGACGGCGCGACGATGCGGTGGGCGTACGCCGAACTGGCGCCCGCCGCCGACGAGCTGGCCGGGGCCGGCAGCGGCATCCTCACCCTCGGCCCGGTGGCCCACCACCTCGGCGACCTCGCCGCCGCGCTGGGCCGTCCCGACGAGGCCGCCGCGCACCGCCGGACCGCCCGCGCGGTCGCGGCGCGGGCGGCCCGCTAGGACGGCGGCCACCACCGGGTCCGTCGGGCGCGGCCCCCTGCGGTTTTCCGCACCCCGCCCGGTGCGGTCGCCCGGCGGAACCGGGCGGCCGGCCCCATGGCCGGCTCTCAGGATGAGTTCGTAGCGTGGGGGCCATGATTCGTACCGCGCACGCCCTGCTCGCCACCGGAACCGCCACGGGGGAGGCCGCACCACCGGAGGACGGCCTGGTCGGCTACGTCACCGGCCTGGTGGAACGGCTCGGTGGTCCCGGCGCGGGCCTGGCCGTCGCCCTGGAGAACCTCTTCCCGCCGATCCCCAGCGAGGTGATCCTGCCGCTCGCCGGCTTCGTCGCCGGTCAGGGGCGGATGAGTGTGGTCAGCGCGATCTTCTGGACCACCCTCGGTTCGCTGCTCGGCGCCCTCGCGCTGTACTACATCGGCGCCGCGCTCGGTCGGGAGCGGATCCGGGCGATCGCGGAGCGGCTGCCGCTGGTCAAGCTCAGCGACGTCGACCGCACCGAGGAGTGGTTCCTGCGACACGGGGTCAAGGCCGTCTTCTTCGGCCGGATGATCCCGATCTTCCGCAGCCTGATCTCCATTCCGGCCGGCGTGGAGCGGATGCCCGTGTGGACGTTCGCGGTCTACACGACCCTCGGCAGCCTGATCTGGAACACCACCTTCGTGATGGCCGGCTACCTGCTCGGCGACAACTGGCACCTGGTCGAGGGGTACGTCGGTGTGTTGCAGAACGTGGTCATCGTCGCCAGCGTGGCGGCCGTCGGCTGGTTCGTGGTCTCCCGGGTGCTCCGCGCCCGGCGCGGCGCGGCAGCGGCCGTCGAGGCCGAGCCGACCCCCGGACCCGCCCCGCTGCACCACACGCCCGACCCGGCCGGGCGGGGCACCATCTACCGCAGCGCCTACTCCGACGGGCAGCCCGACCCGTGGGACCGCGACGGGGCGCGCTGAGCCGGTGGAGGCGCCCCGGCCGGTGACGCCACGCCCGACCCGGATCCCCGTCGGGGTCGCCCTCGGGATCCTCACGGCCGTGGTCGAGGCGCTGTTCCTCCTCGGCGCGGCCGTCGCCGTGGCCGGCGCCGCGGCCGTGCCGCCGGCCCGCCGCCGCGTCCGCACCGCGATCCGCCGGTACGCCGCGACGCTGGCGCGGTACGAGCGGGACCGGCTGGCCCGGTTCCACGGCGTCGAGGTCCCGCCCGGGGCGGCGGGCCGGTGGGAGGTCGGTTACCTGGCCGCCCGCCTGCTGCCCGGGGCGCTCGGCCTGCTCGCGTACGGGGTGCTTGCCGTCGGCGTGGTGCTGGCGTCGATCGTGGTGCGGGCCGTGTTCCGCGGCGACCTCGGCGTGACCGACGCGCTGCTACAGGCCGTCGTCGGCGCGGCGCTGCTCCTGGTCAACGTGCAGGCCGTGGTGAGCGTGGCCGCGCTGGACGTCCGGCTCGCCCGGCGCCTGCTCGGCCCGAACGCCCGTACCCTGCTGGAAGACCGGGTCCGGGAGTTGGCCGCCAGCCGCGCCGGCGTCATCGCCGCCGTGGACGCCGAACGGCAGCGCATCGAGCGGGACCTGCACGACGGTCTCCAGCAGCGCCTGGTCGCCCTCGGCATGCTGCTCGGCCGGGCCCGCCGCAGCCGGGACGCCGAGCGCACCGCCGCGCTGCTCGCCCAGGCCCACGCCGACGCGCAGCAGGCCGTCGCGGAGCTGCGCGAGGTGGCCTGGCGGGTGTACCCGTCCGCGCTCGACGACGCCGACCTCGGGCAGGTGCTGGAGATGGTCGCCCAGCGCTCCGACGTTCCCGTCCGCGTCCGCTGCGACCTGCCGGTACGCCCGCAGCGGCAGGTCGAGACCGTGCTGTACTTCGTCGCGTGCGAGGCGCTGACCAACGCGGCCAAGCACGCCGCCGCTACCCTGATCACCGTCGAGATCGGGGCCGGGGAGGAGTTCGTCCGGATGACGGTGCACGACGACGGCGTCGGCGGGGCCGACCCCGCCGGGCGCGGGCTGTCCGGCCTGGCGCGACGGGTCGCGGCGCAGGACGGGCGGCTGCGGGTCGACAGCCCGGCCGGCGGGCCCACCACGGTGTCGGTGGAGCTGCCGTGCGGATAGTGCTCGCCGAGGACTCCACGTTGCTGCGCGAGGGCCTGGCCCGGCTGCTGACCGAGGAGGGCCACGAGGTCGCCGCCGCCGTCGCCACCGCCGACGACGTGGTCGCCGCCGTCGCCCGGCACCGGCCCGACGTCGTCGTCACCGACGTACGGATGCCGCCCACCCACACCGACGACGGGCTGCGGGCCGCCCTGGAGATCCGGCGGCGGTGGCCCGGCACCGGAGTCCTGGTCCTCTCCCAGTACGTCGAGAAGCGGTACGCCACCCGGCTGCTCGCCGACCGCCCCGAGGGGGTCGGCTACGTGCTCAAGGACCGGGTCGCCCAGGTGGACGACTTCCTCGACGCCCTGGACCGGGTGGCCGAGGGCGCGACGGCGTTGGACCCCGAGGTGGTGCGGCAGGTCCTGGCCGGCGCCGACCGCACCGACCCGCTGGCGCGGCTGACACCGCGCGAACGGGACGTGCTGCACCACATGGCGCAGGGCCACACCAACGCCACGATCGCCGGGCGGCTGCACGTGTCGCAGAGCGCGGTGGAGAAGCACATCAACACGATCTTCGACAAGCTGGAGCTGTCGCGGGCGGGGGGTTACAGCCGACGGGTGCTCGCGGTGCTGCGGTATCTCGGGGTCTGAGTTCTTCTCTCTTCCCTTGTCTCGTCCTGGTGGGGGTGTGGGGGGGGGGGGGGGGGGGGGGGGGGGGGGGGGGGGGGGGGGGGGGGGGGGGGGGGGGGGGGGGGGGGGGGGGGGGGGGAGGGGCGGAGGGGGGGGGGGGGGACAGCGAGGGAG
>NZ_JBVJGT010000032.1:0-1084 GCF_055587185.1 Micromonospora sp. NPDC048040 | reverse complement strand
CCGCCGTGCCCGGCTCCGGGCGGTCAGGCTTGATCCCTGCGCCGGGCACGGCGGGCCACACCCCGTCGGTGGTCGCGCGCCGTCCGTGCCTGGATGTCGGTTGTGCGGTACGGCTGCCGCGAAGCGTCCGCAGAGCGTCGGCCGTGGGGGTCGGTGAGGGCGTCGGCGTGGTGTCGGCATAGGCATCGGCATGATGTCGGCGTGGGGGTCGGCTGCGGGGTGGCGGCCCGTCGACCCGCTGTCAGCTTCGGGTGGGTTGGATGACGTGCCCTGTCGAGCTGCCCCGTCTGTGGGACCACCCGTCACACCAGGCGCTCTCCCGCCGGGCACGCGTGCCCCATCTGTGCGGGCAGCTCGACAGCGGCCGGTGGGGCGGCATCCCGTGGGGTCCGGTTGTGTCCCGTCTGTGCGGGCAGCTCGACAGGATCCGGGTGGCGGGTGTCCCGTGGGTCCGGTTTCGGGTGTGACCGGGGGCATCGTGGGGGCGGAATCGTGGCCGGGCCGGGGTCGTTACACCCTGCGTACGACCGAGCAAGGCCAACGCCGCCGCCCCCGGGCGGGCTGACGTGCAGGCCCCGGCCCCGGCCCCGGAATGTTGGTGGGTCGCCGGTCGTTACACATGGTCCCGGCCAGCGAAGGGCGACCCCTCGCCCGCGCGACACGGGCCACTGCCGGTCTCCAGGTGGCCGGTTCTGATTCTTCCCGGCGCGTGACGCCGGATCCCCTTTGAGTTTGTTGAGCGCCGGACGGTGCTTGCGCCCCGCTGAACCCCCCTTTCGGCGTGTGGTGCCAACCCCCGAATGGAGCATCTGATGAACACGATCATGCGTAAGAGCGTTCTCGGTATTGCTGGTCTGGCTGTTGCCGGTGGTCTGGCCGCCGGTCCGCTGAACCACGCCGACACCGCCCCCGTGGCGGCGACGCCGGTCACCGCTGTGGCGGTGCAGGCCGACAAGCCGGCCGTGGACACCACGAAGCTGATCCCGCACGGTGTGCAGGGTGCGCAGTCGCGCATCGACCTGTCGGATGAGCAGGTCGGCAACGTGAAGGCGATCATCGCGGCGACGAAGAAGGCCGGGATGGA
>NZ_JBVJGT010000031.1:0-74679 GCF_055587185.1 Micromonospora sp. NPDC048040 | reverse complement strand
GACCGGCATCGGACCGTCCGGCGCGGCCCGCCTGCTCGGCGACATCGCAGACATCGCCCGGTTCACCAGCCGCGCCCACTTCGCCTCGTGGAACGGCACCGCACCGATCGACGCCTCGTCCGGCGAGCAAAACCGGCACCGGCTCTCCAGAGCCGGAAACCGGCGCATCAACCGGGCCCTGCACATCATGGCCATCGTCCAGCTGCGCCGGGACACCGAAGGACGCCGCTACTACCGGCGCAGACTGGCCGCGGGCAAGACCCCGATGGAGGCCCTACGAGCACTGAAACGGCGCCTGTCCGACATCGTCTACCGGCAGATGGTGGCCGACGCGAAGCTGGTCGGGACGGGTCCGGGAGGACACGCGGGGGCGACTCTGCAATCCAGCGCGGCCGACCCAAACCCCGAGATCGACACTTCGGAAAAGTCACTTCCCGGACCCGCCACACCCCAGCCTAGAACAACCCTCGCCGCCGCCTCTTGACACAGAGGGGTGCCTACCTGTGGGCCTGGATCACCACCGCCACCAGCCCTGGTGAGCATCGGTGGCTGCTCATCCGCCGCAACCGCACCACCGGCGAGCTGGCCTTCTACCTGTGCTGGTCACCCCACCCGGCGCCACTGCACACCCTGGTCCGAGTGGCCGGCTCCCGCTGGAGCATCGAGGAGCTGTTCCAAACCGGCAAAGGCCAGGTCGGCCTGGACCACTACCAGGTCCGCGGCTGGACCGGCTGGCACCGCTTCATCACCCTGGCCATGCTCGCCCTGGCCGTCCTGACCATCCTCGCCGCGCAGCAGCCCGACGCCGGCCCGGAGATCATCGCGTTGACCCTCGCCGAGATCCGCCGACTCCTCAACTCCTTCGTCCTCGCCGTGACGCTCCCACCAGCGCACACCCTGCACTGGTCGATCTGGCGACGAACATCCCATGCCCGAGCCCGACGAGCCCACTACCAGCACAGACAGGCGAAGTGACGTTGGAGTATTAGGGCAACCCACAACAAGATCTCACATAGATCCACGACACACGTACCTTTCATTCGGGTTACGTATGCCTCCGCACCCCGAGCGTGTGTCTACCGCAGTGGACGCTGCCAACGTCCGGCGACAACACTAGCCTGCTACATCAAATCGCCAGCCCGCTGTCTCGGCGAGAGCGCTTGCATCGGCGCATGGTCTGCCGGAGACAACGCGCGCTACGCAGCGCCGCCACAACCCGATCGAGCCCGCCCTCGGTCGTGCCGATGTCAGCGCGCATTCGACGCCTCGATGATGATGGCCGTTCCTACCGTGGGCCGGCCCTCGTGCATAGTGATCGTCATGCCCGGCTGCAGGTGCCTCCAGAGGGCTGGGGACAGCGGGCCAAGGCGGACCGACCCGGTGGCGCCTGGTGGCAACCCCGGCGCCGACTCCACCCAGATGCGTGCCACGAGCAGATCGGGGTCGCCCGCGGCCGTGCGCCTGCCGACATCCCACAGCGGTCGGAGGATGCCCTTGCCCGGGATCGGCCTTCGCCGGCCACCTTCGGCAGGCGACAGGAGCCGCACCTCAGCGCGGACGATCCCGTGGATGCTCTCCCACCGACCCCAGCGGCACCACGCGGCGGCATCAGAGAGCCACATCAGCTCGGCGCTGTCGATCAGCAGATCCCACCAAGCGGCCGACGGTCGCCAACCCGTGCCGAGGTCCGCAAGGAGGTCGAGCGTGACCTCCCACTCGTCGTGGTCGAGGTACTCGCGGACGTCCACCACCGTCACGCCGGCCTCGTTGACGACATCAGCGGGGAGCATGGCCGCAGCCCGGGCGAGCAGATCGGCAACATCCACCTGCGGATTATTCAACGTCGTCGCAGCATCAGCGCGACGCCTTCCACCGGCGCTCGGATCCGCCGCCCGGGTATGACAACCGTCGGGCGGCGCGTTCGAGTCGGTCAGCTCACGCGAGGCCGTCGAGGTAGCCGACGTCCGTGGAGCCCGACGCGACGCGGACCCGATACCCCCAGCGCCGGAGGACCTGGGCGACCCTCACGGCGCCGGCCGGATTGGCGGAGTGGACGTTGATGACGCCGACGTCAAACGGGCACTTGTCGAAGGCAGCCCGTTCCAGAACCTCCACGACCGGCCAGATCGTGTCGTCCCCACCAAGTTCGTGATCCAGCCACAGCTCATCCAGGCTTCGGTCGCGATACCGATCGAGGAGTTCAACTCCGGCGGCGCTGGTGCGGGCCACCTCGGCGCCACGGCCATCCACGAACATACGGAGGTCATCGACCAGGACGATTGTTCGACGGGCATCCACGCGATGATGATGCCTGGCACTGTCATCATCTGACATCCGGATTTGCCGCCGAGCGGGTGCGCCGGAACGCAGGAACTCCCGTCACTCTCCGTCGATGTCCGGCGCAGGCCTCGGCTCGATCCCCGTGCACGCACGGCCGATGAGCGCGCGGCGCCCCACTCACATCGGCTGGCGAAGCACCTGCCATCCGCGCCGCAGCCAGGGTTCTGTCCCCTGCCGGAGCAACTCCGCGCAGCGCTGCGCCGTGGTCCTTGCAAGCTTGGCGTCGTCCGAGTTCATCCAGCCGTTTCGGCAGGCGTCTTCGTACTCATCCCAATCCTCTATTTCGACCCGTCCGTCAGGCTCGTGAAGCACCGGATCCAGCTCGAGATCGACATACTGCCAGCCGGCCTCGGTAACCTCCGGTGGAACGCATACGTCGATTTCCAGTCGTTGGTCAGCGAAATCACCGACCACCACGCAACCCACGGACGATCCGCTGCCAGCAACACCACAACGGGTACGGACAGAGTGCCGCAGTCATGCGGAGCGCCCCATGCCGAACCCACCGGGCCTCGCAGCCACGTCCCATCAAGGTCCTGTCCGACGCGCTGGAGGTCGTACCAGAAGACGCCACCGGGGCGCTTGATCTTGCGTAGACGTACGGTCTCGATGGCCTCCCTGCTGCTCACGTAAGCAGCCTAGGGAAAAGCGAAGTGGCCGCACCTCGACGGCTCATGACCGTCCGCTTTTGCCGCGTTCCCTGCAACCCCGCCGCGCCGCGCATGGCGATCCCGTAATCCTGACCGGTGCCCGCTTGGGTCGAGATGGCAAGCTGCTGTGGTGTTTGCGGAGCCGCGCGGCGACTACTCCTGGCTGTTTGACCTGGTGGCGATCGATCCGGTCATGCGCCACCATGCGCTTGCTCGTCATCAGGTACTGCTCGCTGCGGCGAGCGACGCATTGCACCGGTCGAATGGCCTGTGGGCCGCGCATTACCGGTCGAGGTCCAGCCAGACTCGGCTCGCCGCGGCGGTAGACCAGGCGCGCGCCGACTTCCGGTGGCATGAGGAGCAAACAATCTACGGACCTCTCCACGCCTTCCGGGACGCTACGGACGGCGATCGTGCCGCCCGCGCGCTCTGGGCGCCGTTCGCCGCCCTGTACCTGCGGTGGGAGGCGGAATATCCCGACGAGTGGGGAGCGCCGGAGTCGTGGATGTGGTCCCGCTGGGGAACCAAGGAGGTACTTCTTCGCCGGCTCGATCGGGGCGGTCTCCCGGGGGTTATCCAACCTGAGATCGCTGAGCTGATCCTTGCGGCACTGAGGCGACCGTATCGGTGCAAGGACTGGCTGTACGCCAGCCTGGTCCGTCATCTCGACGACCCGTTGTTTTTCCATGGGGTGGAGACGCTGACGTCCGCCGACGATCCCCTGGTCCGGCTCCGAGCGCAGTTCGTCCTCTACGTGGCCACGCAACCCGAGCAAGCTACCACCCGCACGAGCTGGCGACGTTGGCTTGATGCAGCCGGCTGACCGCTCGATCGCCGGCACGTGGCCGACACAACGCAAGCGCGGGTACGGGCGACCGCCCCTCCAGCGTGAGCCGACGGACCACCTCGAGCGGTCCGTTGGCTTGCCATTGCCGGATAACACGGGGGTATGGGGACAGCAGCAGTCGTACTGCTGGCGGTGCCGGTCGGTGCTGGCGGCGCCATCACCGCGATTGGTCGTGGCCGGAGACGCCGGCACGTCGATGCTGGACGGCAGGCCATTCGGCTGCTGGCGCGAGCTGTGGAGGTCAGCACAGGCGCAAGTCGTCAACGGGCGATGTCACCTGCCGAGCGCAGTCGCGCTGATGGCCCCGGGACCAGCCGGTCGGCGGCGCCTCGGCAGGAAGTCGCTAGGGGCGCCGCCGTTTCACGACGACGACCAGCACCGCCCGCGGCGAGTCCGATAATCCCAGCGGCAGCGAACGGCGAACCTTCTCGGGCACGGGACTGTCCTGCAGCACTCGGACATCCCGCGCACTCTTCTGCCGCAGAGCGAGCGGTGGGGTGCGCGGCTTGGATCGCCGGGCGTCGCCGGCTCGTACGGCGCTGGCGATTGTCAGAGGCCTGTGGTCGTGGACGACGCTCGCCGTAACCGGCACGTGTACGAGAAGTCCGACCTGCCAGCCCGACGTCGCAACCGTCCTGAGCATCGAGGTACTGCCCCGACGGTCCGTCGAGCGACCGGCGCGCCGGCAGCCCGGCGAGTCGGGTTTGCCCACAGGCAGAAGCTGCGGCCGCAGCGCAGCGATAGCCTGCCGTCATGGCGAGTGCAGAACTGGAAGAGTTGATCGTCGCGGACGCCGACGCGCTGCGCGCGTGGTTGTCGGCCCACCACGCCACGTCGCCCGGCGTCTGGCTCGCCCTGACCAAGAAGGGCGGTACGGTCACGACGCTGACCTGGCAGCAGGCGGTCGACGAGGCCCTGTGTTTCGGCTGGATCGACGGGCAGGCCCGTAAACGGGATCAGGAAACCTCCTGGATCCGGTTCACCCCTCGAAGGCCGCGCAGTTCCTGGTCACAACGCAACGTCGCCCACGTGGCCCGGCTGGAGGCGCAGGGGCGAATGCTGCCCCCAGGCCGCGCCGCGGTGGAAGCCGCGAAAGCGGACGGGCGGTGGGCGGCCGCGTACGCTCCGCCGTCGGAAGCCGAGATGCCGGCCGACCTCCTCGCCGCCATCGCTGCCGACCCCGCCGCCCAGGCCATGTTCGACGTACTTACCAAAACCAACCGGTTCGCTCTCATCCACCGCGTCAATGCCGTCAAACAGGCGCAGACCCGCGAGCGGAAGATCAGCGAGTTCGTTGCAATGCTGGCCCGTCACGAGACAATTCACCCGCAGAAGGCCAAGCCTCCGAACTCGCCGTAATCGGCAACTCCATGATTATGTGCACTTAAGGCACGGGTTTCGAACGCGGGTCTATGAGCCGGAGCCCGTCGTACGTCGCGTAGTCGGCGAAAGTCTTTGACGTTGAATGTGATCAGCGGAAGCCGTTCGACGATGCAGCAGGCTGCGATCCACGAGTCGTTCACCGGGTGCGGTCGGCCCGGGTTCCTGACCGAAGGGCAGAGCTCTGCGGCGAGAGCCAAGAAACCGAGGCGAACTGGGGCAACACAAGCACGCTACCCCCAGTTAACCTGACGTCCACCACAAACGACTCCCGGCACACATCAACGCGATGAGAGTCCTGAATCGCCGGGGCATTGTGGCTCGCCAAGTACTCGGACCGCAGCGACAACAGAACATGGGGAAGAGACGAAGATGCCAGTGCGACCCACCCCGCTCACCCTGATATCGGCCCCCAGATCGGGCTCACGGAGCGCGGCGACCTGTCACTACCGTTGTGGTGACGCCTGCAGCAGTCCGGAGCCCAACACCTCCGACAACGTGCACTTCTCCGATCTCGTGGAGCGGTCGCTCACGCGGCGCGCACTGCTGCGGGGTGCCGTCCTCGGTGCCGGGACCCTGGTCGTGGGACACCACGCGGACATCCCCGCGGCGGCCGCAGCCGAGCCGACCGCCGGCCACCCCGTCGGCGGACCGGGTGGGATCAGCGTTGCCCGAGGGGGGTGGACGCCGGTCCCCCCGAACGTTCGTGACGAGGTCACCGTCGCGCCGGGGTTCCGCTCGCAGATCGTGATGTCCTGGGGTGACGCCGTGCTCCCGGCCGCGCCCGCGTTCGACGTGCTGCGCCAGACCCCGGAGTCAGCGGCCCTACAGTTCGGGTACAACTGCGACTACGTCGCAGTCCTGCCTCTGGAGCGCGATCGTGTGCTGCTGGTGTGCAACCACGAGTACACCAACGAGGAGCTGATGTACCCGGCAGGGGTGTACGACGCGGACACCATCAGCAGGATCGCCATCCAGTCGCACGGCATGTCCGTAGTCGAGCTGACGCGTCGACGAGACGGATCGTTCGTGCCGGTCCCACCGAGTCGGTCCAGGTTCAACCGTCGGATCACGGGCTCCACCGAGTTCCTCGTCGACGGGCCGGCTGCCGGCGATCCGCGGCTGAGGACGGCGGCCGACCCGACCGGTACACGGGTGCTCGGAACGCTCCAGAACTGCGCAGGCGGCACGACGCCCTGGGGCACGATCTTGTCGGGGGAGGAGAACTTCAACGCCTACTTCGACGCCCGTGACGGTGCGACGCTGGACCCGCGCTACACCGAGAGCTACGCCCGCTACGGGGTCGAGGTCGAGGAGTTCCGCGCCTGGCGGAACGTGGATCCCCGATTCGACCTGGAGATCGAGCCGCACGAGCCTTTCCGGTTCGGATGGATCGTGGAGATCGACCCCTACGATCCTCGCTCGACGCCTCGCAAGCACACCATGCTCGGGCGCTTCAAGCACGAGGGCGCCAACATCGCGGTCTGCAACGAGGGCCACGCCGTCGCCTACATGGGGGACGACCAGCGCGGCGAGTACCTCTACAAGTTCGTCTCGCGCGACAAAATCGACACACGCCCGACGCGCCGGGCTCGGCAACGGAACATGAGACTGCTCTCCGCGGGCACGCTGTACGCCGCCCGGTTGACCGGTGATGGCACGCAGGACGGCGAGTACGACGGCTCGGGCGAGTGGATCCCACTGGCCAGCGACACAACGTCCTTCGTCGAGGGCATGACGGTCGCCGACGTCCTGATCGACACTCGTATCGCAGCGGACAGGGTCGGGGCGACCAAGATGGACCGGCCCGAAGACGTCGAGCCGCACCCCACCAGCGGGCGGGTCTACGCCGCGTTGACCAACAACTCCTCGCGTGGCACCGCCGCCTACCCGGTGGACGAGGCTAACCCTCTGGGTCGGAGCAACGTCCGCTCCGAGCTCGGCGCGCCCCTGACCGAGACGAGCGGAAACCGGAACGGCTACGTCGTGGAGTTGGAGGAGAGCGGCACCGACCACGGCAGCACGACGTTCTCCTGGCGCCTGCTTCTGGTGTGCGGCGACCCGGAGGCACCGGAGACCTACTTCGCCGGATATCCCAAGGACCACGTCAGTCCGATCAGCTGTCCGGACAACCTGGCCTTCGACAGCGTCGGCAACCTGTGGGTGGCGACCGACGGCAACGCCCTCGGGTCGAACGACGGCCTCTTCCGTGTGCCGCTGGCAGGGCCCCGGCGGGGACAGGTGCACCAGTTCGCCACCGTTCCGGTGGGGGCCGAGCCGTGCGGGCCCTTCATCAGCCACGATGACCGGGCTGTGTGGTTGGCTGTGCAGCATCCCGGCGAGACCGACGGCTCCACCTTCGAAAGCCCCTCTAGCACGTGGCCGCACACCCACGCGTTCCCGCGGCCGTCGGTCGTCGTGATCACCTCCTGAGACGAACGGGGCCGAGAGGGCCGATCTTGTGAGACCGGCCCTCTCGGTCCTCGCCTCAGGCCATCGTCGCGCGAGTGACGAGCATCGGCGCGCCGTACACGGTGAACATCGTGAAGCCCCAGTACGTCGAATCGATCGATGTGGCGCCGAGGGCGGTGATCATGGACTCCCACTCGGCCGCCGACCGGTACGACATGGGGTAGGCGACCGTCTCCTCCTTCATGAGGCAGGAGGAGACGTCGATCAGCGACAGGGCGGCGACTTTATCCTCATCGCTCAGCTTCCGGTACTGCTGCGTCAGGGCGTTGTCCGTCAGGCCGGGCCGGTCAGCCCACGAGTCCTCGACGATGACGATCTCTCCGCCGGGGCGCACGATGCGAGCCGCCTCGGCGAGCAGCGCCTCCTGCACGGGCTTGGTCCAGTGGTGGAGGGCCACGCGAAATGCCACGGTGTCGGCACTGTCGTCGTCCAACGGGACCTTGGTCACGTCGTCCTGATGGACGAAGTCGAGGCGCTCGCCCGTGAGGACGTTCGGATCGTTGCGGTGGTCGACTCCCGTGACGTGCTTGACGGCTGGGTTCACTCGCAGCAGGTAGTCACCGAAGCCGTTGTTGTGATTGCCCATGTCCACCACGTGGCCGTGCGCACGGTCGAGGCCGGCGACCAGGAGGCTCCGGTGCCAGGCGCCCTCCTTGTCGTTGGTGAGACGCGCGCCGAACCCGGCTTCGTCCCACCTCGCGCGACAGTCCGCGAAGACAGCGTCGACCTCCTCGACACTGCCGCACGCCTCCAGGCGAGCCAGGCTGTCGCTGACCAGGCGGCCGGCGTCCGAGCCGGCATGCAAGGCGTACGTCACCGGCACCACCTCCCGGATCAGGTCGAACGCGGCCGTACGCTCACGGAAGTCGTAGTAGATCCTTTGTGCTTCGACACCGAGGTAGGGCTCGTCGAGCGTGGCAGACACTGCTTGTTCCCTTCTTGACGCGAATTCCGCGTCGCTGAGTGGCGACCGGTAGGCCGAGTGGCACCGACGCATGCGGGTGATATCCACGCGGAGGCAGGGTCCAAGCCCTTCGAACCGCAAGCGGTGCGCAAGCGGCTCGTCCCTTCCTGTTCCACGGGGCAGAACTCGGGGCTTGACGGGGGTCAGCGCGCGCCGTACTCGGCGAAGATTTCATCGAGCACGCGGCGGGAGTTCACGGCGTCCGCGTCAGACTCGCCCACACTGTTGGCGCAGGACACCAGCGTCTTCCACAACGCCCAGCCGCGGCCGCGCGACCACAGCGCGTCGTCGACGGCCAACCGCTCCCGGAAGACCCCGCGACCTTCAGCGGTCAGCAGCGTCCACGCGATCGCCAGGTCACACGCGGGGTCGCCCACGCCGCAGGTGCCGAAGTCGATGACGGCCGAGAGGTTGCCCTCATCGAGCAGCAGGTTGCCCTGCGCCAGGTCGCCGTGGAACCAGACGTCGACGCCGTTCCACCGCGCGTCCAACGCGTGCTTCCAGATCTCGAGAGCCAGCTTGTCGTCTATGTGGCCGCGCAGGTCATCCAGCGCGTTGTGCGTCGTCTGGTCGTAGGTGAGAAGTGTCGCGCCCCGGAACCAGTTGTGAATTCCCGGTTGCGGCCCTGCAGTGGCGTCGACGCGTTGCAACGCACTGACGAAGTCGGCCAGGTCCTGCGCGAGACCGATCGGATCAGCCACCGTCTCGAAGCTCGCGGGCTGACCTTCGATCCACTCGTAGACCGACCAGGAGAACGGGTAGTCCGCTCCTGGCTCGCCCTTGGCGAGCGGAACGGGGATCGGACGCGGCAGAGACCGGGCCAGCACCGGGAGCCACTGGTGCTCCTTGTCGACGGCCAGGGCGTACTGCCGCGCACTGGGCAGGCGAAGCAGCATCGTGTCGCCGAGGTGGAAGGTGAAATTGTCCCAACCACCGTTCTCCACCGGCACGACCGGGAGGGAGGCCCACTCGGGAAACTGACCGGCAACAAGCCGCTCGACCTGTTCCACGTCGATGGAGACGCGCTCCGGCCTGGGACCGAGGTCTGGGATGTCGTTCAAGAGGAACCCTTGTCTGAGTCGGGGACATGGCCGGGCACACGGACGATAGGCTGCCGCGAGTAACACGACATGGCGCTCGTCGATGAGGAATCCTCCGTATGACCGACCTCAGCTTGCCAGATCTCGACGAATTGCGGGAAGTCGCCGAGGCGGCCGCCGCATCGGCGGGCAGGGTCATTCTCGAGCACCGCAATGACCGGCGAACGCTGCACCTGAAGTCTTCTCCGTCCGATCCGGTCACCCAGCTCGACAAGCGCAGCGAGGCGCAGATTCTGCGGCTGCTCGCCCGCATGCGACCGGATGACGGAGTTCTTTCCGAAGAGAGTCCTGAGAAGCCATCGGCGAGCGGGGTCCGATGGGTCGTCGACGCTTTGGACGGCACCGTGAACCACCTCTACGGGATCCCGCACTGCGCCGTGAGCATCGCGGCCGAGGTCGATGATGGACACGGCTGGAGGGCGGTCGCCGGCGTGGTTCACGACCAGGTTCGGGCAGAGACCTTCTCCGCGTCCCGGGGAGGAGGTGCCGCGCTCAACGGACGACCGCTGCGAGTCAACGAACCGGTGTCGCTCTCGCAGGCTCTTGTCGCCACTGAGTTCTCCTATACGGTGGAATCCCGCCGTCGGCAGGTGGAGGTGCTGCGTCGTGTGCTTCCAGGCGCACGTGACACCCGGTGCACCGGAAGCTCCGCCCTCGACCTGTGCTGGACGGCGGCAGGTCGCTTCGACGCGTTTTATGAGGACGAGCTGCAGCGGTGGGACTGGGCGGCCGGCCGGTTGGTCCTGGAGGAGGCCGGCGGCCGTACGGTCGCCCTCGGCACCGGCGTCCTGGGGGCAGGACCGACGTTGTATCACGAGCTGGCGGCGATTCTCGGCATCGCATGACGGCGCTGTCACCCGTTGCGCAGGAAGTCGTCGACGGCGTCCTGTGCCGCACGGCGGCTGAAACCGGCGAGAATCGGATTGCTGTCGTGGTAGTAAGCGGCGGCGATCACGCCGATGCACAGTGCCCAACCGCGTCCGCGGGCCCACGTGTCGTCATCGATCGTCAGAGAGTTTCGGAAGGTCTCCCTGCCGGCTTCCGTCAAGAGCATCCATGCACCCGACAGGTCGAGCGCAGGGTCGCCCACGCTGAGCATCTCCCAGTCGATGACCGCACTCAGCACGCCGTTGTCCACCAGAACGTTTCCCGGGTGCAAGTCGCCGTGCGACCACACCGGCGGACCTTGCCAGGCCGGAGTCCTGACGGCGGCCTCCCATGCAGCGGTGGCGGCCGCGGTGTCGAACGACGTGATGTTCGCCAGGGCCTGCCGGACCACCGGATCCCGCACCGCCAGTGGCAGGCCCCGCATCCCGCTGTGCTCACCGGAAAGAGGCCCGTCGGTGATCGTGACCTGCTGCAGCTCTTCGATGAGCGTCGCCAGCTGGCGTGCCATCGCGTGCTCGTCGGTCACGGGCGTGTGAACGGCCTCGTCACCATCCAGCCACCCGTAGACCGACCAGTGCCATGGGAAGTCGCCTCCCGGCTCGCAGGCGTGCACCAGGGTCGGGATGCGCAAGGTCACGTGTTCGCCGAGCGCGGGCAGCCATCGCTGCTCCTTGCGGATGTGGTCGGCGCACCACGCGGTCTGGGGCAGTCGTACGGTGAGATCGTCGCCGAGCCGGTAAATGGTGTTGTTGACGCCCGCGGTCGCGAGGCGCTTGAGCGGCATCTCCGCGAGCTGTGGCGCCTGGGACCGCAGGAGCCGTCGCACCAGTTCGTCGTCCGCCTCGATCCGCAGTTCAACGGACATGGCGAGGTACTCCCTCCAGTGAGGTCCGAGCTGAGCCGGACATGCTCGGGGACCGGACAGTGGCCGACCGGTTATGCCACCGACGGGTGACGGAGGAACAGGCCCCGGTACATACAGCGGCGCTGGTCCGCGGTGTCTCGGTAGGCGGTGCGCCCATGGGAGATCCTTGTGTTGTCGAAGATGATCGCCTGCCCGGTCGCCACCTTGAACTCCGCGTAGTGGGGGCTACCCGGTTCGCTGGCCTCGGCGAGAAACTTGATTCCACGCCGCAGATCGTCCTCGTTCACTTCGTCCGGCACTGCCCACGAATCGGTGTCCGTCACGCTGTACCGGGATACCAGAGCCCCGTCGATGACGGAGACGGTGGGGCCGCGATTCTCATCGGTGCATCCGTTGATGTTGGCCGTGCGGACGAGCGTTCCGGGCATCGCCATCGCGACGGCGGCATCCGGGTCCAGAGCCAGGAGCTCCGCATAGGCCGCGGAGGCGTCGAACAGCATCGTTTCGCCGCCCTCGTCGGCGGCGCACTCGCAGACGAGCACGCCGGCCTTGACGAACCCGATGTCCTGCAGCGTGCCGTCAGTGTGGAGCTGTTGGCAATCGGCTCTGCCGAAGGACGGATGGTCGGCGTCCGAGGTGCCGGAGTTTCGTGCCGCGGAGATGGTGGAAAAAGGTTTGGGCTTGCTCGCGCCCATCGTGTACAGCGGTGGTATGAACGGATCGCCAAGGCGCAGCGACGCCCCGAGGGCCTTCAGCGTGGCCGGCACCGGGTCGTCGGCGACCAATTCGACGACGCAGAAGCCGTTCCGATCGTAACGCTGGACGACCTCGCGGGCGGTCTCCGAGCCGAGGGCGGACGCGTCCGCGATGGCGACCGGCCGCTCAGGAATCGCGTCGAAAGCTGTGATCACTGTAGCGGCGGCGGCTGACAGTTCTTGCAGGCTCGGGACGGTCGACATGCTTGGTTCCCCCCTGGATGTGCGCCTTCAGGCTGTCGTTGTGGCTGCTTCGTGGTGCCCTGGGTCGCGGCGCGAGATGACGGCTCCGGTCAAGATCTAGTCGACCGGAACGTTCGACTCGAAGATCTGGTGGATCATGGGTGGCGCCTCGACAGGCTCGTCACTGATGTCGAAGGCCGAGGTCAGCAGGTTCACGGCCATGTCGTGATCGCCACCGTTGTAGTGCAGCTCGGCCAACGTCTGACCGACCTCGACCCGACTGCCGACGCGCGCCGTCACCCACACGCCAGACCCGTGGTCGAGCGGTGCTCGATGTGCGAGGCGACCAGCACCCACGTGGACGGAGGCCATACCGACGGCGCGGGGGGCGACATCGCGGACCCAGCCCGCGCGGACGGCGGTGATGGGCACAACGTGCTTCGCGCCTGGCAGAAGTTCTGGGCGCTCAAGAGTCCGGCGGTCCCCACCCTGCGCCGATGCCCACTCCAGGAAACGCTCGTAAGCCGCACCGCTGGCGACGGCCTTCGCGACTCGAGCATCCGCCTCAGGGTCGGAGAGCGTGGGATCCGCGCTCTGCAGCATGAGCCGGGCCAGGACCGAGCAGGCTTTCCACAACCCAGGAACCTGCTCGCCCCGCAGCGTGGACAACGCCTCCTTGATTTCGAGCGCGTTGCCCACCGCGCACCCCAACGGCTGACTCATGTCACTGAGCACTGCCCCGCAGGTCAGCCCGAACTGCCTCGCGAGCCGCAGCATCGTCTCGGCCAGGAGCCCGGCTCGGGAAAGGTCCGGGATGAGGGCCCCAGCGCCTGTCTTGACATCCAGCACGAGCCCGCTGGCCCCGACAGCCACCTTCTTGCTCACGATGCTCGCCGCGATCAGAGGAATGCTCTCCACGGTGCCTGTGACGTCGCGCAAGGCATATGTGGCACCGTCGCCGGGTGCGAGAGCCGGACTCTGGCTGACAATGGTCATGCCCACTCGCTCGACGAGCGCGTAGATGTCGTCCGGCCCCAGGTCCAGGCGGATGCCTGGTATCGATTCCAGCTTGTCGATCGTGCCGCCGGCGTGACCCAGCCCGCGCCCGCTCATCTTCACCACGGCGACACCGCACGCGGCGACGATCGGAGCCACCACCAGACTGACCTTGTCGCCGACGCCACCGGTGCTGTGTTTGTCGAGGACGACGCGGTCCATCCGGTCGAGGTGCAACCGCTCCCCGCCGCTGACATAGGAGTTGGTGAGCTCCGTGAGCTCGGCCAGGTCCAAGCCGCGGCACGCGATGGTGGCCAGCCAGGCAGCCATCTGATGGTCCGGGACGCGGCCGTTCACGTAATCGTCCACCACGCCGCGTATGTCCGAGGCCGGAAGCCGTTCGCCCTCCCGCTTGGCGACGATCGATGCCTGGACCCGGAACGAGGCCCGCGCTTCCTCGGTTTCCGTGTGATCGCTGCTCATCTCAGCCTTCGACTCCGTCCAGCGCCGAGCCCATGCGGCTTACGATGTCGTCGATGACGTCGGCGTCCGCGGTCAATGGCGGAACCACCATCACGACGGGCCCTTGCTGGCGCACCAACAGACCGTGCTTCCGGGCGCCCTCCGCCAACGCGGTCGCGCTGTCGTGGCCGTCCATCTCGAGGATGGCCAGCATGCCCAGGCCGCGGACGTCTCGGACGAGGGAGTGGCCGGTCGACGAGGCAAGCCCGTCCAGGAGACGTGTCCCCATGATGCGGGCGTTCTCGACCAGGCCGTCGTTCTCGATGACGTCCAGGACCGCGATGCTCGCTGCACATGCCACGGGGTGACCACTCGTCGTGTGTCCGTATCGAACGCCGCCGAAGAAGGCGTCGTCGACGAAGGTTCGGTAGATGTGGTCCTGGATCGCCACCGCCGCGATGGGAGCGTAGCCGCCGCTGAGCCCCTTGCTGCTGACCACGATGTCGGGCGTGATCTCCTCGTGCTGGAATCCGAACATGCGCCCGGTGCGGCCGATTCCGGTGAAGACCTCGTCGATGATCAGCAGGACGCCGTGCTCGTCGCACAGCTCGCGCAGGCCGCGGAGGAAGCCCGGCGGCAACACCACGCCTCCGCCGACGTTGATCAGTGGTTCGACGAGCACGGCCATCGGCAGGTCGGCTGGATCCTGGGTGATGGCCTCGGCGAACGCGGCGAGCAACAGAGGGGTGGTCGCGGGATCGCGAGCGTCCCGGTCGGTTCCGGGGATGGTCACCGGGGTGACCCGGAGCGGGTCGGTGAACCAATGGGCGGTCGGTGGGAGCTGGGAGAGGCTGCGCGCCAGGGTGGTGGAGCCGTGGTAGCCACGAGCGAACGTAACCACCCGCGTTCGAGGCCGGTCGATGTGCGCATAGTACGAGGCGGCAATGAAGCAGGCCGCCTCGATGCCCTCGCTGCCGCTGTTGGTGAACAGGATGCGCGAGAGTCCGTGAGGCAGGTGTGCCGACAGCCGTCGCGCGAGCAGCCCGGCGATGTCGTGATCGTGCATGGACAAGTCGATGCCCTGCAGGCGGGCCATCTGGTCGCTCGCGGCCGCGACGACCTCCGGCCGTCCGTATCCGCACGCGGCGTTCAGCGAGGACGCATCGATGTACTCCGTCCCGTCGAAGTCCCACAAGCGTTCGCCGAGAGCGCGGTCCGCCACGACACGGCCGGGCGATTCAACGATGGGCGACCAAGGACGAATGACGGGATGGTCGATCGCGACGCCGTCTCCTGGGTGGGCATCCCGCTCGCGGCGGTCCGATTTGCTCAAGATTCCCATGAGTCAGCCTCCCCGCCCCAGTGAATGGGGGCCGTCCTCGGTGCTTGTTCAGCGGTGCGCCACACGATACAAGCCGGTCGATCGGTCCGTCAGCCCCGATGTCCGACCCCTGATGTCGGCGGGAGAGAGGCGCAGGGCGAGCTCGCGGTCACGCTGCCGCATCACGCCCGGACGGCTCGATAGACCCAGCGCCGGCTGTCGGGGCGCGGAGGTTCGGCGCGATAGTCGGCTGTCACCTCGATGTCGCCAAAGCCCGCCTCCCGCAGCACGTCGGTGAACTCGTGCACGTTCCAGTGCTGCAGGAAGAACCGACGTAGCTCTGTTGCGATCAGCACACCGTCCTGCCACTTCTCGTAGCGGGTCAGCTTGGCGGAGAAGTTGGAGACCGGGTCGTAGTCGATGCGGACATCCTGACGAGTCCATATGGTCGAGCCGGCCTCCCAGAACTCGATCGGACCCAGCTGGGTCGCCACGTTGGGCGGGCTGAGGTCGAGCAGGAGGGTGCCCCGGGGGGCCAGTGACCGATGAAAACAGCGCAGCGCATCCAATGTCGCCTCGCGGCCCCTGATCGCCCGGATCGACCCGCGCGGAACGATGACCGCCGCGTACGAGGCCTCGCGCACGAACTCCGTCATGCTCGCGGTGAACAACTCGGCGCTCACACCGTGTTCGCGGCAGTTCCGCTCGCATGCGGCGATCATCGCCGCGGAGTCGTCCACACCGGCCACGGTGTGGCCTGCCGCGGCGAGAGGGATGAGGACGCGACCCGTGCCGCAGGCCGCCTCAAGGATCGGGCCGTCCACATCCGCGAGCCGCGCGCTGTAGTACTCGATGTCGCCGACGCTGTGACCGATTGGTTGAGAGATCTCGTACATCTCAGTGACCAGGTCGGAGTAACTCACATCCATCTCGGCTCGCTCCGTTGATGAGGGTCCGGGGTGTCGCCGCTTCCCAGCGGGATCACGCTCCAGGAGGGCTCGTGCCCACGCGTCGACCATAGAGCAACGAGACGTGGCGCGTGCGGTGCTCCCGACCCGGCATCGCCGGACCCGCAGGCCCTGCGGGGCGGCTCGATTTTCCTGGTCCGCCGGCTGGGGGCGCGGTGGAGGCGACCTCACCACTGCCCATGCCGGGAATAGACGCTCAACTGTGGAACGCTGGTGAGCGGTAGAGTGCGGGTCGGTGCCGCCACGGCGGTACGCGGCTTGGGTTGCACGGGCGACGTCGTGCAGCATCGACGAGGGGGTGGCCGTTGCTGGCGCTGTTCGAGTGCGACACGTACGTCCGCAGAGCCGACAACCTGGAGCGGGCGTGACGACACCCGCCGTCCAGCCAATCGCGACACCGCGGATCGCCGTGATCGCGGGCGCACCCTTGCTGGTGGGCGCAGCGCGTGCTCTCGGCATCGAGACGGTGTTCGTCCATGACGCGTTTCAGCCGACACCGTCGGTGGCCGCTGAGGCCGACCTGGCGATCGCCGTGGACCTGTCGGACTTCGAAGCTCTGCACGCAGCGCTGGCTCCCCTGCACGCCGCGCATCCGTTCGCGCGGGTGATGTCGCTGACCGAGCTCGGTCTCCTGCCCGCGGCTGCGGCCGGCGAGCGGCTCCAGGTGCCGGGCAACTCGGTGCACACAGTGGGCCTGCTGCGGGACAAGCGGCGCATGCGAGACGTCCTGAACTCGCACGGCATCAGCCCGGTCCGGACCGCCACGCCGGCGAACCAGGCCGAGCTCGGCTCGTTCTGCCGGATGGTCGGCGGGCCGGTCATCGTGAAGCCGGCGGAGGGGACCGGCAGCGGGGCGGTGATCCGCGTGGCGACGGCGGATCTGGCCGCGGATGCATGGCGCGCGTTCGAGGCGGCGGGCGGTGTCGACCCGATCGCCGAGGAGTACCTCGACGGGCCCGAGGTCAGCGTCGAGACCTTCTCTCACGACGGCAAACACTCCCTGCTCGCTGTGACCGACAAGCTGGTGAACGCCTCGTTCGTGGAGGTCGGCCACACGCAGCCCAGTGCCCTGGCCGAGTCCGCTCTGGCGGAGGTCGATGCGCTCGTGCGCGCGTTTCTCGACGTGATCCAGCTGACCGAGGGACCCGCCCACACGGAGATCAGGATTACCGCACAGGGTCCTCGCATCATCGAGTCACATAACCGCATCGGCGGTGACAAGATCAACGAGCTGCTGCGGCGGGTCTATGGACTGGACATGCTGGCACTCACCGCAGGCTGCCCTCTCGGTCTGCTGCGGCCGCCCGCTGATGCGCCGGTCGCCCGGGGCGGCGCCGCCATCCGTTTCCTCATGCCACCAGCCGGAACCGTCCGTCGTATCGTCGTCCCGGACACCGTTGGCACGACGGCGGACATTCACCTCAAGGTCGCCGTCGGCGATCACGTCCGCCCGGGTCAGACCACGAACGACCGCGCTGGATACGTCATGGTCGACGGCATGGACGCTGCCGACGCCGCAGCCGTCTGCGAGGATCTGGCGGCTCGGGTGCTGATCGAAACGGGCGTGTGACAGTGGTGCTCTCCACCAGGCGGGTACTGCTTCTCAACTCGGATCGCCCAGAGGTCCTCCGAATTCTGCGCGCTCGCGCCGATGTGGACCTACGTGTGATGACGCGCCGGGCGAACGCCGATGTGTACCGTGGCCACCCGCTGGCGGTGGTCGACAACTTCTCGGACCTGACGCAGGTTCAAGCAGCAGCCTATGAGTTGGCCGCACACGGACCTGTCGACTGCGTGATCGCCGCTACGGAGAAGAGTGTGGTCGCCGCGGGCTTGGTCCGTTCCCTCCTCGGCGTCCCGGGGCCGGGATTCGAGCAGTCCCTCTGGAGCGCGCACAAGCGGGCGATGAAGGACATACTGCATTCCGCGGGTCTGCCCGTCACCAGCCATGCCCAGGTCGCCACCCTCGACGAGGTGCCTCACGGCGCCCTGCGGACCGGATGGCCCGTCGTCATCAAGCCCGTCCTCGGCACCGGCTCCAACTACACCTATCGCATCGACACGCCCGACGAATTCGCCGAGCGTCACCGCGGCGGCGCCTTCACCGATCTCGCGGACCTGCGGCTGCCGGTCCAGGTGGAGCGAGCAGTGCAGTTCACCCACGAGTACCACTGCGACGGTGTCGTGCAGGACGGTGAGGTGACGCGAGCGGCCGTGTCCCGCTACTTCACCCCACCACTGCAGCGCTCGCCCTACTTCGACGCCGGATACCTCGTGGACCAGACCGAACCGTTCTCGATCGAGGTCCTCGACCTGCACCGGCGTGTGGTCGCGGCGCTCGGCCTCGAGGCGGGGGTGACGCACCTGGAGGTGTTCCGCACCCAGTCGGGCCCGGTGATCGGAGAGGTGGCCATCAGGCCCGGCGGCATGGGCATCGCCCGGATGCTGTGGCACGCCCTGGGGGTGGACCTGTGGGAGGAGTTGGTCCGGGTCTCGTTGGGGGAGCCTCCGGCACAGTCGGTCCGGGAGCCGCTTGCGCAGACGATCGGACGCACCCGGCTACCGGCGCGCGACGGTCTGCTGGAGCGCGTGTCGGGTGTCCCCGGCATCATCGAGGTCTTGGATCCCGAGCAGTGCGCCAGCGCCGGATGCCTCGAGGCGTACTTCACAGTCGCCGATGAAGCGACCGCGGAGGCGCTCATCACCAGGCTCCACCGGTTGGCGGAGTCGTTTGGCGACGACGAACCCGGCACCTTGGTCGATCCAGCTCGCGCCGAGGGCGCGCACCAGCCCGTCCCGTCCCGTAGGAGTTCACGGTGATCGCTGACTCGGACATCTCGGGTTTCGCCGAGACCCACCGGAACGAGGGTGAGACTCGCATCCCGGCGACAACCACCCAGACCAAACGACTGGCGGTCCTGCGCGGCCCGGACCGCTGGTGGAAGCACCCGATGGTCTACGCCTTCGCCTACCCCGGCCGCCTTGACGTGCCTCGGCTCGCGCAGGCCCTCCGCCTTGTCGCTCGCCGGCACAGCAGCCTTCGGACGTACTTCCTCGCCGACGGACCGATCGACACTGTCGGTTGCCTGCTCCCCGACGAGGCGGTCTGGCCACTGCGTGAGATGACCGCCGGAGCCGATCCCGACAGTGCTGCCGCCGAGGCGTACGCGTGGCTGCAGCAGCCGTTCTCGCCGGACGAGCGGCCGCTCATCCGGGCGGTCGTCCTTCATCGTGCCGAAGCGGACATGTTCGGGTTGTCGATCGAGCACAGCATCATCGATCCCGCAGGCGTGAGGGTTCTGTTCGGCGACCTGACCATGGTGTACGAGGGATTGCTCGAGAAGCCGCCATCGGTATTCGACGCGCTGGTCAGCGATGCAACCGGGTTCGCCCGGGCTGAGCGCGCGTGGATCGCCTCTGCGGCAGGCGAGCGCGCGCTGTCATGGTGGGACGAGCAGAACGCCGGTCTCGGCGCCTATCCAGGCTTGGACCTGCCTGAGTTGGGGCAGTGCGATTCTCTGGCTCCCTACATCAGTCACCAGGTCGACCTGTCGGTCGACGACGTCGACCGCTTGAGGAAGAGCGCGGCAGCACTGCGTCTAACGCCTTCCATGCTGGCCTCCGCGGCCACGGCCGTGACGCTGCGATCCCATGGACACTCCGCCGACGTCCGCTTCCACTTCGCGACCTCGCGACGCCTGTGGCCGCAGACGCAGGAGCTGGTCGCGTACTGCTCGAATCGGATGATGTTGCGCGTCCAGGTGGATGCGCACGATACCGTTTCGTCGCTGGCGCCGAAGGTTCGTGCCGGAATGCTGGACGCGGTCGAGCACAGCATGTTCAGCCACGAGGAGTACGTCCGCGCCCGATTCCCCGACGCCTACGTCAGGAAGCCGACCACCTACGGATACCTCAACGTCAACACCCAAGGCCCCGGGATCCAGCTTGACGGTGTGCCACTCACCAGGGAGTCGCTCCCCGTCGTCGCGGGGGACTACCACCAGCCCGGTCTGGCGATGCTGCTGTTCCTCTACAAGGACGGCACCGGCGTGCTCGACTGCTCGTGCGCGCAGGGAATGTACGAGAGTGCCTTCGTCGAGCAGTTCGCCAAGGACCTGGCACGGTGCTGCGTCGGTGGCTCCTGACGGGGGGCCGCCGCGGTCCGGCGATCCCCCCGTCTCGGCGGTCGTCTCAGGAAGCCTTGTCGGAACCCTGCCAGGACTTCCACAGCTCGGCGTACTCGCGCCCCGCCTCGATGAGCTCCTGATGTGAGCCCAGTTCGACGATCAGACCGTCGCGGACGACCGCGATGCGGTCTGCGTCACGGCTCACCTGCAGGCGGTGCGCGACCGACACCACGGTCCTGCCGTCGAGCAGGGCCTTGAGCGACCTCTCCAGGTTTCTGACCGAGGTCGGGTCGAGCATCGACGTCGCCTCGTCGAGAACCAGGGTGTGCGGATCGGCCACTATCAGGCGAGCGAGCGCGACCTGCTGCGCCTGCGCGGCGGTTATCCGGTGCTGCCCCGAGCCGACCATGGTGTCCAGGCCGGCAGGCAGCTGCTCGACCCATCTCCACGCGTCAACCGCCATCAGCGCGTCGCGCACCCGGGCATCGGTGGCGGCCGGATCGGCGAGTACGACGTTCTCCCGCAGTGTTCCCATGAAGACGTGGTGTTCCTGAGTCAGCAGCGCCACGTGGCCACGCAGGTCCCCGAGCGGCAGCTCGACCAGCGGCACGCCGCCCACGGTCACCGACCCGCCGCTCGGTGGGTGGATTCCGGCCAGGAGGCGGGCGAGGGTCGACTTGCCCGCACCGCTCGGCCCGACGATCGCCAGGCTCTGCCCCGGATGGAGTTCCAGATCGATCCCGCGGAGCACCTCGACGGATGAGTCGTAGGAGTAGCGCAGGGACGTGGCCACCACGCGCTCGTCCTGCACGGTAGCAGGGCGGGCCTCGCGATCCGGTCTCACCTGCGCCACTCCCAGCAGCCTGGCCAGGGAACCGGCCGCGACCTGCAACTCATCGACGTAGCTCAGGAGCTGGCCGAGTTGGTGGGACAGCATCTGTGCATATACCGTCGCGGCCACCAGGGATCCGATCGTGGCCCAACCGTGAAGGACGAACAGCCCACCGAGACCCAGCGTGGCGCCGAGCAGGATCACGAAGCTTCCGTCGACCTGGGGGAAGAAGAAGGTGCGCAGGCGCAACGTGGCCTTCTCGGCCCGCCACGCACGGCGCAGATCGTCGTCGGTCTGGTGCACTCGTTGTCGTGCCAGGTCGAACGCCTCGATGGTGCGAGCGCCGTCGGCGCTCTGTGAGATGCCTTCGGTCAACTCGCCCCAGGACGCGTTCTCGGCTAGGTAGGCGTCGCCTGCCCGGCGTAGGTACCAGCGCCCTGCCCAGAGCAGGGTCGGAATGACGATCAGGATCGGCAGGGCGAGCAGCGGCCCGTTCACCACCGTGGCGACCACCAGCATTCCCGCAGTCACCGTCGCGATGAGCACCTCGGGGACGGCCGATCTGATCGACTTCACCATGGCGTCGACGTCACGCGTGGTTCGTGTCGTGAGGTCGCCGTTGCCTGCCCGCTCGACGGTCGAGAGAGGCAATCGCAGAACACTCCGCACGAAGTCCTCGCGGAGCTCGGCCAGCACCAGTTCGCCGAGGACCGCCGAAGCTCGTGCTGCGAAGGCCAGGAGCAGCGCCTGCGCCACGGCGAGGCCGGCGATCGCGAGCGCGAACCATGTCACCTGCTCCGGCGTGGCGCGATGGTCCGTCAGATCCTGCGCGATGGCACCGAGCAGCCGCGGTGGGATCAGCGCCGTGGCTACCGCGGACGCCTGCAGGCCCAGGACCCCGAGAAACCTCCACGGGAATCGCTTGGCGAGCGTGCGCAGATAGTCGCGGATGTCGCTGCTTGTCGCGACGGGCAGGATCGGCCGATTCGTCTCGACGTTCACTGGCTGTCCCTCGCTACCATGCGCGCGTACTCGGGATGTGTCTTCAGCAGCTCGGCGTGAGTGCCTTCAGCGACCACGCGCCCGGCGGAGACCATGACCACCTGGTCGGCCCGGGAGAGCACGATCGGGCTCGACGTCACCACCATCGTGGTCTTGCCCGCCCGCGCGGGACCGAGGCGCGAAGCGATCTCGGCCTCCGTGTGCGCGTCCACCGCCGTGGTCGGCTCGACGAGCACCAACACCGGCACCTCGGTGATCAGCGCCCGTGCCAGCAGCAGCCGCTGGAGCTGCCCCCCGGAGAACTCCTGGCCCGCCGCGTGAAGGTAGGAGTCGAGGCCTGCCGGAAGCTCGTCGACGACATTGGATGCCGACGCCACGTCGATGGCGTCCATGATCGCCGCGTCCCGGGACCTGCTCGCGGTCTCGCGCACGCTGGCGTGCGGATCGAGTTGTTCGCGGAGCGTGCCGGAGAACAAGCGGTCCTCGGGCGTGGTGACTATGATCGTCTTACGAAGGACTCCGAGTGGCAGATCGGTGATTTTCTGCTCGCCGTAGAGGACCCTGCCGTCATTACTGAGCCGACCGATCCGATGGGCGATGGCGGCGGCGTCAGCAGGGTCTGCCGCCGTCACTGCCGTGAACCGTCCGGGCGCGAGAGTCAGGCCCGACTCGACATCGACGATCCGCTGAGGTGACGGCCCCCGAACGTGGACCGGGCCGGCTCCCGACACATCGGTGATCTCGGGCTCGATGTTCAGCAGTCGCACCAGTCGTTCGGCGGCGACGTGAGCCTTGGCCCACTTGCCGGCCATGGCCGTCAGCGTGCCGAACGGCGAGATGAGGTAAGCGGTGTAGCCGTAGGCGGCCACCAGCTCTCCCGGAGTGATCGCGCCGCTGATCGCCTGCCGGGCACCGACCCAGACGACGAGAGCCACGAGGAGTCCCGGCAGCAGAGCCTTGTAGCCGACGAGCAGCGCGTCGACCACGGCGACCCTGATTCCCGCCCTCATCGTCGCTTGTGACTGCGCACGGTAGCGGTCGAGGAAGACGTCCTCGCCCCCGATGCCGCGTAACGCCCGCAGGCCGGCGACGATGTCGGAGGCTCGGGTCGCGAGACCGGCCTGCGCCGCCCTCTGGTCCTGCTGCCTGCTGTGCAGCGGTCGCAGGAGCCGACCGATCCCGAAGGCGGCGAGTGGCACCGCTGCCACCGCGACCCAACCTGCCTCGGGCACCGTCGAGATCAACAAGCCGCCCGCCACGATCAGGCCGGCCAGCGCACCGACGCCCCTCCCGGTGATCACCATGGCGTCTCCGATCCGGTCGGCATCGGACACTCCGATGCTCAGGATCTCGCCTGATGCCAGACGCTTGGGGAGGGTGTTCCCGAGCTGGACGATCTTCCGCACGGTCAGGATCACCGTCGCGAACGCTCCCGCGAGGTAGTTGCGGGCGACTACTCGGTGACGCAACATCGCCGTCGCGGTCTGTACGGCGCCGAGGGCGAGCACCACCCCGGTCCACGCCATCAGCGCACCGGGATCGCGGGCATCCAATCCGGCGTCGATCGCCTGGCCGATGGCGGCCGGCACCAGAGCGGTCGCCACCATGGTGGTGACGCCGAAGACCGTGGCAGCCACGAGTCCACGAACCTGACCGCGCGCCAACCACAGCAGAAAGCGGGTGGCTGATCTGGAGTCGGGGTCACCGACTGGCTCTGGCAGATCCCGCATCCCAAGACACCCCCGAACGGGTCCGTGCTCGAAAGCTTGTGGCACCTCGATCCGCGGGCGCCGGCCGGTCCGAACGGATGCTATCGCGATCCGGGGTATCCCACGGTGCGCTGCCGGGACACCGTTGTCGTCTTCGAACCCGGTCAGTGGAACCGTTGCACGTCAACGTCGACGTCCGGATGCGCGGCGATGACGGGGGTGCAACGCGGCGGCCCATCGTCCGGCGAGGATGACAACCGGGATCCGCGAGCAGAGCGAGCCGGGAAGACTCGGAACCGATCACGGCTGGGCAGACAGCGGGATCATTCGGACTTCGAGCCGGTCGACCCCGTTCAGGAAGGAGGAGGCACTTCGGGCGGCCTCACCGCACAGTTCGAGGCGCTCGATCCTGGCAAGCATCACCTGCAGAAGCACACGAATCTCGAGGCGTCCCACGGCCGCCCCGATGCAGTAGTGGGGACCCGCGCCGAGGCTGAGGTGCGGGTTCGGTCGTCGCTCGATCCTGAACGAGTCCGGTTCGGTGAAAACCGCCTCGTCGCGGTTGCATGAGGGCAGCCAGACCACGACCCTGTCCCCGGTTGCGATCTTCTTACCCGCCAGCTCGACATCCGTCGTCGCCGTGCGCATCACGTGCATCGGTGGACAGGCCCACCGCAGGACCTCTTCGACAGCGCCGCTCAGGAGAGAGGGGTTCTCGCGAAGTCTCGCCCACTGGTCCGGGTGGCGCGCGAACGCCTCGACGGTTCCCGACACCGCGTGCCGGGAAGTGCCCAGCCCTCCATTGACCAGGCCGTCGCAGTTGAGCAACAGCTCTTGGCTCGTCAGTTGTGTGCCGTCGGCCAGAGGTCTCATGAGATGACTGACGACATCATCGCCGGGACACGCCCGCCGTGCGCGCACCAACTTGTAGAAGTACGCGAACACCTGGGCGCTGGCGGCGGCGTGCTCGGCTGGATCCTGAATGTCCGCAGGCCCAGACGAATCGTCGAAGCTGGTGCGCACCTGCCTGCTCAGCTCGTGCGTCTCATCCAAATCGGTGCCGAGCATCTCGGCCATCACATAGGTGGGCACGGCGTCCGCCAACACGTCGACGATGTCGACGGGCTCGCCCGTGGTCAGAGGTCGCAGCAGGGCGTCCAGGTGGCCGGACAGGGCTTCGCCGACCAGCTTGACGTTCTTGCTGGTGAACCAGGGCGCGTGCGCGCCACGGAGGCGCGCGTGAGCTTGTCCGTCGGCCACGACCAGCATGCGATCCGCGGCGGCGGCCACGCCCGCGGGTCGAGCGCCCAACCTCATGCCACGAGTCGATGTGAAGGTGCTCGGATCCTCCAGGATCCGCGTGGCCAGGGCATGCGTGGTGACGGACCAGAACGGCCCCTGTGTGTCCGACTCGACCCATTGCAGCGGATGCTCGCGGCGAGCGCGTTGCCACAGCTCGAGATGGGCGGTCTGGGTGAAGAACCGCGGATCGGCGAGATCGGGTGAGGGGAAGAGCTGCATGCCGAGCGGTCTCCTCTCCTGGTCCCTGCGCTGCTCGTCGCAGCGCGTACGCACTCTACTCGACAGCGCGCACCTGTTCAGCCCGAGAACAGCGCGTATCCACCGACCGGCGATCCACTGTAGAGTCCGCGCGGGCTGTCCGCCTCTCACGTCTGTTAACGTCGGTCATCTGATGAACTCTCCCCCTCCGGCGGCTGAGGCGAGCCGCAACCCCTTTCCCGCCTTGGACCTGGTCCGTGGCATGCGTGACCTGAGTTTCGTGAGCAGAGTCGGAAGCCGGTCGTACTGGGTGGAGACCGATCGGGACTCCGGGGCTCCGGGTCGTCTCATGTGCTCCGACGGCACAGGCGGAACGCGTCCCGCGCTGCCGGATGACATCCGGGTGAGGTCCAGCGTCTACGGCTACGGGTCTCGCCCCTACGTCGTCTCCGGGCGCACGATCTTCTTCGTCGGCGCCCGCGATCAGCTGTTGTACCGCTGGTCGCCGGGAGGTGAAGTCACCGTGCTCTCACCGCCGACCGACGAGGTGACCCACTACGCCGCCCCAGCGCCCAGCCCTGATGGCAGCCTTCTCTACGCGGTCCGCGAACGGGAGCTCGCGACGGGCGTGAGTCATGACATCGTCTCGGTCACGACGGACGGGCGTGGGCGGATCGAGGTGGTCGCATCGGGCCACGACTTCTACGGCGCGCCCGCGGTCAGCCCCGACGGCAGCAGAATCGCCTACGTGGCTTGGGACCATCCTTACATGCCTTGGGACCAGTCGGTGCTTCGTGAGGTCGGACCGGCGGGCGACGTCGTCATCGACGGGCGACCCGGGGTCTCCTTCACCCAACCCCGCTACAGCCCCGCCGGCGTCCTGCACGTGATCCACGACGAGAGCGGCTGGTGGAATCTGTACGCGGCCGACGGGGTCGACGACACCCTGCGCGCCTTGGCTCCGATGCCGGCGGAGTTCGGTCGACCCGACTGGTCCTGCGGACTGGCCACCTACGCGTTCCTGGACGACGACAGCATCTTAGCCGCCGCTCGGAACGCTAGCGGGGACGTGGTCTGCCGGATCACTCGACGCGGGCCGCTCGAGATCCTGCCCGGCCCGACGTGGGTGGTCGAGGGTGTGGCGGGCTCGGGCAGCGACGTCACCATCCTCGGCGGATCCGCCGTCCAGCCGATCGAAGTGTCCGAGCTGTCCGATGGAAACCTGCGGCTGCTGCGCGGCGCCTCGGCCAGACGTCCTGATGGCATCAGCATGCCCGAACGCCTGAGGTTCCCGACCCACGACGACTCGTTCGCCTACGCGATCTACTACGAGCCGCCAACAGGCGGCAGCCTGCCGCCGCTCATCGTTTCGTGCCACGGTGGACCGACGGTGAGCTTTACCGGGGTGCTCAACGGTTGGGTGCAGTTCTGGACCAGCAGAGGCTACGCGGTGGTGGAGGTCAACTATCGCGGAAGTGCGGGGCACGGTCGCGCTTATCGGCAGGCCATCCGGCACCAGTGGGGTCATCTCGACGTCGCCGATTCGATCAGCGCCGCCCGCCACCTCGTCGCGCAGGGCAGGGTCGACCCTCGTCGGATCGCGATCCGCGGCCTCAGTTCCGGTGGCCTCACAGCTCTGCGAGCGGCGCAGAGCGTGCCCGACTTCGCGGCCGTGACCAGTTTGTGCGGCGTGGTCGATCCCAGTGCGCTGCCGGACAACACCCATAAGATGGAGTCACGCTATCTGGACGGGCTGATCGCTCCCTGGCCCGCCGGTCGAGCGGAGTACGAGCGTCGCTCCGTACTGACCGACGTCGGCAACTTGCGTACCCCCACGCTTCTCATTCACGGACGCGACGACGCGATCGTTCCGCACTCCCAATCGGGCAGGCTGGCGGACGAGCTCCGACGCGTCGGCACTCCCGTCCAGCTCGTGACGTACGAAGGAGAAGGTCACGGGCTCAGCAACCCCGACAACGTGGTCGACGCCCTGCTCCGAGAACATGAGTTCGTCGAAAGACACCTCGGGCCGGGGGCACATCCCTGACGAGGATACCGAGGCGAACGGCCGGCGACACGAGTCAGCGGCGATCAATGTGGATTCCGCGAGTACGGTCTGTACCTTCGGTGGGGCAGAGGCTAGAGTTCGCTCCGCGACCTCACACTGGCCAGCAACGTGAGCACTCGCGCAACTCGGGGGGTCAAAAGGTGGTCTCGAAGAGCCTCCCTGCGCTCTCGTCAGCGCAGGGCCGAATGTGGTTTGCCTACAAAGTCGATTCCTCCAGCGCCGAGTTCACCGTGGTGTGGGCGGCCCGTTTGATCGGTGCCGTCGACACCGGGAATCTCGCCGCAGCCTGGCGGAGCGTGTTGGTCAACCATGATGAGTTGCGACTTCGCTTATTGGACTCGTCAGCCGAGCCGAGTCGCGACTACTGGCCTGTCGACGACATGGACATGTCCATTCGCGTGGTCGCTCCCGAGCAACTCCAGCTGGAGTTGGAATCAGCGGTCGGCCGGGTGTTTATGCTGGACAAGGAGCCCTTGGCCGACCTGGCGCTCCTGCGGCTCGGGTCCCAGGAACACGTCTTGGTCCTCAGCGCCCACCACGCGGTGCTGGACGGCCGATCGCTTGACATCGTCATCGACAACCTGTTCGCCAGCTACGACGGCCGGTCCGGCTCGCCGGCGGGCCCGTCCTATCGCGACTACATCGAGGAAGAGGCGGCCGAGTCTCCTGATCCTTCCCGCATCGACCGCTGGGTCGAGGAGCTTCGTCTCGACGAGGAGGAGGACGAATCCACGCCTCTGGGGCTGCCATTGCAGAGCCTGTCGCAGGACAAGAATGCCGGCACCGTAAGGGAGAGGCTGTCCCCTGAGGCGTGGTCGGCGATCCGCGATCTCGCGCGAAGTCGTCGCACCACGCCACACGTAGTGGGACTGGCGGCATTCGCGCTGACGCTGAGCCGATACCGCGACACGGAAAGCCTCCTGATCGGCGCGTCGATGGACACGCGCTCCGCTCGTTTCGCGGACACGACCGGCACGTTCGTCAACCCTGTGCCGGTGCGCCTGCGCGATCTCGCAGGTGCCTCTGTCGCCGATCTCGTGCGGGGAGCCCACGCCAGTCTGCTCAGGTCGTACGCCAATCGGGCGATCCCCTTCGACCAGCTGGTGCGCCGCGTTCATCGGGGTGCCGACGCCGGCACGACTCCGGTGTTCCAGGTGCTGTTCAACTTCGAGCCCACCCGGGCGATCCCGGACGTCGCCGGCGTGACGGTGCAGCCCCTTGACCTGCCAACACGGATCGCGCAGTACGAGCTCACGTTGACGCTGCGCGAAGGCGGCAACGCGGCCGAGCTCGTCGCGGTCTTCCGGCGGGAGCGTCACGCCGAGGAGGACATCCGCCGCCTGCTGAACAGCGTGCGATCGGTCCTGCAACGGTTCGCCGAGTCGGATGATGCTCGGAACGAGCTCGTCGTCTCGGCCGAGGAGCGCCGCCACCTCTTGGCACTGGGGCGGGGAGCCGGCGTGGTGGGCGACCTCCGACCCATCCACGAGCAGGTGGTCGACGTGGCCGGCCGGTGGCCGGACAGGACGGCCGTGGTGGCCGGAGCGAACTCGCTCACGTACTCCGAGCTGGCACGGCGCTCTCTGGCCCTGGCCCACGTCCTGCACGGTCATGGTGTCGGTCGTCAGACCCGGGTCGGCGTGCACTTGTCCCCGTCGGTGGATGCGGTGGTGGCGGTACTCGCCGTGCTGCGTGCGGGAGGTACGTATGTGCCCCTCCACCCGAACGATCCGCAGGCGCGCATCCGGGCGGTCCTAGACGACGCCGGGGTCGACCTGCTGGTCACCGAGTCGACGGACATCCCGGGTGTCACCGCCGTTCAGCCGCGGCACGACGCCGGCCACGACGCGTCCCACGTGACTCTGCCCGAGGCTCGGCCCGAGGACGCCGTGTATGTGATCTACACGTCGGGGACGACCGGGGAGCCCAAGGGCGTGGTGGTGGAGCACGCCTCACTGGCGAACTCGACGGCGGCGCGCCACATGACCTACCCCGGAACGCACACGTTCCTTCTGCTCTCACCGCTGTCGTTCGACTCCTCGATGGCTGGACTGTGGGGCACGCTGTCGGCTGGCGGATGCCTCGTCGTCGCCGAGGCCGACGAGATCAGGGACCCACGCCGGATCCTCGAGATCATTCGCCGTCACTCGGTGACGACCATGCTCAGTGTCCCGGCGCTCTACGCCTCCGTGCTGGACGCGGCCGAACGGGACGCCATCGATCCCGCGAAGTCGCTGTCCACCGTCATCCTCGCCGGCGAGTCGCTTCCCGGCGCAACATCGGCCCAGCACTTCGCCTGGCATCCCGACGCCGATCTGGTCAACGAGTACGGCCCGACGGAAACGACTGTCTGGAGCACGTTCCGCCGTCTGCGGCCCGGCGATCGCGTCGACATCGGCGGGCCCGCACCCGGCTCGCACCTCTACGTCCTCGACCGGCACGGCAACCTGATGCCGAGAGGCGCCGTGGGTGAACTGTACGTCGGCGGTGAGCGCGTCGCTCGAGGCTATCTGGGCAAGCCGGAACTCACCGACCGGGTGTTCGTCCGCGATCCCTTCGCGCAGGAGCAGTCCCGGATGTATCGGACCGGGGACTGGGTCCGCTGGAATGACGACGGCGGGCTGAGCATCTTGGGGCGCCGCGACCAGATCGTCAAGCTGCGTGGACATCGTGTCGACCTCGGGGCGGTCGAGTCGTCGACGCGCTCGCTGCAGGGCGTGGTGGACATCGCGGTGCTCGTGGCACCGAACGGCGCCACGTTGGAGGCGTTTCTGGTCCTCGACGGCGACCGCGACGTCGAGTCGCTTCGCGCGCGGCTCGGGGAGCTGCTGCCACCGGTCATGGTGCCCAGCGTCCTTCACCGTGTCGACCGGCTGCCGCGGACGTCGCGCGGCAAGGTGGATCGAGATGCCCTCATGGCGCTCCGGAGCAGCTCGGCAGGCGATGCCGACCGCACCGCCGTGGCGTCGGAGGCACACGGCGACGCACTGGCCGCGATCCATGCCGCGTGGTGCGAGGTGCTGGAAGTCCCGACCGTCGCCCACGACGTGAACTTCTTCGACGCGGGAGGGCATTCACTGCTGGTTCCCCTCCTCCAAGCGGAAATCGAGGATCGTCTCGACATCACCATCGACATCGTCGAGCTCTTCTCGGCCACCACGGTGGCGGCGCAGAGCGCGGCGTTCGGTCGCCTCACCGGCACGGCTGAGGTCAGCCCCGTGGTCGATCCGCGACAGGCCAGACTCGCGGCTGCCGGTCGTGCCCGACGAGGGCGTGGCGAGGGCGCCCAGTGAGGGATCGGTCGCTCGACATCGCCGTGACGGGTGTCTCCGCGAGGCTTCCCGGGCCGGCGGACCTCGATGCCTGGTGGGCCGCCGTGTGCAGAGGGGAGGCGCTCACCACTCGGCTCGACCCCGCGCAGTTGCTCGCGGCCGGCGTCGCACCGAGCGTCTCCGAGGCCCCGGACTATGTCCCCGTGCGCGGCTTGATCGCCGACATCGACCGCTTCGACGCCGAGCGTTTCGGCATGAGCGCTCGCGAGGCGCAGCTGACCGATCCCCAGCACCGACTCATGCTGGAGGCGACCTGGTCGGCGCTGGAGGACGCCGGACGCAATCCGCTGGAGGACCAGCTCCGCACCGCGGTCTTCGCCTCGTCGAGTCCCAGCCGCTACGCGGCACAGATGCTGCGCAGGCCGGATCTCGATCCCGATGTCGTCGAACGGATCGACATCGGCACCGGGCGCGACTTCATGGCCACTCGGATCGCGTACCGGCTCGGCCTCCACGGGCCTGCGATGGCGGTCTCGACCGCCTGCTCCTCATCGCTGGTGGCGGTGCATCTCGCGATCCAGGCGCTGACCAACGGCGACTGCGATCAAGCGGTGGTGGTGGCCGCTTCCCTGGGGTGGCCGGCGGCGGGCCACCGGTACAGCAGCGGCGGGATCATGTCGAAGGACGGGGAGTGCCGCCCGTTCGACGTGGACGCGACCGGCGTGGTCGGTGGTTCGGGTGTCCTGGCCGTCGTGCTGCGCCGCTTCGTCGACGTCGGCGACGAGATCGCGTTGCACGGCGTGCTCCTCGGCTCGGCCGTGAACAACGACGGAGCCGCCAAAGCGGGGTTCAGCGCGCCCGCCGCACGGGGACAGGCGGACGCGATCCGGTCGGCGCTCGTTTCCGCGGATGTGCGGGCGACCAGCCTCGGATACCTGGAAACCCATGGCACAGGGACGCGGGTGGGCGACTCGATCGAGTGGTCGGCCGCGACGACCGTCCTGAAGGAGGCGGGCGTCCCGGACGGACAGGTCGCGGTGGGCGCGGTCAAGGCCAACATCGGGCATCTCGACGCCGCCGCCGGTCTTGCCGGACTCGTCAAGGCCATGCTGGTGCTAAGTCATGCGCGCATACCTCCCGTGGCGAACTTCCGCAGGCTCAACCCCCTACTCGGCACGGCCGCCTCGCCCCTGCACGTCCCCTTGGAAGCGCAGCCCTGGTCAGGTCCCGAACCACGCCGCGCGGGTGTCAGCTCGTTCGGCATCGGGGGAACGAACGCGCACGTCGTCGTTGAACAGCCCCCGTCCGTCCGGCCACCGGCACCGCACTCCGGCGACGAGCGGCTCAGGGTGATCGTCCAGTCGTCCGGTCGTCAGGACGCACTCGAGCGCGATGCCGAGCGCTTGGCCCGGCATCTGGAAGACAGCGACCAGGGGCTCGCCGACGTCGCCTTCACGCTGCGAGTCGGGCGGGCTCCGCAGATCGAGCGACTCGCCTTGGTCGCGCGCAGCGCGGCGCATGCGGCACAACAACTGCGCACCGGTCGCGGCGTCGCGCGAGGACAGTCGCGAACCGGAGCGATGCGCCCCCTGATCTTTCTCTTTCCTGGACAAGGAAGTCAGCGTCCCGGAATGGCCACGCCTTTCCGGCGGTCCCTGCCCGGGTTCGACGACTACCTCGAACAATGTCTGCACTACTTCGACGCCGCGCTGGCCGACCGGGTTCGCGCGGCCATGACGGATCATCATTTCCCCGATGACCAGATGCGGGACACCTCGCTGGCGCAGCCGTGCCTGTTCGCCCTCGAGTACGCCGCGACAAGGGCATTGGAGCAGTTCGGACTGCGCCCCAGCGCGTTGGCGGGCCACAGTGTGGGTGAGGTGACGGCGGCCTGCATAGCCGGAATGCTGGATCTGAAGCAGGCGGCGAGCCTGATCGCCCTGCGCGGCCGGTCGATGCAGGACTGTCCGCCGGGATCCATGCTGGCGGTCAGATGCTCGGTGGCCGAGGCCGGGGAGCTCATCGAGGCGTCGGGTGGCCGCGTGGAGCTGGCGGCGGTGAATGGTCCGCGCGAACACGTGTTGAGCGGCACCGACCTGGCGGTGGACGAGGTCGAGCGTCACCTTGGTGGGCTCACCGGAAAACGCCTGCGGACCTCCCACGCCTTCCATAGCCGGCTGATGGAGCCCGCAGTGAACGATCTCCTCGTGCACGCGGGTGATGACTGGGGCGACGAGATCGAGATCCCCTTCCTGAGCTGCTTGGACGGCGTGATGATCGAGCGGGGCTCGCGGCGCCGGCTCGACATGTTCGCCAGGAGCGCCAGGGGCACGGTGCGGTTCGGCGACGGCTTGGCCACGATCGCCCGCACCTTCCCCGACGCGATGGCTGTCGAGATCGGGCCCGGGCGCGCCCTGTCCGGACTGGCCGCGGCTGCCGGGATCGATTGCCTGCCCTTGACGGGCACCGCGCACGAGGACGATGACGCCCCCGCACGAACGGTGGCAGCACTCTGGGCACAGGGACTGCCCGTCGATCTCGCTGTCCTCGCTCCGCCTGGTCGGCGGGTGCACCTTCCCGGCTCCACCTTCGCCGGCAGCCCGAGACACGTCGCACCCGAGGCAGAGCTAGCTGTCGAGACAGCGGTGCCTCTCTCCGAACAGCACCTGGCCGAGGGGCGCATCGCCGAACCCGCCGGGCGCACCCCCGCCGAGGAGGTGCGCGCGGCGTGGGCCGAGTTGCTCGGCACCCAGTCTCCGCGGCCGACCGATGACTTCACGGCCGAGGGCGGTGACTCGCTGACGCTGATCCGTCTCGCTCGCCGGCTGGAGAAGGTGTTGCCGGTGACCCTCGAGCTGGCGGACCTTGTCGACGCGCGGACCCTCGGCGATCAGATCACGTTGGTCGAGCGGCTGCTCGACCGTCGCGGCATGGGAGACGACTCGTAGTGGGAGAGCATTTCGAAGGCGTCGCGGCGGCGTTCGAGCGTCAGGTGCGCCTGCGCCCCGCCAAGATCGCGGTCCAAGACCCGCTGGGTAGTGCGACATTCGCCGAGGTCTGGTCCGAGAGCAACCGCGTGGCATCGGCCTTGCGGGCCAGAGGCATCGAGCAGGGATCGGCGGTCGGGATACTCGGCGTCGGCTCGCGGGACAGCATCGTCGCGATGCTCGGGTCGTGGATCGTGGGAGCCCACGTCGTGCCGTTGGCGCCCGAGCATCCGGTGGACCGGATCTCACGGACGGTGTCGGCGGCGTCCGTACAGCTTGTTGTGGAGACCGACGCGTACTCCCTTCCTTCCGGCGTCGCGGCCCCGACACGCGGACACCTACGACAACTGGTGGAAGAGGGGCAACCCCGGGGTCCGGAGGCCATCCCGGTCGACCGGGCCGATGCGACGGCCTACGTGCTGTTCACGTCGGGTTCGACCGGGGACCCCAAGGGGGTGTGCGTCCCTCAGGGTGCCCTGTGCGCCTTGGCTCTGCGAGACAGCCCGACGCGCTTGAGCGCCGACGACACCTTCCTGGTCCACACGACCCTCGCCTTCGACCCCTCGATGTTGGAGATCTGGTCGGCTCTCCTCGTGGGCGCGGGCGTGCTGTGCGCCCCGGGGAGCGGAATGTCGCTGCGCTCGACGGCCGACCTGCTCAGCGACGACCGCGTGACGGTGGCGGTGCTGACGCCTGCCGTGTTCGCCCTCATGGTCGAGCGATACCCGGAGTCTCTCGCCGGCCTCCGCCGGTTGATCGTCGGAGGCGACGTCATGCCCGTGGGGCAGGCGCGCGCGGCGAAGGCCCTGTGCCCGGACGTCGACATCATCAACTGCTACGGGCCGACCGAGAACACCGTCATCAGCACCGCCTTCCGGCTCCAGGAGTGGGACGGGACGGGTGATTCGGTGCCCATCGGTGTTCCCGTCGCCGGTGCCACGGCCCATGTCGTCGATGCCGAGTTCCAGCCGACCGCGCCCGGAGTCGTGGGCGACCTCGTCGTCGGCGGTGACCGCCTGGCCAGCGGCTACCTCCAGGACCCGGAGACGACCCACGCGCGGTTCACCGCGGACCACTTCAGCTCGCTTCCGGGAGCGCGCCTCTACCGCACCGGCGACAAGGCGTCGCGGCGTGCGGACGGCGTCCTCGAGTTCCACGGTCGTGCCGACCTCGAAGTCAAGATCAGAGGTGTCCGCGTCAACCTCACCGAGGTGGAATCCGCCGTCGGATCGGACCCCGCGGTCGCCGAGGTGGTCGCGGTCGCCGTCGGCTCGGGACACGAGCGCCGGGTCGTCGCCTTCGTCCGAGCCGCCGACGGTCTCGACGGAACGGACGCGAAGGGCATCCGTACGAGGGTCGCGGAGCGTGTCCCGACCTATCTGGTGCCCGACCACATCGAGCTCGTCGAGGAGTTCCCGCTCACCGGGTCCGCCAAGGTCGACCGCGACGCGCTCGCCGGCAGCGTCGGTGTCCTGGGGCACGACGACGGTGCCCCGCAGGAGCCGAGCAGTGCGGACCTCGCGGCCTTCTGGCTGCGTCGCACGGGTTCTGCCCCCCGCGCGGGAGAGAGCTTCTTCGACGCGGGAGGAAACTCGCTGGACCTGATCCGCTTCATCGACGACGTGGGCGCCGCCTACGGCGTCGAACTGGAGTTCGAAGACGTGTACGGTGTGGCGAGCTTCGAAGAGCTGCGGCGTCTGGTGGTCGCGGCCGCAGGGGAGCGACGCGATGGGTGACGGCCAGTGGCTCCGTACCCTCACGCCGAACGTGGCAGCTCGCCGTCGCCTGGTGTGCTTCCCGCACGCTGGAGGGTCGGCGAACTTCTTCCGCTCGTGGGTGCCCTTACTCTCCCCGGACGTAGCGCTGGTGGCCGTGCAGTACCCGGGGCGCGCTGACCGACTGCGCGAGCCCTGCGCCACTAGCCTTCTCGAGATGGCCGCCGAAGTGGCCGAGTCGTTGAGGGCGGCGCCGGCCCAACCCACGACGTTGTTCGGGCACAGCATGGGCGCGATCGTGGCTTACGAGGTCGCGCGCCTGTTGGAGTCGTTCGGACACTCCGTCGAGCGCATGGTCGTCTCCGCCTCGCGAGCGCCGCACGAACGCGACGGTGTCGCCAGCCTCGACGTGTGGAACGACGACGCGGCGCTACGCGCGCTGGTCTCCCTCGGCGGGACCGTGGATGATCCTGAGCTGCTCGCAGACCCACGGGTTCGTGCCCTCGTTCTTCCCTACCTGCGCGCCGACTACACGATGCTCCAGCGCTATCGACACCCGTCGGGCGCCGGCCTGGGCTGCGAGCTGCTGGTGGTCAGCGGGGAATCGGACACCCATGTGACCCCCGATCATTGCGCTCGGTGGGCGGATCTGACACATGGACGGTTCGCGCACGTTGTCCGTCCTGGCGGGCACTTCTATCTGGCGCCCGATCCGCCCACGGACCTGTTTCTGGGCCCCCTGCCCGACGGACTGGGCCGCTCCTCGTCGAGTCGCGACCCGCTAGATGTTGCACCAGGTCGGTTCGATGCCCCGACAGGCGACGACGCCGAGATCGGTGTCCACGGTCCTCGAAGGGTCGGCTGAAGCGTGCTCACGGAACTGTTGGTGGCGCCGGTTCGTGCAGTCGCCGCGCACACTCCCTCGGCACCGGCCATCGTCGATCCTGATCGGACGACCTCCTACGGTGAGCTCGTGTCGATGATCGACGCGACCGCCGACTCCCTGCGTCGGGCGGGCGTCAGGGCGGGGGAGACTCTCTCGTTGCACGCGGAGCGTCATCGGGATCTGCCGATCATGCTGCTCGCCGCCTGGACGGTCGGAGTGAGCGTGCAACTCATCGACACGACGTTGCCTCGCATGCGGATCGAGCAGAACGAGCGAGCCGTCAGGCCGAGGTGGCGTCTGCGGCGCGATGGCCTATCTCGGCTCGACGATGCGCTTCCCGCCCACCCCGAGTGCAGTCACATCCTCATGACCTCGGGAAGCGCCGGCGTCCCGGCAGCGGTCGCCGTGTCGGCTGCGGGTCTGGCCGGTCCGATGCGGTGGTACTTGTCCGAGTTCACTCCGGGTCCCGATGACCATGTCGCACTCGTGTCCGGTTTGGGGCATGATCCGCTGCTGCGTGACATCCTGGTTCCACTGCACAGCGGTGGAACGCTGGTGATTCCTCCGGCCGACGTTCTGCGCAACCCGAGGGCCGTCGCCGAATTCATCGACTCGACCGGCATCAGCATCCTCCATGCGACGCCTGCTCTCCTGGAGTTGGCGATGGCTGGTCGACCCGCGCGACTGGACCACCTGCGCCTGGTGGTCTCCGGCGGCGCACCTCTTCCGGTCGGACTGGTGCGGCGACTTCGGGGGATGACGGACTCGGTCGTGGTCAACGCCTACGGCGCCACCGAGACACCTCAAATCGCGTCGTGCTTCATCCTCGGCCGCGGGGTCGTGCCGGATCCGGCGTTGTCGGACGCAACGACGCTCGGAGTGGGCGAGGGGGTCGCCGGCGCCCAACTGCTCCTCGTGGACGGCGAGGTGGTCGTACGCAGCCGGTACCTCGCTCTGGGTTATGTGAGCCCGGGCGGTCGCGCTGATCGGTTTATCGACGATCCGCTCGCGGAGCCCGGGTATCGCGCGTACCGCACCGGTGACCGTGCTGTCGCGGGCGACCGGGCTGACGGCCCGAGGATCACGGGCCGACTCGACAGGCAGATCTCCGTCAACGGCCTCCGGATCGCACCCGAGGAAGTCGAGGCCGCGGCGCTCGGGCATCCGGCTGTGCAGCAGGCGCACGTCGCGCCGTACGACGGCCCAGCAGGGACGCTGGTCGGCCTGTCGGTGGTGTTGAGCGAGCCGGTCGAGCCGGAGGTGTTGCGCGCGTTCTTGAGGGCGCGACTGCCCAGCCGTGCTGTCCCGGTCATGATCTCGATCCGGCAGAGTCTCGCGCTCAACCACAATCACAAGGTCGTCGGGGTGCCGAACGTAGAGGTGGCGGAATGAGTCTCGAGGTCTCCCATGTCCTGCAGGTCGTCCTCGACGCGTGGGAACGCACCCTGGGCATCGAGGGAATTCACCGAGACGACAACTTCTTCGAGCTGGGGGGAGACTCGATCACAGCGATCAGGATGGTTCCCCTCATCAGCGATGCGACCGGAGCCGATCTTGGCCCGATGGCCGTTTTCGACTATCCGACGCCGCAGGGAATGGCTGAAGGAGTCGTCAGCCTTCTGGAGTCTGAGTAGCCCGCGTCCCGGCCTCGTGCGGCTGGACCAGCGTGCCTGGGGCGGTCATGCCCCCCGGCGCCACGGCACGCTGCGGTGCGGGTCCTGCACATCGGCGGGTGAACCGGTCACGGCGTCCCGCCGATCCCGACATTCGACCGGTCACCAGCCTTGGCGTCCGCAGGCGTACCGGGCGTTGACAGCTCGATCCGACGACGGCCAGTCCACACATCAACTACGCGACACCGCTGCCCGGCGCCGCCGTCACGGCCGCCGACGTCACCCCGGCCGCTGGCCGTCATCGACCTGCGACTGACGGACCCCCCTTACGCAACGTCTCGGCCCTGCCGATCCCCAGCCGAGCCGCCACCGCCGTGATCGCCGCCCAGTCCGACTCGTAGTTCGGCCGCACCTGTCGCGACCAGCCGCACCGCCCGCTCCCGCAGCTCCTGCGGATACGGCTTCGTTCCTGTCATCTCTCGATCCTTCCCAAGCGGGGAAGTCTCTACAAAATCCGGGGCGGTTCACCTGCAGCCGCTGAAGACGAACTTAAAACAGGCGAGTCCGATGGCATGGTTCGCCATCGGGCTCGAGCAGTTCACCGCCGCTCGTTGCGCGGTGTCGCCAGCGGATACGTCGCTTCAATGATCAACGTTCCAAATGGCACTGCACGGCTCTGTGACGTGCCCCCGGCGCGGCACCAACCTGCGCCAGCATCCCGTTCCCCCGAGGGTCTGTCAAACGAACGACCCTGTCTCACGTTCGGTGGTGACGGCAGGTAACGGGGCGTTGTCTCCTCCTATGTAGAGTCCAACCTTCCCAGGTCAGAGGGGCGAGGTCGCCGGCGGATGCCTCGGATCGGTGGTTAGCCGACCTTCCGTTGTTCTTCCCCCTCGCCTGTTGGAACTTCTTCCGTTCGGACAAGGTAACGACATGCCGCACCAGTCAATAAGCAGCCGCCTAGCCATGAGACTGCCGCGACGACCAAGAGGTCAAAAAGTCCGATATCCGTGAGGCGTCCGAGGATCCACGAAACCGCGGCGATTACCGCTGCGGGCCATGTGAGCCATTGCGGCCGAACCTCGTGAACGTCGGTACGCACGCGCACCTCTCAACGTCGTCCGCCTACTCATGTCTTGCATGGAACCACAACCATATTGGTTGAAGTCGCTGGGTGGCAACCTGGTATGCCAGCCACGGCATACTGGCTCATCGAACTTGGTCGGGCAGGCCGGCGTACTGGCGTGAGGGCCTCAGGAGCCGGCCGGTGTGATCGATCAGCTCGTCGTCAGCATCGGGGCGGGTGATCGCTTCGTGCAGGTGCGCTGTGGTGGCGACCTTGCCGGCGAAGTAGCCGTTGAGGTAGTCGCCATCGCAGGCATGGCGCAACAGCCACGCCCGGAAACCGGCGGCGCCTTGTCGGCATAGCGCCTCGACGACGTAGACCCGGCCCCAGCCGGCGACGCGCTCGGCGAGCCACAGCAGCGCTTCTGCACCTCCACGGCGGCGTTGCAACGCCTCTGCGGCCAACGGGCCGAACCGGTTCGACAGCAGACCGATGGTTTGGATCAGCGGGATGTCGTCCTCGGCCCAGTCTGCGGCCAGCAGCGCGAGTCCGACCGTGGCGGCGCTGCGGTCGGTGCTGTGCCGCACCAACCACCGGCCGGTCTGTCGCACTCGCTGCCGGTCCGCGCGCAGCGCCGCGGCAACGATGTGGTCGTTGCGATGGATTGGGACGTAGGCATCGCGGAAGGCGTCGACAAGTTCACTCGCCTGCGCGTCAGGCTGACTGAAGTGACTGTCGAGGATGACAGCGACATCGGCTCCGTCGAGTCGTCGATCCCCCGCGCGCCGGGTTGACGGCCGCGAGCGGTGACGTTCTTCGTCCGGATACGGCTCACCGTCGCGAGGCAGAACACCGTCGGGATGTTGCTGATGGAGACGTAGAGCGTGTTCGAACAAAGTGATCTGGGGTCCGAGCAGTCCAGGCTCGGTCGTCACGCTCACCGGTGGACGGAGGACTCGATTCTCTCGATCATGGCCGCGATGATCCCACCCCCACACGGCCTTCAGCAAGCGGCAGCGCCCCGTCAAGCACGTCGGGCTGATCGAGGTCGTCCACGAGTTCCGGCCCGACAGTGGGCCGACGGGTGACCGGCGTTGGACGCGTCTGAGCGGCTCGCGAGGGTTCAGCATCTCCTGGCCGGCTTACCAGGGCCCGACGGCAACCAGCTACACCGGGACGTTGCGTGGTCGCTCCGAGCGCACTGGCCAGCCAGTGCGCTCGGAGCGACGAGATGAGATCGTCCGGGGTGCGAGTTCCGGCATGGGCCCGAGATGGTCGGCGCCGGGTCAGATGCCGAGTGACCTCCGGGTGGCCTGGACGGTGTCGAACAGTTCCTCCGTCCGGGACCGAATTCGGTGGCGGCGGTCGCAGCGGCCGTGCAACCTGGAACTGTTCGCCCTGCAACCGAATGGGCAGGGTGCCCAGCCACCAAGCCGTGACGAGGAGTGACAATGCGAGCAACTTCCACGCTCCGGACCCTTGCCCGTCCTACCGTGGAGTCCTGCCTTGGCCTTGTTGAACCTCGGAATCGTCGCCCATGTTGACGCTGGAAAGACCAGCCTGACCGAACGCCTGCTCTACGAGGCGGGCGCCGTGTCCCAGCTCGGGAGCGTCGACGCCGGCACGACGCGGACCGACTCGATGGAGCTGGAGCGCCGGCGCGGCATCACCATCCGGGCGGCCGTCACGTCGATCGTCATCGGTGATCTGAGCATCAACCTGCTGGACACCCCCGGCCATCCCGATTTCATCGCGGAGGTCGAGCGTTCGCTGGCCGTGCTCGATGCCGCCGTGCTGGTGGTGTCGAGCGTCGAGGGGGTCCAGCCGCAGACCGTCGCCATCTGGCGGGCGCTGCGCCGCATCGGCGTACCGACGGTGTTCTTCCTGAACAAGGTGGACCGCCGCGGCGCCGACGTCGACCGGGTGATGGCCCAGGTACGCCAGCGTCTCGGCGCGCGTCCGGTCCTGCTCACCACGGTCACCGGCCAGGGCGGGCGCGACGCCCGGGTGCGGGTCGTCGGCCTCGACGCCGAACCGGTGCTGGAGGCAGTCGCGGAGGTCGACGACGCGGTGGCGGCGCGGTGGCTGACGGACCGGCCGGTACGCGTCCGCGACGTCCGGCGTGCGCTACGGAACGCGGTGCGCCGCACCGAGCTCACCCCGGTGGCGTGCGGCTCGGCGATCACCGGAGCAGGCGTACGGCAGCTGTGCCATCTCCTCGCCGACCTGCTGCCGCGCGGTGAGAAACAGGACGGTCCGCTGGCGGGTACGGTCTTCGCCGTCGACCGGGACGGCCACGGCCGGCGGGCCTGGCTGCGATTGTGGTCTGGGCGTCTGCGCGTACGGGATCGGGTGCAGCTCGGCGGAGCCCGCCCCCAGACGGTGACCCAGATCGCCGTCATCGAGCCCGAAGGCGTGCTGGTGCGCCCCTCGGTCTCCGCCGGCCAGATCGCCGCGGTGCGCGGCGTGTCGGCCCGGATCGGCCAGCACATCGGGGACCCGCCGCAGCGGCACGGCTACCGGTTCCCGCCGCCGACCCGGCAGGCGGTCGTCGAGCCGGTCGAACCGGAGCAGCGGTTGGCGATGTTCGCCGGCCTGGCCGAGCTGGCCGACGAGGACCCGCTGGTGGACCTGCGGCTTGACGAGCAGCAGGCGGAGGCGGTGATCCGCCTGCACGGGGAGGTCCAGAAGGAGGTGCTCGCCGCCCTCCTGGAGCAACGGTACGGCGTCCGGGTGCGTTTCTCCGGCACGCTGACGGCCTGCATCGAACGGGTCGCCGGCACCGGAGCAGCCGAGGAGCGGGTGCACGAGCGCGGCAACCCGTATCTGGCCGGGCTCGGGTTGCGGATCGAGGCCGCCCCGGTCGGGCACGGCATCGAGTTTCTTCCCGGTATCGAACCCGGCCGGCTGCCGCCGGCGTTCGTGGCCGCCACCGAAGAGGGCGTGCGCGCCGCACTCCGGCAGGGCCGTCACGGCTGGCCGGTCACCGACTGTGTGGTCACCATGATGGCTTCGCGGTACTGGCCTCGGCAAAGCAAGCCGCACCAAAAGTTCGACAAGTCGATTTCGACCGTCGCGGCGGACTTTCGCAATCTCGCCCCGGTCGTGGTCGCCGCAGCACTGCGGCGGGCCGGTACCCGGGTGTGCCAACCGATCGAGCGGTTCGACGTGAACCTTCCCCAGCACACGGTGGAGACGGTGCTGGCGTTGCTCGGCCGGCTGGGAGCGGTGGTCCACGACACCGCTGTCGCCGGCGGGTACCTCGAGGTGAGCGGCACCCTGCCGTCATCCCGGGTGCCGCAGGTCGTTGCCGCTCTTCCCGACCTCACCGGTGGCGAGGCGGTCCTGACCACCACCTTCGACCACTACGCGCCGGTCACCGGTGAGGACCCGCCGACCTTGCCCCGGCGCGGACCCGACCCGGGCGACCGGGAGGCGTGGTTCCGTGCCGTACCGCGGTAGGCCGGTCGAGACGCCGCGGGATGCCCGCCGGTCCTGCTGCCGGCGGGGTCGATGGGTCAAGCATGCCGGCCTCCCTCCTACGCGACCGATCGCGGCGCTACCCCGGCACGGGCCTTCGGGGTCGAAAGCCGGTGTCGCAGCCGTTGTCGCAGCCGGCCGTACCCTGGGTGCCGCGCTGGGCCGTGCACGCCGCGTCGATGATCCGCTTCAGCCGGGCGTCCTCTTCGTCGGTCCAGGCGGAGGGAATGTTGTCCCGATCGGCCACCAGCTCGTCGTTTGATCACCTCCGCGTAGACCTTCAGGCTGTTGTACCACTCGCCCTCGTCCGCGCCCCAGTTCTCGAACGTGTCGAAGTCGGTGTCGTGATGGATCGGGTACTCGAGGAGACCGTGGATGCCGATCGTCCCGGGGAAGAGGCGCTCGAGCAGGGCCCACAGCGAGAGTCCGATGTCGGTCCCCGAAAAGCGTGACGACGACCCAGGAGGTGCCGGCGGCGGCAACGGGCGCGACCGCGACGAGCCGAACCGTCTGAACAGCTATACCGTGTCGGCGGCTGTGTGGGTGGCCGGGCGCCTGGTGTCGACGTTGCCGGTCATGGTGTTGAGGATGGCGGGTAGTTCGGCCACGGTCTGGGCGGGCAGGCCGGTCACGGTTTCCTCCGCCAGAGCGTGCCATAGCTGCTTGACCTGGTCGGCGAGTGCCTTGCCGCTGTCGGTGAGTTCGACGATGCTGGCGCGCTTGTCAAAGGGGGCGGGTTCGCGGCGGATGTGGCCGGAGGCTTCGAGCTTGCGGGTCATGAGCGTGACGCTGGGCGGCTCGCAGCCGAGCGCCTCGCTGAGCTGGGCCTGGATTCTCGGACCGGTCCGGTCGAGTTCGAGCAGGAGCGCCTCCTGGCCGGGGTGCAGGCCGAGCGGGGCCAGCAACGCGGCGGCCCTGGCCCGGTGGCGCAGGCTCAGCAGGCGGATGGCCTGGTTGAGGGCGTCGGCGTACGCGAAGTCCACGGGCTCTCCTTGACAGGTTAGTTATGCGCATAACATTATGCGCGTAACTAATTCTAGCAACACCGAGGAGCCGGACATGACCGTGAAGGTCGCTGTCATCTACTACAGCGCGACAGGCAGTGTGCACGCACTCGCGCAGGCCGTCGCCGAGGGCGCCGCCTCGGCCGGGGCCGTCGTGCGGCTGCGGCAGGTCGCCGAGCTAGCACCCGACAGCGCGATCGACCAGAACCCGCAGTGGCGGCGGCACGCCGACGCGACCGCGTCGATCGCCCAGGCCTCACTTGAGGACCTGGCGTGGGCCGACGCGTACGCGTTCGGGACGCCGACGCGGTTCGGCGCGCCGGCCGCGCAGCTCAAGCAGTTCATTGACCAGGCCGGCGGTCTGTGGCAGGAGGGGAAGCTGGCCAACAAGCCGGTGACGGCCTTCACCTCAGCGTTCAACCGGCACGGCGGCAGCGAGGCCACGATCTTGTCGCTGGGCAACGTCTTCTACCACTGGGGGTCGCTCATCGTCCCGCCCGGATTCACCGATCCGGCCGTGTACGCCGCCGGTGGCAACCCCTACGGCACGTCGCATGTGACCAGCCCGAACGGAGACGGCCCCGATGCCGCGGCGCTGGAAGCGGCCAGGTACCAGGGACTTCGGCTGGCCAAGATCACGCTCCAGTTGCTGGGGGATCACGTCGTCGCCGATGCCGCCGTGGGCAACGGGAACAGCCACGGAGCCCTGGCCGAAGCAGCCTGCCGGACCGCGTGAGCGGCGGGTTGGCAAGGAGAGAAGTCATGACAAGCACCAGCACCGCAACTCAGCGGGCCAGGCTGCAGGCCGGATCCTCCTGGACGGTCCTGGCGCTGGCGTGTGCCTGCCAGTTCATGGTGATCCTGGACGTGTCCATCGTCAACGTCGCGCTGCCCTCGGTCCAGCGGGATCTCGGCTTCACCGCCACCGGCCTGGCCTGGGTGGTGAATGGCTACGTGCTTACCTTCGCGGGCTTCATGCTGCTGGGTGGCCGCGCCGTTGACCTGTTCGGCCCGCGCCGGATGCTGGTCGCCGGGCTGTTCCTGTTCTCCGCCTCAAGTCTGGTCGGCGGCCTGGCAACCGCTCCCGAGATCCTGGTGGGGGCCCGCGTCGCGCAGGGCGTGGGCGCCGCGATGCTGGCCCCGGCGACGCTGGCCGTGATCAACACCTACTTCACCGAGCCGCAGGCACGGGCCCGGGCGTTCGGCGCATGGTCCGCCTCGGGCGGTGTGGGCGGGATGGCCGGCGCGCTCGCCGGCGGCGCCATCACCACTGGCCTGTCTTGGCGGTGGGTCTTCCTCATCAACGTACCGATCGGCGCCGTGCTGATCGCACTGGCCATGATGTCGCTGGTCGGCACACGAGCCAGCCGGCGGGAATCGCTCGACCTCACCGGCGCGGTCACGGGAACGGCTGGACTGGCCGCGCTGATCTACGGAGTCATGCAAAGCGCCGACCACGGCTGGACGTCCGTGCGGGTTCTCGGGCCAGCCGTGGCGGGCCTGCTCCTGCTCACCATCTTCACCGTGGTGGAGGCGCGCTTCGCCGCCCAGCCGATGATGCCCCTGCGGCTGTTCACGATCCGGACCGTGGCCGTCAGCAACGGCATGCTGCTGCTGTTCGGCGGGATCGCCATCGCGATGTGGTATTTCACGTCGCTTTTCATGCAGAACGCACTCGGCTACGGCGCACTTGAAGCCGGGCTCGGGCAGACACCCGCGGCGGTGACGTTCGTGGTGATCGCGCGATTCGCCGCCAACCTGCTGCCCCGAACCGGTGTACGCCCTCTGGTACTGGCCGGCAGCGCCTGCCTCCTCGCCGGCTTCGGCTGGCTCGCCCAGGCCGACACCGACAGCGACTACGTCACGAGCGTGCTCGGACCCACGCTGCTCATCGCCGTCGGCATCGGCCTGACCTTCCCCACCCTCATGGCCGCGGCCACCGCCGACGTACCCGAAGGCGACGCGGGCATCATCGGCGGCCTGGCCAACACCGCCAGCCAGATAGGCGGCTCGTTGGCCCTAGCCGTACTCGCCACAGCCGCCAGCGCCAAGGCCGGAACAGACGCCGCCGACGCCGGATCTCCTGCCGCCCTCGCCGCCGGCTACAACCTGGTCTTCCTCATGGCAGCCGGGATCGGCCTAGCTATCGCGATAGTCAGCCTGCTGCTACCACAACACCGGCGCGGCTGACCACGGCGACGCCGCGTGCTCACTCGCCGCACCCTTGCGTCCCGTACGGCAGGGGTGCGGCGAGCGCCTGGTCAGCTCACCGCAGTTCCGCAAGCGCACGTTGCGGCTGCCAGACGAGCCCCGGGGAGACGAGTCGAAGCACGAGGCGATCAAGGCCGTAGCGTCGAGGCTGGGAATCGCCGCAGAGTCGCTGCGTCGTTGGCAGCGCGCCGAGCAGTGGCGGGCGCGGGGCAGAGCCCCAGCAAACCCATCGAGCCGGCATCAGGCCGACTGAGCCGTTGCATAGACTTTCCTGAGCCGCATCAAATGCGGCGAGCCAGGGCAGCAGCACAACGAGATGGCCATGCTGTCGATCGCCGCACGCGCACTACTTCGGCAGTTCCGGGCGTTGGCCGACGTGGAGTGCCGGCCACGGGGCGTGACGGCTCCCGGCTGGCTGCGCGCCCGGACGTCGGCACGAGAGTTGGCCGGATGTTGGAGTGCCCCACCATCGACAGGACGCTGTCCGGCGCTAGTTTTCGGTGTGCCGCCCCGGGACGTGCCTGCCGATGAGCCTTTCGAGAGCCGAGACCTCGAACTCGGACGCACCTTACGGTCCTGGGCCGATGCGCACGCAGCATCGCTGGACCTCGAGCTCGAGGGTCCGCTCGATGCGCCGGGCATGGACCCCACCTGGATCCTTCGTATGTCCGGGCCGCGAGTCGAAGCTGAGGTGCACCTGTTCTACGGACCGCATGTAGACATTTCGGTAGTCCTGACCCAACATCCCGAAGATGGGATGTTGGTCTCGGGCGAAGACGGCATCACGGGGCAGTGGCTGACCGAGATGCTCGACGGACTCGAACAGATGAGTCGCGAAGACGCCATGCCGACGTGGCTGCGCCGACCGTCAGGCCCGTAGCCAACGAGCCACGCGCCATCTGCGGCAGATCCGTGCGTTCGTCGTACCGGAAGTCACGGCGTGGACGCCAGCTCAGGGAAGGTCGGGATCCGGGTGCTCGGCCACGAAACGCTCGCCCGCTTCCTCGTCGACCAGCGAGTTGTCGACCAGCCATTCAACCGCCCGCCGCCTTGCGCGAACCTCGCGGAAGGCGTGCCATGCTGGCAGCAGGTGCGGATACTCCTCGTGCAACTCGTTCTTGAACCGCCGGAAGGCACCCCGGCCGTTGATAGCTCGCGCGAGTCGGCGGCCGGCCGCCGCGTCACTGATCCTCTCAGCGAAGTCGGCCATGTCCTGGTACCAGACGTAGGACGGCAGCGGGTCGATGCCCACCAGGTCGAGGTCGTCAAGTTCGACGGGCGTGTGTCCGTCGATGCCGCCGTCCGTCGTCCAGAACACGATCTCACCGGTCTGCGGGTTGATCAGCCATCGGTGCTCGTAGTCGGTCTGGTCCTCGAGCGCGGTAGCGATCTCCTCCAGGTCCAGCCTGCTCAGGTCAAGCATCCAGCCACCATAAACCCGCTTCATTCCGCGCTTCGACCAGCGACAGCACGCGACAGTTCCGGGCGGCGATCGTCGCTGTCGACCCGCCAGCACGCGACCAGCGCTGTCACGATTGGCTGCGGGCCGGGTGCTGGGGCTATCTGCTACGGTCGCCGCCATGGCTGCCGTATGGCGGATCGCGAACTATCACCAAGCCAAGGCACCGGTGACCGAGCCGGTCACCAAGTTCGGCGGTCAGCCCGTCTGGCTCACCGGACCGCAGTGGCCGGTCAGCCAAGGCTGGGACACCCCGATGCGGTTCGTCTGCCAGATCGCATTGGAGCCTGAGCTCGCCGGTGCCGGCCCGGGGCGGCTGGCCTACGTGTTCGTCACCCATGGCGACCACGGCAGCGACGTGGAGCACTTCGACCCGGACGTCATCTTCCCCGACGGCGGCGAGAACGCCGTCATCATCCAGCCCGGCGGCGTCTTCGACGGGTCGACCAGCCCACTGACCAGCGGCCCAACCCTCTACCACGGCGACGGGTCGCCGGCGGAGTACACCGTCGAGCTGATCCGCGGCGAGGACCCCGAGCACCTGCCGTACGACGCCTACATGGCGCTGCCGCCAGACGAACGGGACCGCTACTTCCAGGCACTGGACCAGGACAAGATCGGCGGGACGGCGCTGATGCTCAACGAGCACGACTGGCCCAAGAGCGGGCCGTGGCGGCCCCTACTGCGCCTCGATGCGAACTGGAAACCGTTCTACCTCAACCTCGGCGCCGCACCGGTGGCGTTCGCGTTCATCTCCACCGACGGCCGGCACGGGTGTTTCCTCGTCCAAGACTCGTAGTCAATCCTGCCCGTACGCCAGTCGTCAGCGGCGAGCACAACGCGCCCTGTCAGCGCGCGCTCGCGGCAGATCAGTGCGCTCCTCACCGTCACCTGGCCGACCCGTCGGGCCGTGGTCTCCGAGCGCTCGACGACGCTGTATAGCACCGGATGGGGACGGCCCCGAGTCGCGATCTCTTACCGACCGGTGACGCCGTCGATAAGCTCCCGCAGGATGTCGGCGTGACCAGCATGCCGGATGGTCTCGCTCGTCATGTGGGCGAGCACCCAGCGAAGCGTACGAGGCGCGTCACCGACCGGCTGCGCGGTGAGGACGTCCGGGCCAGCGGCTGCGCTGATGTGGGTGTCGCTCTCGGCGATCGCAGCCCGGTAGCCGGCGATGATCTGATCTGGGGACCGGTCTGGCTCGACCACCATGTCGAAGTCCAGGTCGGCGTAGCGCGGGTCCCCGGCGACCGTGTAGCCGAACCAGTACCGTTCGGCGTCGGTCAAGTGCTGGACCAGGCCCAGCAGCGTGGTGTCGGAAACGACCAGGCCGCGCCGCAGCTGCTCCTCGTTCAAGCCCGCGACCTTCTTCAGCACGCATGATCGAGCGAAGGACAGGAAGGCGAGGGCGGTGTCGAGCTCGCCACCGTCGTTCCGCGGTACGGCTTCGCGCTGGGATTCGATCATGGCTCGACCTTACGTGATCGTCATCGAGGGCAGGCAGGCGCGGATGTCGTCTGAGCGGTTCCGACCAGGCTCCCGCTCATCGGCTACTTGTTCACTTGCCCTATGACCGGTGTCTGGCGAGCCTCGGTCCAAGCGCCCGGGCTGTCGCTCTCTCATCGGCTGCCCACGCTGGTCGTGTGGCTCTGCGCAGTCCCAGGCGTCGCCCAGGGCGGGGAGAGGCTCAACAGGGGTTTGCTCGGCTCGAAGTAGCGTTGCCCTCCCGGCTCGACAACCTGGACAGGATCGAGCATCGGAAGACTCTGATGACCTCAGGGTGTCGCACCCCGCCGCGCATCGGGTCATCGACGCCGCCGGGCCCCCTGCTCGCTCTGGCGCCGGGGCCCCGGCGTCGGGTCGACCAGATCACCATCGTCGACGGCACCCTCATCCCGACGCGGGATCACCGCCTGGCCGTCCCGAGCAAGAACGTCTTCTTCGCGCAAGACGGCGAATAGCTGCTCGCGGTGCGGGTGCAGGTCGGTCTGCCCGCCGCAGTAATGTCCGATGTGGTCATCTGACCGTTAATCTGTCATGCAGCGCGGTGACCGCGGCCAGCTTGCGGGCGCGGGGTGGCACTGCAGCGATTACAGCCTTGGCGGCGACGTTGACGCTTTCGAAGCGCACGGTAGCGTCTAGGTCGTCGAGCACGCTGGTGGCGTAGGCGGTGCCGCCGGTGATGTCGCCGTCGATGACCAGGCACCGGGCTCGGTGCAGCATGATTTTGGCCCGGTCGCGCGGCAGGTCCGTGTCGTAGAGGCTCAGGGCGCGGTCCTGGGCGGCGTAGGCGGCCGTGGTGTCCCGGCGGGCGGTGTGCACATACGACTCGGCGTACCGCAGCCGGACCTCCGGCCAGCCGAATAATGATCCCCGATCGGCGGCAACCTCACTGGGGACACGCTCGGTGAGATCGGCCAGATGCCGCAGCGTCGTCAGAGCCACCGGGTCGCCGAGGTCGGCCTGGGTCTGCGCCAGTCCGCCCAGCAGCACGCAGGACGCACTGTTCGGGGAAAGGTGCTCGCCTAGCCGCTCCTGCGCCAGGGCAAGGGTTTCGCCTGGCCGGCGGCCGACGTTAGGCCCGTTGGTCACCGCCCACGCGCGCACCCACACTTGCGCGGCCGGGTCCCCGGATTGATCTGCGGCGTCAATGGCGGTGTGCCACCAGCGGCGGGATTGGCGGCGCTCGCCCATATTCGACCATGCGAGCGCGGTGACGCCGGCCAGGTATCCCGCCGAGCGCAACAGGTCGCGTCGATCGGCATCGGCACCGTCGGCAACATGCCTCTCGAGCACAGCCGCGTCGGCGAGCAGATCACGCAGCAGTTGCGCGGGGGGAGCCAGATAGTGGCTGGCGCCGTAGTCTGCTATCGCCTGCCGCCACCACTCGGCGCGGGAGCGGCGGCCGACCGCGTCATGCAGACCGGTGCGGATCGATTCGACAGCGGCCAGCGCGGGAACGGCGCCCAACAGACCGGCACCGGCACCGCGCAGCAACTCAAGCACTTCTCGGCGTTGCACGTCCTCACCTCCCACATCCAGGACGTGGCCCTTGTCGGCCAGCGCACGCTGGTACGCCTTTACCACCGTCGCAGTGGCCGCCCGATCACCACGCTCCACGTTGGACAGATGGCTGTAGGAGATCCCGGTGCGGTGCGCCATGCCTCGCATCGAAATCCCCGCCTTCGCTCGCTCGGCGCGCAGGGTCTGCCCATCGATAAGCATGCCAGCCTCACTTTACCCGTAGCCCTGGTTTGAATACGGCCGAATATCACTCGCCATAGATGCGCCCGCAGCGCGCAGGCGCTGACCAAAGGTGCAGTTACCAGACCTTGCCGTGCATTGTGGACACGAGTTCAGAAGCTCAAGGCGCTACGCCTTAGATGATCACGTCTGTCAATATGTGCTCCAGCTGTCGGCGGCGAGGGTCGAGGGGCCTGGCAGTGGCGCCAGGCCCCTCGGCGGGGGCAATGCCTAACCGTGGACGCGCAGTTCGTGGATGCGTTTTGCCCCGTCGGTCGTCTGGGGTTGGGGTCTAGACGTTCAGGCTCGCTCATGGCGAGACAGCGTTGTCATGTGCGCAAAAAGTTTCGACCACGGTCGATGAAGCTGTCAAGAAGAAAGGGCACAAGGGAAACGCATCTGCTACCTCGCCCACGCGGCCCGTAGCGGCCACCACACGGGCAGTTCGTAGCCCTTGGTTGCCGAAGTGGGCCACCCACTGGTTGTCCGCTGCCCGGAAGCTTCGGGCTCCGGACTCTCACCCCGGCATGGACCAACGACCCGTGCACGGTTGGGCGAGACATCACCCGCGGCGAAGAACTGCCTTCACCGGCTGTGGGGTCTGGCTGGTAGGGCCTTGAGCGGCCGGGCGGTGTGCTCGGTGCGGTCGTTGTGCTGATGGTCGGACAGCAGGCCGGCGATGGCACGGATGGTGGCGTCGAAGTTCTCGCGTCGCCCGTGGCGGCGGCCCAGAATCCGCCAGTTCTTGAGGTGTCCGGTGACGTGCTCGACGTGGATGCGCTGTGAGGGGTGCCGTCTGCGGGCTGCGTCGTGCGCGGCGGCGACGCTCGCAGGCAGCGATGTCTGACGTTTACGCGGCTTGGGCCTCGGGGTGATCACGGCTCCGCGGGTTTCGGCGCCCAGTTATTGGTAGCCGGCGTCGCGAGGACCTGGACCTGGAGCGGGCACGTGCAGGAGGAGGTCGACGAGGCCCCGCGGTCCGGGCCTGGGTGAGGTCGTGCATCGAGCCCGGACGGGTCTCGCCGCAGAACAACAGCCGGCCGATCGGGTCGCAGATCACGAGGGCCTTCATCGTGTTCAGCCGGGCCTTTCCGGACACGAACCGGCGCCGACCCGCCCGGCCCTCGACGGGGCGGCGTACCCGCACTTCGGTGGCGTCCATCAACGCCCGTGGGTGGTGGCCCAGGTAGGCCACCACGTCGGCGAGGGTGCGCAGCCGGACGCCGTCGTGCGCCCGGCAGCCACGCTCGGCCAGCAGTGGCCGCACCTGCGCGACGCTGCGCGTGATCGTCGATCGGTGCACCCCGAACCACGCGGCCACCACATCATGAGTCAACCCGTGCCGCAGGTGCACCAGCGTGGCCAGCAGGCGGTCAGTGAACCCGAACCGGTGCTTCGCACCAGCACCGATGCTGCGACGACGTGCTCGCGCGGCGAGCCGGTCACTGTGAAGGGCCTGCCACCGCGGCGCCAGTTCAGCGACCAAGCCCTCAATCACCTGCCGGGACAGCCCTGTCATCCGACGATTCATCATGATCGCAGCACCAACCATGACGCGAACAGCGATCATCGACAGTCAAAGGCTCGCGACCGTGCACAGGTCGTCAGGCCGGGTGCGTTGCGCGGCTCCATGTCGCCGTACCTGCATCCGCGAAGACCGCTCCAACGCTCAAACGATCACCCTGCTTGCCGAGCTCGACTGGATTGCGGTGTTGAACACTATGAATACGCTTCAGATTCGACACCAATCCGGTTTTCGGGCCAGCCGACCTACAATCCTAAACTATGAGACGTTTTGCGACCGCTGGTGCGGCGGCAATGGTCATGCTGCTAGGGGCCGGATCTGCCGCACACGCCGCCACCCCACCCCCAGAGTTCGGCACCGATTGGGACGACCCGCGCACGGCCACTCCGCCGATCGCCAAGCCCGGCGGGCCCTCGTGCACCGTCCGAATTGTCAACAACGAGTTCGTGAATTTCGACCCTTTCGTCGGCTCGTATGCCCCGCCCGCTGAGTGTGCCGGTCCGTGGCAGATGGTGGTGCTGACGTTGCACGGCGCGGTGATGGGCCGTCAGTTCGACCGATTGGGCCGCTTAGCGCTCGGGGATACAACCATCTTCAAGACGTCCACCCCGGAGCCTTCGGCCGACGGTATCGCGTGGACGGTCGAAAAGGATGTGATCGCATACTCTGACCTGCTGGCGGGGCCCCAGCAGGTGACGATGTGGCTCGGCAACGTCGTCGACGACACCTACACGGGCATCCTGGACATCCAGGTGGACCTGACGTTCTACCCCGGCAGCAGGCCCACGGGAACCCCCGACGACGTGCTGCCATTCGCCGGCGTCACCAGCGACGGTCCGGATAGGACCGGAAGCGTGACGGTCGCCCGCAATACCGAGCGCCTGGTCGCCGAGGTCTACGCGACTGGCTCCGGCGGCGGCTGCGAGGAGTTCTGGTACCTCACCGCTCCCTCGTCCACCGGCTACTCCTGCCCCGCGGACAGCGGCCCCTACCGTGAGGTGCAGGTGCTCGTCGACGGCACCGTCGCGGGCATCGCCATGCCCTACCCGCACATCTACACCGGTGGCTGGTCAAACCCATTCCTCTGGTATGCCGTACCAGCCCCACGCGCCTTCAACGTCATGCCCATCGCCTATGACCTTAGCCCGTTCGTCGGCCAACTCACCGACGGCAAGCCGCATCAGGTGCGCGTGCGCGTGCTCGGTGTCCCGGCCGGACAGAACGGCTGGGAGGTGCCGACGAACTTCCTCGCATGGCGTGACGTCAACTCCACCCAGGTGACCGGCGCCCTGCTCGCCTCGCGCGTGTCCGATCTGGACATGTCGGTGACGACAAGCGCGAACGAGGTCAACGTCACGGCGGCACACGAGTTTACGGCCAACGGCTACGTGCAGACCTCGCACGGCCGCGTGACCTACAACGTGCGTCGCACGGTCGGGAACACCTCGCACCACACGTGGGGTGCGCAGGAGAACCCCGACGCGCTCAAGGCGGAGTGGACCGACAACTCCACCGTCGTCGCCGCCGGTCACCAACCCTCAGTGACCGTCAACAATGCACGGTATGCCATCGACGGCTCGATCAGCGTCTCCGCAGAGAACCGCGTCACCACGACGTTGACGGCGACCGACGCCGCAATCCACTCGACCGTTGGATCGGGCCCGTCCAGCCGTTGGACGCTCGACGACACGTTCACCGGCACGGCGAGCTGGACCCTCGGCGTCCCACGCCCCGACCGCCACGCGACGGGCACCTCCCGCCAGCGCTACCAGCTGCACGGAGACGCCTGCTACGACCACACGCTCGCGACGGTGAACGGCTACTTCACCGAAGACAGCTCAGGCTGTTGACCCTTCGCCGAATAGCAGGAGGAGCGTCCATATACGTCCGTCGGCGTTGGGGGTGGCGTGTGTCCGGGCGACACGAACCAATGCCCCCACCGCCGATGACGATCGGCAAGACCTTGAAACTCACGCACGTTGAGTCGCCTTGGGGACCTCTTCGGGTTCGCCGAAGAGGTCCCGGAGCAGGCAGCGCTGGCCGGAAGATTGCTGGTGGGATCCGAGCCCCAGCTCCCAGGAACCCTGCCGACGCAAGCGCGACCGTAGCCATAGCATTCATGGGTCGTGCCGGATGAATCGTGCGGTAGCGATGCTCATGATTAGGACGATCCACGCGAGGGCGATGAGAGCGCCGGACCCTGGGGTGAGTACGGTGTCCGTGTTGTCGTAGAGCTGTGCGACGGCGCGGTCGGGGAGCCAGCGGGCGTGTTCGGTGACCCCGGCGAGCACGGGAGAGACGATGAGCACGAGGCTGAGCGTTCCGACGAGTGCGGGCACGAGGTGTCGCACGAGCAACGCGACGGCGTGGGAGAGCAGGCCGATCAGCGTGAGGTGAGCCGCCGCGCCGGCAGGGAGCCAGGGCTCGCCGTCTACAGGAGGCGGGGCGTCTGTCAGATGCTGCGTTACCGTGGCGGCGGCGAGGCTTGCGCCGATACTCACTGCCGCCGTGACGGCCACGACGAGGAGCGCGGCAACCGTCTTGCCGGTGACCAGCAGGCCACGGTTCGGCACGGACGTGAGGGTCGTGCGGAGCTGGCGGCCGGCGTGCTCGTGCGTGGCGGGCAGGATGCCCAGCAGAACGAACCCTGCCTGCACGAACGGCATCGTCTGGAGGGTGATGTCGATGGCTGATGCCTGCGCGCCCTGATCGGCTGCGGAGGCGGCGAGGGCTGCGGCGATCGCGATGCCGGTGAGAATCGTGCCGATGACGGTGAGCGTCGTTGCGGGCAGGGTGCGGAGCTTGTCGAGCTCGGCCGTGGTGACGTTTCCGATGCGCACGAGATTCACGCGTCTCGGCGGCGGAAGACGACTGCGGCGACGATGAGCAGGGCGAGTGTCCAGCCACCCATGACGAGCGCGCCTGGTACGGCGTCCAGCCCGCCCTCGACGGTGTAGAGGCCGCCGAAGAGCCTACGGCCGGCCATGTCGGGAAGCCAGTGCGCGAGCGGGGTGAGGTTCGTCAGCAGCAGCGAGAACGACACGGCAGAGCTGTTCACGATGAGAACGATGAGCGGGATGATGCCGCTGCGGGTGAGCACCGTGATCGCAAACGCGATGAGCCCGGTGAGAGTCCAGTAGAGGGTGCCGCCGATACAGCGCGTCACCGCTTCGTCGAGCGTAACGGTCTCGGTTCCGGCCTGGCCGATGACGGCCCGTGCGATGCCGACGGTGATGGGCAGGGTGACTGCGGCGACCACTGCGACGAACACGACGATGGTGGCCGCCTTCGCCGTGAGCAGACCCACCCTGCGCGGGGATGCGGTCAGGGCCGCAGTGATCTGCCGGCCGCCGCCGGCATCGGTGCTGTTGGCCGTGTACTCGCTGCTGAAGACGATGACCCCGATGACGACCGCGCCGACGGTGCCCAGCGGCATCGCGGCGAACGCCGTCTCGAACGGGGAGGTGAACGCTCGCGTCTCCGGCTGGCTCGCGTCGAGCGCGGCACGAGTCGAGAAGGCGTTCAGTAGCGTGATCGCGACCGATCCGAGCAGCGCCACCGCAACCCCGGCCCACGCGGCGGGCAGGGTCGCGGTCTTCCGCAGCTCCGCTGCAAACGTGTTCCATGCGTTCATCGCCCGACCCCGCTTCCGCCGCCGGTGAGGGCGAAGAAGGCGTCCTCCAGGCTGCCGTACCCGACAGTCAATTCCGCCAGGGTCCCGGCCTTGACGATCCGACCGCCGGCGATGACGACGAGATCATCGGCGAGTCCTGCGACCTCACCCATCAGGTGGCTGGACAGCAACACGGTGCCACCGGCGTCAGCATGACGGCGCAGCAGCCCGCGAACCCAGCGGATGCCCTCCGGGTCCAGGCCATTGACCGGCTCATCCAGCACGAGCGCCTCCGGCTCGCCCAGCAGCGCCGTCGCAAGCCCGAGCCTTTGACCCATGCCCAGCGAGTACCGGCCGACGCGGGCCCTGCCGGCGTCGGCCAGTCCGACCTGTTCCAACACTTCCCCGATGCGGCGGCGCGGGATGCCGTTGCTGCGCGCCACCCAGACCAGGTGGTTCCGTGCCGTGCGGGAGCGGTGCGCGCCGGAGCCGTCGAGCATCGACCCGACCGTGCGGAGCGGATTACGCAGGCTCCGGTACGGGCGGCCGCCGACGAGGGCACTGCCGCCATCGGCGCGGTCCAGCCCGAGCAGGATCCGCAGCGTGGAGGACTTACCCGCGCCGTTCGGGCCAAGGAACGCGGTCACCCGCCCCGGGCGCGCCTCGAAGCCGACGTGGTCGAGAACGGTGCGGGAACCGTGGCGTTTGACGAGTTGTTCGACCAAGAGCATGACCAACATCTCAGACCGATCACGTCGCGCAGGCATCGGCCCCGAGTCGGGACTTCGCCGGGATCCTCTGACGGTGGTCTGTCAGACCCGGGTCTGATGTGCGCGGACGGCCAGAAACCTAGACTTGGACAAGTGGAATCCACCGATCGGCCCGTGCTGCGCTCACGCGTGTGGCTGATCGCCGCCCTCCTGCTCGCGACCCTTGTCCTCGCGCTGTCGACCATCGGCATGAGCCGGCCGGCCGGAACCCTTGCCGTCCTGCTCGCCGCCGCCGGCTGCGCTGTTTCGGTGCTGGCGTGGGCGCTGCTGCGCACCCGCCGGCAGCGGCGCATCTACGAGGACGAACTGACCGCCTGGGCAGCCGAACGGGCCGCGCACGCCGAGCGGCTGCGCATCGCCCGCGACCTGCATGACCTCGCCTCCCACGGGCTCGGACTCATCACCGTCCGCGCCGCCGCCGCACGCACCCTCACCGGGCCGGCCGGTGACGCGGAACGCATAGCCGCGCTGACCGACATCGAACGCGCCGGCCGCCAGGCCACCACCGAGTTGCGCCGGCTGCTCATGGTGCTGCGCACCCCCGGCGACGACGCGCCCCTGCGACCCGCCGAGACCCTGGACGACCTTCCCCGCATCGTGCACGCCGCCCTCACCAGCGGAGTTACCGTGACCCTCGACATCGGCGACATCGGCGAGATGTCCGCAGGCGTGCAGCTCACCGTGTGCGCGATCGTGCGCGAGGCCCTCGCCAACACCGCCCGGCACGCCGGGCCCACGGGCGCCCACATCGCCGTTCATCGCGACGATGACGCGATCATCGCCACGGTCGCCGACGACGGGCCCATCCCCGGCTGGGTGCCCCACCCCGGCGCCGGGGCGGGCCTGGCAGGTCTACGCGAGCGCGTCGGCGCGTTGGGCGGTAGCTTGCATGCCGAACGCGCCGGCCACGGGTACCGAGTCACCGCACGCCTGCCCGAGACCACTGACCGAGCGGGACGCCGATGACCATGCCCATCCAAGTGCTCGTCGTCGACGATCAACCCCTCATCCGCCACAGCCTCCGGCTCATCATCGACAGCGCACCCGACCTCGTTGTCGCCGACGAGGCGGACAACGGCGAGGCGGCCGTCGCCCGTGCCAGGCAACTGCGCCCTGACGTCGTGCTCATGGACATCCGTATGCCCGGCGGTGACGGCATCGACGCCACCCGCCGCATCACCGCCGACCCTGCCTTGACCAGTATCCGCATCCTCGTGCTCAGCATGTTCGAGCTGGATGAGTACGTTCACGCCGCACTCCGAGCCGGAGCCAGTGGCTTCCTCCTCAAAGACGCCGAACCTGGCCAGCTCATCGACGCGATACGGCGCACCCATAGTGGCGAGTCGCTGTTCGCCCCGAGCATCCTCACCCGTCTCGTGGAGCACTACCTCGCCCAGTCCGCGCCGAGAGCAGCGCGGACTCAGAGCGTACTCACCGATCGAGAGACCGAAGTGCTCACGCTCGTCGGCCGTGGTTTGTCCAACCAGGAGATCGCTCAGGCCCTCAGCATCTCGATGGGAACCGTGAAGACCCACATCGGCAGCCTCCTGTCCAAGCTGCACGCCCGCGACCGCGCACAGCTCGTCATCTCCGCATACGAACAAGGGCTCGTCTCCACACCCCAACAACGATGAACTCCGGATCTTTCGGCCGTGCTGGCGCCGGTGCGGGCCGCCCCGACCGGGACGGCCGCGATTCAACGGTGACGGCACGCACTTGCTTCAACCCGCACCTCGGTGTGGTGATCGGGCGGAAAGCGCGTGTCTTGCCCGCATGGACATCGGTACCCGGGGCGGCATCGTTGGCGGATGGACACAGGAACCGCCAGCCGGACCGGAAGCGCCGTCTTTTCCGTCGTCCTCGGCGACGGTTGGTTGGTGGGCGCCCGCCCTGGCGCCGCATGAGCGGGCCCGCGGCCTCGACCGGGTCAGCCAGCCGGGCGACGTGACGTCCAGGGCCCGGCTCAGCCGGTGGCGGGACCGCCCGGGCTGTCAGCAGGGACGAGGAGCGTCCTACCGCGCCGTCGAGTCACCTGCCGCGGTCACCGTGGGTTCACAGCCAATGTCACGAGTACATCAGGTGCAGCGTCATCCCGGCGTCGGCGTGCGCCAGGTTGTGGCAGTGGTTGGCCCACATCCCGGGGTTGTCGGCCCGGAACGCCACCTCCCAGACGTCGCCGGGGCGCACGTCGAAGGAGTCCAGCCACAAGGGACTCCCGGTCGCCGGTTTTCCGTTGCGGGTCAACACCAGGACGTGATGCCCGTGCAGGTGCCACGGGTGCACGACCTGGGACCGGTTCACGATCGTGAACCTGACGATGTCGTCGAGGCGTACGACCTGAGGCGGGATGTCGGGCTCGGCCGCGCCGTTGACGGTGTGGGCGTACCGCGGAAGCAGTCCGCGCAGGTCGAGGCCGCGGTCGAGGACGAGGGTGAACTCCTTGTCGAACCGGGACCACGGCACCGGAGAGGCGACGCCGTAGCTGAGCGGATCCAGCACCGGCCATGCGCCGGTCGCCGCCGACACCGGTCCGGTCGAGTAGACCTCGCGTCCGTCGACGAACAGCGCCACCGGCGTGGCGGGCGCGGTGAACACCAGGTCGTAGCGTCCCCCGGCCGGGATCATCACCGCGGTGTCCACGAGCGGCGTCGGGCCCCGCAGGTCGGATCCGTCGATCGCGGCGACCCGGAACGGGGTCCCGGCCAAGGCGTACCGGTGGGTCGTGCTGTCGGTGTTGATCAGCCGCAGCCGCACGGGCACCCCCGCCTCGACCGGCTCCGTTCTCGGTGCGGGCAGCGGAAGGCCGGAAAGGGTGTGCACCGGCACGGCGACGTCGACGCCGGTCACCGGCGCCGGGCGCACCACCAGGACACCATAGAGCCCCTTCCGTACGCCGATGTCGGATACCGCGTGCGTGTGGTACCAGTACGTCCCGACCTGGTCGGCGCGGAACCGGTAGACGAACTCCTGTCCAGGCAGCACCGTCGCCTGCGTCACGCCGGGCACCCCGTCCTGGCTGTTCGGCACGTCGTACCCGTGCCAGTGCAGCGTGACCCCCCGCCCGATGTCCCGGTTGCGCAGCGTCACCTCGAGGACGTCGCCGACGGTGGCGGTCAACTCCGGCCCGGGAACCTGCCCGTTGAACGCCCACGCCTCGACGTCCCTGCCGCTCACGCTCACCGTGGCGGTCCCGGCCGTCAGTGTGAACCGCCTGGTCAGTTCGCCAGCGGTCGGCGCATCCCGATATCGGTGATCATGTGGTACGCCGGGAGCGGCGTCCGGAGTGACGGCCAGCCCGGTCCCGGTCACCAGCGCCGCGACCGCCACCGCGAGGGCCACCCTCGACACCGTCCGCGACGGGCGTGCGCCGAGAGCGCGCCACGTGACCGCGGTCGCCGCGACGACCCCGGCGACCGCCAGCAGTCCGACTCCCGCCGACGCCGGATAGCCGTGCAGGACCGTCACGAGCAGGCCGCCGCTTCCGGCGTATCCGGCGAAGAGAAGCGGGACCGCGACGGAGCGGATGTCGCCCGGGGCCCGCAGCAGCCGCGGCCCGGCGACGACCACCGCCGCGAGTGACAGTGGGGCGGCGACGAGGACCTTCTCCGCCGCGAACCACCAGCCGGCGCGGGCGAGCGCGGTGATCGTGATCGCCCGGGCGAGCGTGGCGAGCAGCGCGAAGGCGGCCAGTCCCAGTGCGAGCGGCCGGTGCCGGGCGGCCGACGCGGCGCCGCCGCCCAGCCACCCGGCGGCCGCGAGGACCGCGATCACCAGGTCGGCCGCGAGCAGCGAGCCGGTGGTCATGCCGGCTCCCCTTCCCGGACGGCCACCGGGGCGGCGTCGGCCGCCGGCAGGTTGGCCAGCCTCCGCGCTGCCTGGTGGACGCTGACCACCACGTGCACCACGATGATGCCGTTGAGCGCGTGCAGCCCGGCGATGGTCAGGCCGAACGGGGTGCTGGCGCCCGCGGCGTCGGTGGACCCGTTCGCGAGCCCGGCGATGAGCGCCTGCACGACGACCAGGCCGAGCGGCAGGGCCGCCAGTCCGACGATCCGGCCCGGCGCCTTCGCCAGCACGGCGAACAGGATGGTGACCAGGGTGAGCACGGGGATGACCGCCATCCCGTTGACGCTGTGCAGCGCATATGCGTCGTCGCCCGCGGGTTTCGTGAACGCGCCCACGGCGGCGAAGATGAACTGCAGGGCGAACGCGGCGAGCGCCAGAGCGCTGACGATGACGAATGCCTTGCGCATGGTGAGCTCCTAGTGGTGAGCCGGGGACAGTGCCTGGGCGACGTGATCGGTGGCCGTGATCGCGCCGTACGCGACCAGCCGCACGAGGTCGGCGTCGTCCGGATGGGAGAGCCGCCAGAGGCCGACGTCGCCCGGGCTGATCGCGCTGGGCGCGAACGCCGCCAGCAGCGCTATCCGCGTGCCGACGCGGTCCACGCCGGGCACGTCCCGGACCAGATCGACGGCCCAGTCCGCGGGCCGGGCCGGGTACCGTCCGTCCTCCCACCGCACGGTGGCCGTGACGGTCCGGCGAGCCACGTCGCCCAGGAGGTCCCCGCCTCGCGTGGCGGCGTCCTTCAGCGACGCGTACGCGACGCCGACCGGGCTGTCCCCGGCCCAGACCGGTGGCGCCGTCGCGCCAGCGTCGAGTAGCGGCAGGCTGCGACCGGGCTCCTTCGGCTCCCGGGCCACCCTGGCGTAGAGCCGACCCCCGACCGACCGCACCAGCGGGGAGCGCTGCAGGCCGCCGGGGAGCAGATCCGGGTCGAGCAGCGCCGAGACGATCCGGTTGATGAACTGGAACGCGAGCAGGGTGCCGGTGACCTCGGGGCGGTACGGGCTGGTCCAGGCGGCGGCCCGGGGACTCCGGCTGGCCTCGGCCCAGCCGACGAGCTCGGCGTGCCTCGGCTCCGGTGGCGTGCCGCCCCGGGCGATGACCTCGGCCAGCTCGTGCTCGCCGAGGGCGTGCAGCAGCATCACGTGGGCATCGACGCAGAACCGGCAGCGGTTGGCCCGGGACACCGCCGACGCGACGAGTTCGCGGTCGACCCGGGAAGCGTCCCCGGCGAGCAGGGCCTCGCGCATCAGCGCCCACGCCGCGGCCTGCACCTCCGGCACGGCCGAGAGCGCCTGGAAGGTGGGCACCGGCCCGAGGAACTCGTCCCGCAGCTGCCGGTAGACCTCCGCGGTGAGACCGGTCGCGGCCTTCGCGGGAACCGGGGTGAAGAAGCGGTATGTCATGGGTTCGATGCTCGCCGCGGCGGGCCGGGAAAACGTCGTGCCGCCGCAGGCACTTGCCCGGCCGCCGATACCGCGTCCGCAGTACGCCTCATCTACCGCGGACGGGGGATGCTCCCTGATGACGGCCGCTCTACAGTTCGATCATGCGCCGCGATCTGCCGTACGCCCTCAGCGGCCTCGCCCTCGGCGGCCTCCTGCTCGGCAACGCCGCGCTCGCGCCGGACGCCGCACCGGTGCGGGCGATCGACGTCGCCCTGGTCCTGGTCATGGCGGCGACCCTGGCCGTGTGCCGGCGCTACCCGGTGGTGGCGTTGAGCGTGGTGACCGCCGCCATGCTGGCCCTGCACATCCGGGTGCACGCCGGGGTGTACGCCGCGTTCCCCGTCCTCGGCACGGTCTACCTGGCCGCCTGGCGAGGGCACCGAGCGGCCGCCGCTCTGGCCAGCCTCGTCTTCCTCGGCGGCTTCCTGGCCCGCGACGTCTCGGCCGCGCCCGCCGACCGGCCCAGCCAGCAGATCGCCGAGCGGACCGCCCTACTGCTGGGCTGGTTCTTCGCGGCCAACGTCGCCGGGCTCGTCGCGCGGCAGCGCCGGGCCTACCTGGAACAGGTCGAGCAGCGGGCGATCGAGGCCGAACGCACCCGCGAGGAGATGGCGTTGCGCCGCGCTGGAGAGGAGCGCCTGCGCATCGCCCGGGACCTGCACGACTCACTGACCCACAGCATCTCCGTGATCAAGGTGCAGGCCGGGATCGCCGTGCACCTGGCCCGCAAGCGCAACGAGGAGCCGTCAGCCGCGCTGCTGGCGATCCAGGAGGCCAGCGGCGCCGCGATGCGGGAACTGCGGGCGACGCTGGACGTCCTGCGCTCGCCCTCGGACGCGGACCGCGTCGGACTGGCCCGGGTGGACGAGCTCGCCGAGCGGACCCGGGCGGCCGGCGTACCGGTACAGGTGACCGTCACCGGTCAGCCGCGGGACCTGCCCGCCGAGGTCGACCAGGCCGGGTATCGCGTGGTCCAGGAGGCGCTGACCAACGTGGCCCGCCACGCCGGCCCCGCCACCGCCCGGATCCACATCGAGTACGCCCCGGCGCAGCTCACGGTCTCGGTGGACGACGACGGCCAGGCGTCGCCGGTCCGGCCGGTGACACCGGGGGTGGGCCTACGCGGCATGCGGGAACGGGTCACCGGGCTGGGCGGGACGCTGCAGGCCGCCGCCCGCGACAGCGGCGGGTTCGCGGTACGGGCCACGTTCCCGCTGGGCGGTCCAGCATGACCGAGCGCTTGCGCGAGGTCCAATCAGCTCAGTCCGTCACGGATCGTGGCGGCTCCGGCCGGAGGGAGGAGTCGGCGTGACCGAGCGCTCGTGCGAGGTCCAATCAGCTCAGTCCGTCACGGATCGTGGCGGCTCCGGCCGGAGGGAGGAGTCGGCATGATCCGGGTCCTGCTCGCCGACGACCAGGCGCTGATGCGGGCCGGATTCCGGGCGTTGCTCGACGCCGAGGACCACCTGGAGGTCGTCGGCGAGGCCGCCGACGGCGCTTCGGCCGTCGAGCTGTCGCGGCGCCTGCGGCCGGACGTCGTGCTGATGGACGTGCAGATGCCGGGACTCGACGGCATCGAAGCCACCCGGCGCATTGCCGTTGCCCCCGACCTCGCCGCGGTCCGCGTCCTCATCCTCACCAACTACGGGCTCGACTCCTACGTCTTCGCCGCACTCCGCGCGGGCGCCAGCGGCTTCCTCCTCAAGGACGCCGACCCCGCCGACCTGCTGCAGGCCGTCGACGTCGTGGCTCGCGGCGATGCGCTGCTGGCCCCGGCGGTCACGCGTACCCTCATCAGCGAGTTCGTCGCCGGCCCGCCGCCGGCTGACCCGGCGGCCGGACGCGACGTGCTGACCGCCCGCGAACAGGAGATCGTCGAGCTCGTCGCCCGGGGACTGACCAACGACGAGATCGCCGAGCGCATGGTGATCAGTCCGTTGACCGCCAAGACACACGTCAACCGGGCGATGACGAAGCTGCACTGCCGCGACCGTGCCCAGCTGGTCGTGTGGGCATACGAGTCGGGGCTGATCACGCCGCGTCGCCGACGACAGCCGGTCGGCGGCATGCCAGGCAGTTGGTTTCGGCCTGGTAAGCGTCCGGCACGGTGAACCAGTCGGATCCGCCGAAAAAACGTCACCGAGCGGAAGCCCTGGCCGAAGCGGTACGGCTGACCGTCATCTGCCGCTCCTCGGTCTCGTCGACCGCATACCCGACAGGACACTCGAAAGGTGCCGCGCACCGGACGTGCATCCGGACGTCGAGGGACGCGGGTCCGGATGCTCGCATGGCCGACGCCTGGCCGGGTACGGCAGGGGCTGTGACCGCAGGCTGGGACCTGACGCGGCGGGGGTGAGCATGGGACGCTACGACGACGAGGTGGTCGGGCTGGCAGCTCCGCTGGCGGACCCGGGCGACCTGGACGTGCTGCTGGACCGGATCGGGGACGCCCGGGTGGTGATGCTCGGCGAGGCGAGCCACGGCACGCACGAGTTCTACACCTGGCGCGCGGCGATCACCCGGCGGCTGATCGGGGAGAAGGGCTTCTCATTCGTCGCCGTGGAGGGCGACTGGCCCGACTGCGACCGGGTGGACCGCAGCGTCCGTTGCCAGGCCGCAGCGTCCAGCGACCCGCGGGACGCGCTCGCCACCTTCGAGCGCTGGCCGACCTGGATGTGGGCCAACGAGGAGATCATCGACTTCACCCGCTGGCTGCGTACCCGCAATGCGGGGGTGGAAGAGCCCAACCGCGCCGGGTTCCACGGCCTGGACGTGTACTCACTGTGGGAGTCGCTGCGAGAGATCATCACCTGGCTGCAGGAGCACGACCCGGAGCAGGTGCCGGCGGCGCTGGCCGCGTACCACTGCTTCCAGCCGTACGACGAGGACCCCCAGCAGTACGCGCTGGCAACCCGATTCGTGCCGAACAACTGCGAGAACGAGGTGGTGGACCTGCTCGTCGGACTGCGCGAGCGAGCCATGACCGACGGCCCGGGCCGCTTCGGGACCTGGCAGAACGCCGAGATCGTCGCCGGGGCCGAGCGCTACTACCGGACGATGGCGCGCGGTGGCCGGCAGTCGTGGAACGTCCGCGACCGGCACATGGACGACACCCTCGACCGGCTGCTGCGGCACTACGGGCCGGGATCGAAGGCGGTCGTCTGGGCACACAACACCCACGTCGGGGATGCCCGCGCCACCGACATGGCCGACGCCGGGGAGGTCAACATCGGCCAGCTCGCCCGGGAGCGGTACGGTCCGGACCAGGTCGTCCTGGTCGGCTTCGGCACCCACCACGGAACGGTGGTGGCCGGTGACGCCTGGGGCGCGCCGATGGAGGTGATGCCGGTGCCACCCGGCCGCCGGCACTCCCTGGAGGAGGCCCTGCACAACGCCGCCCCCGCGCAGGCCCTGTTCGTCTTCCCTGGCGACGGCAACCCCGACGTGCTCACCGACGAGCTCGACCACCGGGCGATCGGAGTCGTCTACCACCCCGAGCGGGAGAGCATCGGCAACTACGTACCGACGGTGCTCGGCGACCGCTACGACGCCTTCTGCTGGATCGACGAGACCCGGGCGGTCCGACCGCTACGCGTGCCGCCCACCAGCCTGGCCGAGCCCGAGACGTATCCGTCCGGCGTCTGAGGACGGCGCCGCGAATCAGATCCGAGGGCCGTTTGCCGTCGGACGCCTGGAGCAGTCGCGCGGGCCCAGCCAGAGTCAGGCGGGTGAGGGCGTCCTCGCGCAGGTACACGTTTCTGGGATGTTCGACCTGGTTGGCGAGGGCGTACTCCTGGGGGAACCGGCAGCGGTGGTAGGCGGTGCCCTGGTTGTACTGGCCCTTCATGCGTCGGTCGCAGGCGGCGCAGTAGATCATGCCCGTCGAACCCTCCGGGTAATTCCTTCTGCCTTCGGGTTGGGTACGGACACCGGCGGCGTGCTGATGCGCCCGCGCGACGGTCGAGTCGACGCTGACGTCCCAAGCGCAAGGCGTACGCCTTCATGATCTCCTGCGTGGTGCGGTTGCCGGCCGCATCCCATGGTTCGAGCTTCAGGGCGACGTACCCGTCGGTGTCCGCCAGCTCGGGGTGGCGGACGGTCACCTCGTGCCGCCCGTCGCCTTCGAGGTCGACGTCCTGTGCGGCCTGCCACGATCCGCCCCCGTCGACGGACGTCCAGACCTTCAGACCGGCCAGGCGCGGCGATCCGGTGTAGCCGGCCGCTCGTGACGTGATCTGCATATGCCGCCGGTGGCGCCCAGTGAAATACCGCTACCCGCCCTGACCGATCGGGAGGCCGCCCAGCAGGGGTGGAAGGTCCTGAGCAAGCCGCGCTGCTGCCCGCCGCGCCACCCGGGTCGTGCAGGCCATCCTCGTCGACCGCCCCACCGGCGCCTCCGTGGCCGGGCGCACCTATGACCTCCAAGCCGCCGAAGGCGTCCGCTACCCACGATGACAAGGGGCTCATAGTTTCGTAGTCCGGCAATCTCTCCGTAAGGGTTCGCTCAGTTCCCGTGACCTCGTTGGTCATGTGCGGCCACAACAGTCATTGCGCTTCCGGTTGATCTCCAAGCGAGTGAGAGTCTGTTGTGTCTGCCCTGAGCCGTGCCCTACGCCACGCCTGGCGTTGCTTCTGCGGCGTACTCGTACTGGTGCTGATGGGGGTGCTGGTTCCGGATTCGGCCTCGGCGCATCCGTTCGGTGCCCCACAGCAGATCGTGGTCGCAGGCGAGGGCGATCACGATGTGCGGGTCCGCTGGCTTGTCGGCGGTACCGATGACCTGACCCTGCTCGGCATCGCCCTCGGCGTGCTCCCCGAGGACCGGGTGATGCTGGACGGTGCGGTGATCTACAAGGCCTCCGACGCTGAGGCGTTGGCTGGGGCTCCCGAGTTCGCCGGGTACCTGACCGAGCGGATCAGCGTGACCCAGGACGGGCGGCCCTGCGAGGGCGAGGCCAGCGTGGCCGGCGACCTTGCCTCGGGCGGCGCCGCTGTGCTGTTCACCTGCCCCGAACCGGTGAGCACGGTGACCGTGACGTCGCGGATGCTCACCGACCTGCACGAGGCCTACCGGACGCTCGCCAGGGGCCCTGATGGGCAGAAGGCGGTGTACGACGCCACGCACGAGTCGGCGGACTGGACCATCAGCGCCGGCCCGGGCACCGGTTCCCGCCCCGCGTCCACCCGGACCGCCGCCGCGGTGTCTGCGAGCGGGAGTGCCCTGCAACTGTCGGTCGTCGGGGGCGTCCTGCTGGCCGCCGGAGCGGCCGGGACTTTCTGGTACCGCCGGCGCGGACGAAAGGCCTGAACCGTGAACGCCACCACCAGCGTCGGCACCGCAGCGGCACCCCTCGGCTCCGGCCCCATGGCCCTTCTCGAGGTCGATCTCTTCGGAGCTGCTGCCTTCGGCGACCGGCTGATCGAGACGGTGCAGTCGCCGGGTTTCGTGCCGGTGGCACTGGTGATCGCCTTCGTGGCTGGGGCTGCGCACGGGCTCGCTCCCGGCCACGGCAAGAGTCTCGCGGCGGCGTACCTGATCGGCTCCCGGGGCCGGGTCCGCGACGCTGCCTGGCTGGGCTTCTCGGTGGCCGTGATGCACACGGTCTCGGTGCTGGCCATCGCGGTCGCCTGGACCTTCTTCTCCCTCTCGGACCTGGTCAGCCTCGAGCGACTGACCACCGGACTGCAACTGGCGGCTGGGCTGACCGTCGTCGCCGTGGGGCTCTGGCTGCTGCGACGCCACCTGCGTCGACACGGCCACGCGCACAGTCACGCGCACGACCACGACCACGGCCACGACCACGGACATGGCCACACCAGCACATCCCGCCCGGGTCTCCTCCTCCTCGGCATGTCCGGCGGCCTGACGCCCTCGCCGGCGGCCTTCCTCGTGCTGGTGACCGGCATCTTCGCCGGGCGGGCCGGGTTCGCCCTCGTCCTCGTGGTCTGTTTCGGCCTCGGGCTCGCCGCGGTGCTCTTCACCGTCGGCCTCATGGCTTTCACCGGCCGCTCCCTCGTGACGCGCGCCGCCAAGTCCCACGTCCTCCTGCAGCTGGCCACCCGGGTAGCCCCGGTGCTGGCCGCCTGCGGGATCACCCTCATCGGCGTCGGCATCTCCGCCGCCGCCGTAGCCGGCCTACCCGGCACCTGACCTGCTCCCTCGGCCTCCCGGCCAGCCTGCCCACAACAGCAACAGATGACCCCCGAAAAGGAGATGTCGTGACCACACGACTCCATCCGCACGCCCGGAGGTGGCGCCGCCTGAGCGCGGCCGCCCTCGGGCTCGCGGTGGCCGGCGGCGCGCTGATGTCGCCCGCCCAGGCCGCTCCGACCCTGCTCGGCACCAGCCAGGCTGCCACAGTCCCGGCGGCCGACGTGCTCGACGTCGCCTTCACCGGCGGCACCACCACCGACCGGGCCCAGGGCCTCGCCCCCACCACCTGGGGCGCTCCGAGCTACGCCACCGACGCGGAGTTCGGCCACGACCTGCTCAAGGTGGACGGCGTCGACGACGCGGTCTCCTTCGACTTCACCAACCAGTGGAGCAAGTTCTCCACCGGCTTCGCCATCGAGTGCGTCTTCCGGGTCGACGCCACCATGCCGGTGAGCCCCGAGAAGGACCTCTGCTCCGACAAGGAGGCCGGCGGCTTCTCGATCTACGTCAACGGCGGCAACCTCGGCACGATGGCCCACATCGGCGGCGGCTACAAGTCGCTGCTGGCTCCGATCAGCGGTAACCGCTGGTTCCACGCCGTCTCGGTCTGGGACGGCCGGACCCTGAGCCTCTACCTCAACGGGCAGCTGGCCGGCTCGACCGCGGCCACCGGTACGCTCACCCCGCCGGCGTCCGCCGCGCGCCGCTTCGTGATCGGCGCCGACGCCGCCCCGACCGGCGTCGGCCAGTTTGCCCCGCCCACCTCGTTCGCCGCGAGCAAGGTCTGGAGCACGGGACTGACCAGCGCTCAGGTTGCCGAGCTGGCGTCGGCCTACAACACCAAGCCGCCCGTCCCGGCGGCCGACGTCCTCGACGTCGACTTCGACGACGGCACCCCGAAGGACGACGCGCAGAACCTCGCCGTCACCATCCACGGCGACCCGGCGATCGCGCAGGACACCGCGGTGAAGGCGCGGGTCGCCTCCTTCGACGGCTCCGACGACGCCTACTCCTACGCCTTCGGCGACCAGTGGAGCAAGATCAGCACCAAGGTCTCCATCGAGTGCACCCTGAAGTCCAACGGCACCCTGCCCAACAGCGGTGAGCACTCCGTCTGCTCGGAGAAGGAGGGCGGCGGCTACTCGATCGTGATCTACGGCGACAAGCTGACCTTCACCGCGCACGTCGGTGGCGGCTACAAGTCGGCGCAGACCCAGATCGTTTCCGGCCGTTGGTACCACGCGGTCGGCACCTGGGACGGGCAGACGATCCGGCTGTACGTCGACGGCGTCCTCGCGGCCGAGGCACCGGCCGCCGGCGCGCTCGGGCTGCCCGGTGGCGCCGCCCGCAACGCCTTCTACATCGGCGCCGACGCGGTCAACCAGTTCTGGGCTCCGGCCTCGGTGCTCAACACCCGGATCTACTCCAAGGTGCTGAGCCTCGACGAGGTCAAGGCGCTCAACATCGCCGCTTTCGGCGACGTCCGTGACGCGGGCGTTGCCGTCACCTCGACCGTCCCGGCCGAGGGTGCCCACCTCCGCAGCCCGACCGAGCTCAAGATCACCGTCACCAACCAGGGCAACGCCACCGGTTGGGGGTACCTGCTCGACGGCGCGCCGGTGCAGGTCGGCCAGGAGATCGGCGCCGGCCTGAAGTCCGGCAGCCACACCCTGCAGATCTCGGCGACGGACGTCTTCGGCAAGCCGATCAGCAAGACCGTGAGCTTCACCTCCGACGCCATTCCGGCCAGCGGCGGCACCGACGTCGGTCAGGGCAGCGGCCGGGTGACCCTCTCCGCGATCGCCCACAATCCCGACGGCGGCGAGGTCACCACCACCTTCAAGCAGGCCACCCCGAGCGTCCCGACCGGCGGCGTCCAGGGTGTCGTCCCGGTGATGCCTTCGACGTTGGACTTCTCCTACAGCGAGGGCAGCCAGATCGGCACCGCACCACGCCCCGACGGCAATGCCATCGACAGCCCCTCCACGGGCGACATCCCCTTCCAGCGGTACGACGTCCAGGTACCGGCGTCGGCCGAGCGTCGCCAGATCCTGTGGAACGGTGTGGTCGACCCCGCGCGCGCGGTCTCGCTGCACGCCTGGAACAGCACCACCCAGGCGTGGACCGAGCTCGCCACCGCCCGTGGCCAGGCCGAGGGTGAGACCGCGCTGAAGGCCGTCGTCCGGCCGGAACTGGTCGACAACGGCGTGGTCCACGTCCTGGTCACCGGCCAGGACCCGTTCGCCGACGACCTGGCGCCGCGCGACGCCACCGCCGGCGCCCCGGCCAACCGGGACCACTTCGGGGACCCGTCGACCTACGACTTCTCGCTGGCCCACTTCACCGACACGCAGTACCTCGCCGAGGGCGCGGTCGGTGGCACGTACGACGACTTCGACGGCATCGACGAGCCCAGCGACAAGATGACGATGGAGGAGCAGGCGCTCTGGGCGAAGTCCTACCGGGACACCACCCAGTGGCTGGCCGACAACGCCGCCAAGCGGAAGATCGCCTACACCGCGCACACCGGTGACATCACGGAGAACGACTACTACGACCCGCTGGCCACCGATGCCAACGGCAACCTGCTCCGCCCCGGTCTGGACGAGCAGGTGACCAAGGAGTTCCAGTTCACTGCCGAGGCGCAGCGCACCCTGGACGCGGCTGGACTGGTCAACCAGGTCGTCGCGGGCAACCACGACAACCAGGGCGGTGCCGAGACCGGCCCGAACTCGCGGTTCAACCGGTACTACGGCCCGGAGCGATACTACGAGGGGTCCAAGCTGTGGCCGGCCGAGTACAAGGCGTCGTACCACGCCTGGGACGAGACCACCGATGCCTCCGGCGCCGTGGTCACCCGCGGTAAGGACAACCAGAACAACTACGTCCTCTTCTCCGCGGGCGGTCTGGACTTCGTCGCGGTGGGCCTCTCCTACGGCGTCACCCAGGCCGAGGCCGACTGGGCCAGCTCGATTTTCCGGCGGTACCACGACCGTAACGGCATCCTGCTGACGCACGCCTACATCGCCCCGTCGGGTAAGCCGGACGGCCGAGGCGCCAACTTCTCCACCGACGGATCGCGGGCGTTCTCGAGCATCGTCGCGGCCAACCCGAACGTGTTCCTGGTCCTCGCCGGTCACGAGCACGGCGTCGGCACCAACCTCAAGACCGGGGTCGGCGTCACGGTCGAGCACAACGTGGTCGAGCTGCTCGCGGACTACCAGTTCTACAAGATGACCGCCGGCGAGCTGTGGCCGGAAAAGGTCGACGCCAAGGGCAACCTCGACCTCGACGGCGACGGCACCGTCGACCACAAGAAGGACGACCTGCTGCAGTTCGGCGCCAGCTTCCTGCGGCTGCTGCAGATCGACGTCGACCGGGCCCAGATGAGCATCGACACCTACTCGCCGATGCTCGACAACTTCGGTGCCACGGAGTACGACGACCGCAAGCGCTACAACGGCGCGGAGGACAACATGGTGCTGCCGATCGACCTGTCGTCGCGGAAGACCAGCTTCAGCACCGACAGTCTGGTTCTGGTCACGCCGACCGACACGGTGATCGGTCAGGACACGGTCAAGTCCGGCTGGCCTGCCACGGTGAACTGGAGTGGCCTGACCGAGCGCGAGCTCTACGCCTGGACCACCACCAGCCGCACCGGCGACGGTGACCAGGTGGGCTCGGTCGACCAGTTCGGCGGCATCTTCATCGCCACCGCCGCCGGCACGGACGTCACCGCGCCGGTGCTGACCGTCGCGGCCTCGACCTCGGTCAAGCAGGGCCAGGCCTTCGATCCGCTGGCCGGGGTCACCGCGGTGGACAACACCGACGGCGACGTCACCGACCGGATCCAGGTGATCGGCACCGTCGACACCGCGACCCCGGGTAGCTACCCGCTGACCTACCTGGTTTCCGACACCAACGGCAACCAGGCGGTCGCCAACCGGGTCGTCACCGTCACCCCGGCCGCGACCGTGGAACTCACCCCGACCTCGGTCCGGGCCAACGACGTGCAGGTCAACTGGAAGCAGACCTTGAAACTGACCGCGGCCGTCACGCCGACCAAGGCGACCGGCCCGGTGCAGTTCATGATCGGTGAGGACGTGCTCTGCGAGGCCCCGGTCAAGAAGGGCATCGCCTCCTGCACCGTCAAGATGCTGCCCAACCCCGGCACCCACAAGGTGCGGGCGGTCTACGGCGGCGACAAGACCCACGCGGCGTCGTACGACGAATTCATTCTGACGGTGGTCGATCACAAGCGCTGATCGAGGGGTTCAACGGGGGACACCCCGGAGCGGGGCCGGTCACATCGGGCCGGCCCCGCTTCACGTCGTACGCCCGGTACTACGACTTCCTGGCGGGCCAGGCACCGGTCGCGGCCGGCCAGCCGGCGTGCTCCACGGCCCAGGCCAGGACGTGGTCGGCGACCTCCTCCCACCCCCTCTGCGCGGGCAGCAGGTGCGCCATGCCTTCGTATTCCTTGATCTCGGTGATGGTCTTCGACGACTTGTAGTGCTCGGCGTTGGACCGCTGCACACTCGGCGGCATGAGGTGGTCCTCGCTGCCGGAGACGAACAGTAGCGGCGCCCGGTTGTCGTTGTGATAGTCGACGTGGATGTCCTGCGGGCCGGGCTGGAAGTTCGCCAGCACGCTGTTCCAGAGGATCCGCCCGGATGCCGGGATGTGGTACCGCTGGTAGAGATCGAGGGACGCTTCCTCGGTGAAGGTGTTGGCGAACGTGTACTTCCACTGCTCGGGCGTCAGGCCGACGGCCTTGTGCCGGTTCGCCGGGTCCTTCAGCACCGGGAACGTCGACTTGATCTGGGACAGCGGCGTGACGAGCACGCCCTCGGTCGCCGCGGAGTTGAGCGCCACGCCCGCGGCGCCGAATCCGTGGTCCAGCAGAACCTGCGTGAACGCACCGCCCGCGGAGTGGCCGATGATGATCGGCGGCTCGTCGAGGGCGCCGACCACCGACTCCAGGTGCGAGATGATCGCCGGGGCTGTCACCTCCTCGATCGGCGTCGGGTCGGCGTTGAGTGCCTCGACCTCCACCTCGAATCCTGGGTAGGCGGGCGCGATGACGTGGTAGCCGGCCCGCTGGTAGCGGTCGATCCAGTGTTCCCAGCTGCGCGGGGTCACCCAGAAGCCGTGGACGAGAACGATGGTCTTCATGCGGGGCGGCCTTTCCGGCGAGGTATTCGATGTGCTGAGTTACACCAATTAGACCGAATAGCTCGGCGGGATGTGACAGGAACGAATCAAGGCGGCCTTGGGCTCGGGGCCGTCTCCAGACGTGGCCGGGCTGGTGTACATCGCTGCTCTTGAGCTGGAAGCCGTGATCTGGTGGCGCAGCGCCAGGACCTCTACGCCCTTGTCCCGGTCGCTGATCGGAAGCAGCCGCAGCAACGCGAACGCGTTCGTCACACCGAGACAGGCGTACAGCCCTCAGGCGGCTGGACGACCTCGATGACGACACGACCGCGTTCGGACGGCTCCGGGTCTGGTTCGCAGATCACCCGGCCGAAACCGAGTTCGGAGGCAGCCTGGTGCGGCGTGTCGGTGTGGCCGTGGTCAATGGATGGCGTATCCGGTTCGGTGGGACGGCGACGCGTGGTACAGGCGTTCTTCACCACCATCCCGCTCGCGTACGCCCACGTCCTGACCGAGGGCGCCGGCATCCCACTCGCCGGGTCCGCCGTCTCTTCGCCCAGGGGCTCCAGTCCACCGACGGCTCACCGGCGTCCGGATTTCCCGCGAGCCGCGCGGTGTGGTCGTCCGACCGGATCTGCCGATGAGCAGACGGTCGCCCCGCGCCGGGATCCAATAGGTTGACTCTGATCAGGTCAATCCGACCGACCAGATTCCCTGTCACCGGGGGCCACGTCGGCCCCGGGGCAGTGATGGGCGATCGCAAAGATGTGCGGGAGGCTGTACGACTGCCATGAGCTCTGCACGATCACCTTCCGAGCCCCTTTACTTCACCGAGCGTGGATCGGGGCCGCCCCTCCTGCTCGTGCATGGGTTGATGGTCACCGGCGAGATGTTCGAGCCGGTGATAGAGCACTTCGCCATCCGGCATCGCGTGATTGTTCCCGACCTGCGCGGCCACGGGCGGAGCCGGGGACTTCCGCCGCCGTACGCGGCGACGCAGCTCGCATCTGACCTGTCGCAGATGCTCGACCATCTGGGCATCGGCTCCGCCACCGTGCTCGGCTACTCGCAAGGCGGTGCGATCGCGCAACAACTGGTCCTCGACTTCCCCGGTCGATGCGACCGTCTTGTGCTCGCTTGCACCTTCGCGTTCAACATGGCGACCCGTCGCGAAAAGGTTGAGGGTCACCTCGTGCCGCTGATGCTCCAGATCCTCGGCATGCGGCTGTCGGCCAAGTTGGTCGTCTCACAGGTGGCACCCGAGCTCGGCAAGGAACGTGCCGACTGGCTCGCCGCCATCATGGCGGACCAGGACCGCAAGTTGATGGTGTCGGCCTGGAAGCAGACGATGGCTTTCGACAGCAGGCGCCGGCTGGCGGAGATCGCACGTCCGACGCTCATCATCGCCGCTTCGGACGATCAAGCGGTACCGATCCACCACGCGAGGATGCTCCACGACGGCATCGCTGGTTCCCGGCTGGTCATCATCGACGATGCTGACCACGCGCTGATCTGGACGCACTCCGACGTGTTCGAGCGTGTGACCGACGACTTCCTCGGGGCCTGATCGGGCAAGGTCCGCGGCCAGATGGGCTGCCGTCCAAATTTGTCTGTCCTGACGGAGCGGGCGGCCGATTGCAGGGCGACAGGTGAGAGGATCGGCGCGCGGTGTCACATCCGGATCTTTGACATCCTCTCCGCCCTAAAGGACTCCGTTGGGAAATCCTCGATAGCCGTCTTTCGGTGCGTTGACATGATTGTCGGGTCTGCTGGGTGAGGGGTTCGTGTGTCGCTGGAGTGG
>NZ_JBVJGT010000030.1:0-76888 GCF_055587185.1 Micromonospora sp. NPDC048040 | reverse complement strand
CCCCCCCCCCCCCCCCCCCTCCCCCCCCCCCCCCCCCCCCCCCCCCCCCCCCCCCCCCCCCCCCCCCCCCCCCCCCCCCCCCCCCCCCCGCGCCCGTACCGAGCCACCCCGGGTCGTGCCGACGACCCGGGCGCGCAATCGATGACCGGAATGTCCATGGTGTGGCGCGGTCGCCGCGCCGGCGGGGCGGGGGAGTCCATGACCCAGAGCTTGAGCGAAGAGGGCGTACGCGGGGCCGTCCTGGCGACCGTGGGCACGCGGCGGCCGGCCCCGGTGGCCGTCACCCAGAGCCCGACCAGCCGCGTGCCGCACGACCTGCTGCTCGCGGAGCTGCACGACGCCGTTGACGACCTCGTCCCGTACGCGCAGGAGCTGAAGCCGGCGCGCCGCCGGCTGTGGGCCATGCGGAATCCGGCGGCCGGCGCGCCGGCGCCCACCGCGCGGGCGATGGCGCGCCGGGTCCGGGGCGTGGAGATGGCCTGGGCGGTGACCGTGGCGCTCGGCCCGGCCCTGCGCCAACTGGCCGACCTCGCCCGGCCGGGCCAGTACCTCCCCCCGTTCGAGCCACGGCTGCGCGGCTACCTCCACAAGGCCCGCGAGGCGTACTGCGCCGCGATCACCGAGGCGCTCGACGCCGCGCCGCCGTACCGGGTCGAGGCCCGGCAGAACGAGGGCGACCGGCTGGTCGGGGAGTTCTCGAAGACGATGCCGCTGCTCTACCTGACCGACCGCATGGGTCTGGAGGCCGTGATCGGGCAGCTCGCCGACCAGGTCACCGGCCTCGTCGCCCTGCGGGCGGAGCGGGAGGACGACGCCCTTCCCGGACGGGCCGCGGACGCCGAGACCGGCGTCGCCATGACCTCCCCCGGGCAGGAGTGGTTCCTGCGCCGCCGCCTCCTGGCCGACCTGTACGCGGTACGCGCCTACCCCTTCCGCGACTACCTGCAGCCGTACCTGCGGTTCAGCCAGAGGTTGCGCACCATCAGCCTGACGGTGCAGATCCTGGCCACCCGGGAACGGCTGTCGTGGCTCGCCGACCAACCGGTGCTGCCCAGCGCGGCGACGGAACGGGTGGACGGGTACGTGGTCGAACTCGCGGCGGCCCTCACTCATGTGGAGCAGAGCTTCCTGCTGCACAAGAACGGCGCGTACGTCGAGGCGGCGGAACGGCACCGGCTCGCCGTCGCGGTGCTGGCCACCGTCACCGGCCGACCCGGGTTCAAGGCCGACCTCGACGACATCGCCGACACCATCGAACTGCAGAAGACCGTCAAGGCGATCGCGGCCGGGGTGGCGATCGGCGTGGCCACGGCGATCACCGCAGGGGCGGCCGGCGCCGCCGCCGGCGCGGTGCTGGAGACCGTCATCGGCAGCGGCACGGTGCTCGGCTCGATCGCCGTCTCGGCGGGCGTGGTCGCCACCCGGCTGATGTGGGAGACGCTCGTCGCCCGTGGCGCGTCCGAGCTGCTGCTGGGGCCGGAGTCCATCACGGCGACGTCGTTCCAGGAGGACCTCGCGTGGCAGGCGCTGCAGGCCGCCGTCGTCCGTGTCGTGCTCTGCGGCTCCGGGGACATCTTCAAGGCGGTGGCCCGGTCCGGTGACCGGGCCGAGCAGGTCGCCCGGCTCGTGGTCGAGCAGATCACCACCTTCGGGTTCGGCGAGGCGCAGCACCTGATCCGCACCGGGGAGCTGCGCGGCCTGCGGGACAGCGTGGTGGCCGCGGTGCAGCAGGCCGCCACCACGGGCGCCGTCATGGTCGGCGGGCTGATGGCGAGGTCGTTCCTCGACCGGCTCGGCGCGGCCCGCGGGGCGCTCACCGTCGACGGCGAGCGCCGGCTGCAGGAGCTGGAGGCCGAGCGCGCGCAGGTCGCCCAGGACTTCGAGGCCGTCCGCAACGGCACGGCCGGCCCGGAACAGTTCCGGGCGTGGGCGACCCGCGCGGCGCAGGCCTGGAACGGGCTGGTCGCCCTCGTCGACGGGCTGCCGCCCGGGGCGGAACGCGACGCGGCGCTGCTCCGGCTCACCGCCGCCAAGGGCGAGATCGAGCTGCGCCTCGCCGAGGCCGGGATCAGCGCCTCGCTGACCTGGCCGGACGCCGTACCGACCTTCGAGGGACTGCTGCCGGGCCTGGTGGTCTTCAGCGACGACGCCCGGCCGGTGCTCGACGCCGCCTACCCGCCCGGCACCCGGCGGCCCACCGATCTCCCCGACGCCGTGCTCGTGTCCGGCTCCGGCGGCCGGCGCCTGCTCCTGCTGCCCGAGGGCGACCTGCCGGCGCGGGCCGCGACGCCGGAGCGGCTGGTCCACGTGCCCGAGGCGAGCATGCGGCCCGGGCCGTCACCCGAGCCGGTGGTGCTGCCCGGCGCGGCGACCGTGGGCCTGGAGCGCCTCCAGGCCGCCTTCGGCCCCGACAAGGTGGCGAAGATCCTCGCGCAGGCGGCCAAGGGACGGGAGTCGTTCCTGCGTCTGCTCGCGCACCCGGACCTGGCCGGTGTCGGCGCCGTCCAGTCCCGCTCGACCGCCCTGTACGGGCTCGCGTCGCATCCCGCGTCGATCGCGTTCGGGCGGCAGTGGGGTCCGCTGCTGGTGCTGCGGCTGCGCAAGCGGCTCGGCACGGCGCAGGTCGACGACGGGCTCGGCCGGGCCGGCACCCTGCTGGAGCAGGCCCCGGCGGGTGACCGCCCGGCGCTCGTCGCCCGGCTGATGTCGCTGACCAGCCAGCAGCTGCGCCGGGAACTGGCACTCGCTCCCCCGCTGCGCCCGCCACGCCGCAAGATCACGCCGGAGAACCTGGGCGTCGACCGGGCCCACCCCAGTTGGCGGGTCCTGGCCGACGAGGTGGCCCGGGACTTCCCCGCGCTCACCCCGGACCAGCGCCGGGCGATGACCGACTGCCTGCAGGTCATCGAGGTCGCCGAGGCCGGCGAGTTCGACGCGTACCGGCCGCAGACCAGGATCGCGCTCGTCGACTCGTTCGAGAAGATGATGGTCGACGGGCAGATCCGGGTGCCGGATCTGACCATCGTCGCCAACCGCATGCGCGGCCGGCTCGCCGAGCACGTCTTCCTCGGTCCGCTGCCCGTCCTGCAGCAGACGATGTGGTTCCTCGGCGCGCGGATCGACACCTGGCTGACCGGCCGGTCCAACCTGGACGGGCACTGGGTGGCCGGCGACGTGCCGGGGTTCCTCGAGCTGAAGTCCGACGCGATCCACCTCCAGAGCGCCGCGGAGCAGCAGGCGACGGCCCGGCAGTACCTGCGCGACGCGCTCGGGGACTTCGAGAACATCCCGGCGGGCTCGCAGTACCACCTCTGGTTCATCCGGGACCCGGGGCCGGACGGGCGGCGGCGGATGCTCGACATCCTCCTGCCGCCGGGCGGCCCGATCGCGGGGGTGCACTTCGGGCCGGAGCCGCCGCCGGGCGTGCCGCAGCGGTGACCGCCGCGGCGCGACACCACGGCCGCCGATCCGACCGGAGCGTCAGCGACCGGGATCGACACCCGGACTCCCGGCCCGGGCGATCCCCCCGACGAGGTCGTTGATGCGGGCGGGCCAGGCGCCTCGGCACCGCCGGCGACTGCGGCCCCTGGCCGGACGGCGAGCGTCTGATCGCGCCGCGGCCGTCGGGGTGACCCGGTCCCGGGCCCTCGCACGCCTTCGCACCTTGTCCGGCGACGTACTCGACGAGTGGGACGCCGTCCTCGACCGATGACGAAAAAACAGGCGTGCCGGCACGGCAAGTCCTTCACATCCGCGTGGAATCAGCACGAAACGCGGAAATTTTTTCATCTATACATTTGAATGCATCGCCGTCTAGCATCACCTCCACCAGATCAACTTCCCGGATCTCCGCACCACCCCCGCACGGGATCCGGCGTCAGGAGAGGGACGACCGATGACACTCCCCCGCCTGTCCAGGCGCCACTGGCGTCTGGGCGTCGCAACAGCCGCGGTCACCGCCGCGGTGGCGTTCGGCACTCCAGCGACCGCCGCTCCCGCCGAAGGGCAGATCCTCCAGGCCGGCGGCGCCACCGCGGTCTCCGGCTCGTACATCGTGGTGTTCAAGGACACCGCGGTGACCCGGGCCGAGGTCACGGGCAACGCCCGCGCCCTGGCCGGCCGGCACGACGGCACCGTCGCCCGGACCTTCCAGCACACGGTGCGCGGGTTCGAGGCCCGGATGTCCGCCGCGCAGGCCCGGCGGTTGGCCGCCGACCCGTCGGTGAAGTACGTCCAGCAGAACCACGTCGTGCGGATCTCCGGCACGCAGAGCCCCACCCCGTCGTGGGGCCTGGACCGCAGTGACCAGCGCGACCTGCCGTTGAACAGCTCCTACACCTACCCGAACGGCGGCTCCGGCGTCCGGGCGTACATCATCGACACCGGCATCCGGTTCTCGCACAGCGACTTCGGTGGCCGCGCGGTCACCGGTTTCGACTCGGTCGACGGCGGCTCGGCCGACGACTGCAACGGCCACGGCACCCACGTCGCGGGCACCGTGGGCGGCACCGCGTACGGCATGGCCAAGAACGCCACCCTGGTCGGCGTCCGGGTCCTCGACTGCGGGGGCAGTGGCACGTACGCCGGGGTGATCGCCGGCATCGACTGGGTCACCGGCGACCACGACCCCGGCGAGCTGGCGGTGGCCAACATGAGCCTCGGCGGCGGGAAGGACCAGGCCGTCAACGACGCGGTGACCGCCTCCATCGCCGACGGCGTCAGCTACGCCATCGCGGCCGGCAACGACTACTCCGCCGACGCCTGCGGTGTCTCGCCGGCCAGCACCCCCAACGCGATCACCGTGGGGGCGACGACCAGCACCGACGCCCGGGCCGACTACTCCAACATCGGCACCTGCCTGGACATCTTCGCCCCGGGCTCGTCGATCACCTCGGCGTGGCACACCGGCGACAGCGCCACCAACACCATCAGCGGCACGTCGATGGCCACCCCGCACGTGGCCGGTGCGGCCGCGTTGGTCCTCGCCGCCAACCCGTCGTACACCCCGCAGCAGGTCCGCGACAAGCTCGTCAACGACGCGACCAACGGCAAGGTCACCAACCCGGGCACCGGCTCACCGAACAAGCTGCTCTACATCGGCAACATCAGCACGCCGACGCAGGACTTCGCCATGTCGGTGTCGCCGACCTCCGGAACGGTCAACCCGGGCAGCTCGGTCACCGCGACCGTCGGCACCACCACCACGGTCGGCGGCGCGCAGAACGTGACGTTCTCCGCCAACGGCCTGCCCGCCGGGGCCACGGCGAGCTTCAGCCCGTCGTCGGTCACCTCCGGCAACTCCGCCACGATGACCATCTCCACCACCGGCACCACCGCGCCGGGCACCTACCCGGTCACCGTCACCGGCACCGGCACGGTCACCACCCAGACCGCGTCGTACACGTTGACGGTCAACGGGCCGCCCGGCTGCTCGCAGACCAACGGCACCGACGTCAGCATCGGCGACAACACCACGGTGGAAAGCTCGATCACCATCAGCGGCTGCTCCGGCAACGCCTCCGCCACCAGCACCGTCGCCGTGAACATCGTCCACACCTACATCGGTGACCTCGTCGTCAGCCTCATCGCCCCCGACGGCACCGCCTACACCCTGCACAACCGCACCGGCAGCTCGACCGACAACATCAACCAGACCTACCCCGTCAACCTCTCCAGCGAGGCCGCCAACGGCACCTGGAAGCTGCGGGTGCAGGACGCCGCCTCCGGCGACACCGGCTACCTCAACACCTGGACGCTCAACCTGGTCGGCGGGACGCCCCCGGGCTGCACCGGCACGAACGGCACCGATGTCAACATCGGCGACAACACCACGGTGGAAAGCTCGATCACCATCAGCGGCTGCTCCGGCAACGCCTCCGCCACCAGCACCGTCGCCGTGAACATCGTCCACACCTACATCGGTGACCTCGTCGTCAGCCTCATCGCCCCCGACGGCACCGCCTACACCCTGCACAACCGCACCGGCGGCTCGACCGACAACATCAACCAGACCTACACCGTCAACCTCTCCTCCGAGGCCCGTAACGGCACCTGGAAGCTGCGGGTGCGGGACGCCGCCTCCGGCGACACCGGCTACCTCAACACCTGGACGCTGACGCTCTAGCGGCAACGGCGCCACCAGCGCACCCCCACACCGGGGCCCCGGCTGAACTCCAGCCGGGGCCCCGACATCCGTTGCCGACCCGCGCACGGCATGGACTTCACCGGCGCCAGGCGCTCGCCCTTTCGGCCGTCGTCGGCCTGGGCCAGCGGGTCCGGATTGGACCTGGCCGCCGCGCGGGCCGGCTCTCCTACGATGACCGTCCACGCCTCGGACACCGCCGGGAGGACCCCATGCCGGAGCGTTTCGCCGACCTCTCCACGCCGCTGATCGCCGACGCCTGCGTACGGCTGGGCGTGCCACCGCGCGCGGCGCCGGCCGGGATCCGGGCGGTCGTCCCCGGCCACCGCCTCGCCGGGCGGGTGCTGCCGGTGCGCCACCACGGCAGCGTCGACGTGTTCCTGGAGGCGTACGCGGGCGCGGCCCCGGGGGACGTGTTGGTGATCGACAACGGCGGCCGGTCGGACGAGGCGTGCGTCGGCGACCTGGCGGTGCTGGAGGGGGCCGCGGCCGGCGTCGCCGGAGTCGTGGTGTGGGGCCTGCACCGGGACACGCCCGAGCTGGTGGAGATCGGCCTGCCCGTGTTCAGCTATGGCAGCCTGCCGCTGGGCCCGGACCGCCTCGACGAGCGGGAGCCGGAGACGCTCGCCAGCGCCCGGATCGGGCCGCACCTGGTGAGCGCCGACGACCTCGTCATCGCCGACGACGACGGCGTGCTCTTCGTCACCGCCGCGAACGCCGCGGAGGTGTTGGCGGCGGCGCAGCGGATCCGGGACGTCGAGCGGGTCCAGGCGCGGCGGATCCGCGCCGGCGAGACGCTGCGCGAGCAGACCGGGTTCGCCGACTACCTCGCCTGCCGCGCCACCGACCCCGGCTACACCTTCCGGCAGCACCTGCGGCGCGTGGGCGGCGCGATCGAGGAGTGACCGCCCGGAACCGGGCCCGCAGGTTCGGCCCGGGTTGGGCGCGGGTTCGCCACCGGGCTCGGCGTCGGGGGCGGCCTCGGTTCGCCCCCGGGTCGCCGCCTGGGTCGGCACCGTCTCCGCTCGCGCCGGGCGGCGCCACGTGAGGGTGGTCATAGCGGCTGGACGCGCCACCACCGGGAGCTGCTAGCCTCGTCGGCAGGTCATGAGCGCCAGCGTCAAGCCCCGGCTCGCTGGCCGGCAACCCTCGTCCGCGCAGGGGTGCCCCGGGTGAAGACCAGGCACCGGAGCAGCTTCGGTGCAAGCGTGGCCTGGTTCCCAGGTCAGCAACGACCGAGGAGAGCCATGTCCTTCCGCATCTGCGTACCGACGGTCCCCGCCGCGGCCCCGCCGCCGTTGACCCGGCGCCGCCACGTCGACATGATGCGGGTCTGCAGCGCCTCGTGTCGCCCCGGCGACCCGCGCTAGCCACGCACCAGACCCCCTTCCCAGGACCACCCCAGCGGTACGCCCACCGGGCGCACCGCCGGCGACGCACGCCCGTGCCCGCCGCCGGAGACCCTTTCGGAGACACCTGTGCGATTCCTTCCCGCCCTCACCCGCGCCGCCGCCCTCGGCGTCGCCGCCGTCCTCGCCGCCACCGCCCTGACCGCCTGCGGCGACGACGCGTCCGAGGCGACCGACAACCCGTACAACCTGCTCCAGCCGGGGGTGCTGCGCACCGGCACGCTCACCGACGCCCCGCCGAACGTCTACCTCAAGGACGGCAAGTTCACCGGCTTCGACAACGACCTGCTCACCGCGGTCGCCGCGAAGGTCGGCCTGAAGGTCGAGTTCGTCGGGACGGACTTCTCCGCGCTGCTCTCGCAGGTCAACAACCGCAAGTTCGACGTCGGCAGCTCCTCGATCACCATCACCGAGGCCCGCAAGAAGACCGTCGACTTCGGCAACGGCTACGATTTCGGCTACTTCGGGCTCGACGTGCCGGCCAATTCGTCGATCACCGGTTTCGACCAGCTCGCCGGCAAGCGGGTCGTGGTCGTGCAGGGCACCGTCCAGGACGACTACGCCACCGGCGAGGGCCTCGACCCGGTCCGGGTGCCCGACTACAACGGCGCGATCAACCAGCTCAAGGCCGGCACCGCCGACGCCTGGATCGCCCCGGCCGAGATCGGCGACAAGTCGGCCGCCGACAGCAACGGCAAGATCAAGGTGGCGGGGAAGCTGCTCAGCCCGGCCCCGACGGCGTACGCGTTCGCCAAGGGCAACGACAAGCTGCGCGAGGCGCTGAACAAGGGCCTCGACGAGGTGATCGCCGACGGCACGTGGAGCCGCCTGCAGGCCCAGTACTACCCGGGCCGCCCGATCCCCGCCGACTTCAAGCCGGGCAGCGGCACGGTCGCGGTGCCGTCCGCGCCGGCGGCGTCGGCTTCGGCCGCTTCCTGACACGTACGGACGACGAGCGAGCGGGACGGTAGGAGAACACGATGGATCCGTTGAGCACCCTGTGGGAGACCTTCTTCGACTGGGACTCCATGCGCGAGGCGCTGCCCGAGATGCTGACGGTCGGGCTGCCCAACACGCTGATCCTCGCGATCTCCGCCGCCCTGCTCGGCTCGGTGCTGGGTATGGGGCTGGCCGTCGCCGGCATCTCGCGTACCCGCTGGTTGCGCTGGCCGGCGCGGGTCTACACCGACGTGTTCCGCGGCCTGCCGGCCGCGGCGACCATCCTGCTCATCGGCGTCGGTCTGGCGCCGCTGGGCATGGAGGTGTGGGGCCCCAACCCGTATCCCCTGGGCATCCTGGCGCTGTCACTGATCGCGGCGGCCTACATCGGCGAGATCTTCCGCTCCGGCATCCAGTCGGTGGAGGCCGCCCAGCTCGAGGGGGCCCGGGCGCTGGGCCTGTCCTGGGGCGAGGCGATGCGCCTGGTGATCGTGCCGCAGGGCATCCGCCGGGTGCTGCCGGCCTGGGTGAACCAGCTGATCGCGCTGATCAAGGACTCCAGCCTGGTCTACTTCCTCGGCCTGCTGGCCAGCCAGCGGGAGCTGTTCCGGATCGGGCAGGACTACGCGGCGAACACCGGCAACCAGTCGGCGCTGCTGCTGGCCGGCCTGTTCTACCTGGCGCTGACCGTGCCGCTGACCCACGTCGTGAACTGGATCGACCGGCGGCTGCGGCACGGCCGGCAGGCCGCCGCGCCCGCCGACGCCGACGACGACCTCGACCTGGCGCTGCCGGGCGCGGCGGGAGGAAACCAGCGATGAGCATCGACACGACGACCTCGGTGAGCCTGAGCGTCCGCGACGTGCACCTGGCCTTCGGGTCGCACCGGGTGCTGCGCGGCGTGGACCTGGACGTCGCGCGGGGCGCGACGGCCTGCGTGATCGGCCCGTCCGGCTCGGGCAAGTCCACGCTTCTGCGCGCCATCAACCGGCTCATCGAGCCCGACCGGGGCGACGTGCTGCTCGACGGGCGCAGCGTGCTGGGCGACGACCCGGATGCCCTGCGGCAGCGGGTCGGCATGGTCTTCCAGCAGTTCAACCTCTTCCCGCACATGAGCGTGCTGCGCAACATCACCCTCGCGCTGCGCCGGATCAGGAAGCTTGGTGAGGACGAGGCGGTGGCGGTCGCCCGCGACCACCTGGAGCTGGTGGGGCTCGCGGCCAAGGCCGACGCCCGGCCGGCGCACCTGTCGGGCGGGCAGCAGCAGCGGGTCGCGATCGCCCGCGCGCTGGCGTTGCGGCCGCAGGTGATGCTCTTCGACGAGGCGACCTCGGCTCTGGACCCGGAGCTGGTCAAGGGGGTGCTGGGGCTGATGGCCGAGCTGTCCGCCGGCGGCATGACGATGGTGGTGGTCACCCACGAGATGGGCTTCGCCCGCGAGGTCGCCGACACCGTCGCGTTCATGGATCGCGGCGTGGTGCTGGAGGCCGGCGAGCCGGCCGCGATCTTCGAGGGGGCGGAGCACCCCCGGCTGCGCCGCTTCCTCTCCCAGGTGCTCTGACCCCGCAACAGCCGCCCGGGGCACAGCTGTTTCAACCTGACTGGTGCGGCTCTTCGACGAGTGGAACGACAAGGTCGCGGAGGCGGGGAGGCTGTAGTTGGGAGGGGCCCGGCTCTCAAGCGGGCGTGCCGAACTGCAGCCAGACGCGGACCCGCTCGGTGACCTGGTCGCGCCCTCCGAGGGCGTCGCGGACCTCGGCGGCGAACGCGGACCGGCCCTGTGTAGAGGGCAGCCGGTCGGCCGACAAGGCGGAGTGCCCGAGCAGCCGCTCCAGACATTCGCGCAGTGCCCCAGACCATTCGGCGTCCTGCAACCACAGCGGCGCGCCATTGGTGACCACGGCTACGCCGCCGCCGGCACGCAGCAGCGGCCGGGCGGCCCTGAACAGCGTGTCGCGGTCCATGAGATGGATAGCGACAGCGACGGTCAGCGCGCCGATCGTCCGTTCGCCGAGTAGCCGGCCCAGCGCGGGCAGGTCACTGTCAGCACCGAGCAGCCACGTGGCGTTGGCTCGTGCAACGTTGAGAGCGGCCTGGCGCGCCAAGGTCAGCATGTCCGGCTCCGGGTCCACGCCGATGACGGCCCCCACCCGGGCGGCGAGCGGGAGGCTCAACTGACCGGTGCCGCAGCCGAGGTCGACCACCGTGTCTGCGGCGCCGAGGCCGAACGCCCCGACGAGGGCGTCGAGCACCTCGGCGGGTAACCGCGCCGGTGCCTCGCGTAGTACGTCGCTACCTCACCGCTAAAGCCCGTTCCCACTCCGACAGCCTGCCCACAGCAGATGGCGGAAAGCGAGCTCAGGGCATGGACCACGTCACCTACCAGAAGCTTCGCCCATCTTCGACGATCAAGCACGCCACCGATCGAGCGGTTGTCCTTCCCGCCCGCTCAGGTTGACAACAGCTCCGTGCCACATCGGACGCTGGTCCACGCCGCCGACGGGCCCGTACCGGTCTCCGTTCCCGGTGACGCCACGTGGCAGTCCCCCGCTCCCGGCGGTCCGAGCAGCCGGCTCGTCCACCGGCCGGACCTCCGCTGCCGGAAACCCGACGACCCACGGCCACCTGCGCGTCGCTGCCCGTGATTCCCACCTCGGCACGGGCCGTCTCTCCGGAGGACCGGTCGACTCCTTATTGACCTGCGGCGGAGGTCTGGGCAATATCTTCCACAACACAGGCGGCCACTGGAGTTTCCTTTCACGCACCCCCTTCCCACCCCCGACCCGGCCGCACAGGAGATGCCATGCACCTCGACCACTCCGAACTGGACCGTCGGACCCTGCTGCGGGCCGGCCTCGGCGCCGCCACGGTCGCGGTCGTCGGAAGCGAACTCGCCTTCCCGGCCGCCGCGCAGGCGGACCCCGGCGCCGACCTGGACTGGATCTACAGCTGCGACGAGTGGGGCGCGCGTCCGCCGGCGGACCCGCTGTCGGTCAGCGCCATCCCCACCAACAAGATCATCGTGCACCACATGGCGTTCCCGAACGTCACCGACTACTCCGAGGCGCAGGCGATCAAGCTGGCCCGCGACTGCCAGAACCTGCACATGGACGGCAACCGCTGGTCCGACACCGGCCAGCACTTCACCGTCAGCCGCGGCGGATACGTCATGGAGGGGCGCCGGGGCAGCCTGGAGCGGCTGCAGGCCGGCGACCGGCAGATGATCTCGGCGCACTGCCCGGGCGAGAACGGCCGGGCGATCGGCATCGAGAACGAGGGCACGTACGTCACCGAGACGCCGCCGGAGGCGTTGCTGGACTCGCTGGTCAAGCTCTGCACGACCATCTGCCGGCAGTACGGCCTGCACGCCCACGACATCTTCGGGCACTGGGACTTCCGCACCACGCTGTGCCCCGGCGCGGCCTTCTACCGGCAGTTCCCCGCCCTGCGCCGCCGGGTGTTCGAGGCGCTCGGCACCGACCTGGCGGACGTGCCGGCCCGCCGCTGGCCGGACCTGTGGCGGTTCGTCGGCTCGCCGTCGGTGCGGGTCGTGCAGTACCTGCTGGCCCACCGCGGCTACACCGTGCCGGTCAACAGCGTCTTCGACGCCGCCACCGTCGCGGCCGTGCAGGACTGGCAGTACCGCAACGGCATCCCGGTCGACGTCGACGCCACCCTCACCGCGCCGACCTGGGAGACGCTGGCGCCGGAGCTCGACAAGGACGCCACCGGCATCCCGGTCAGCGCCGCCCAGTTCATGCTCAACTTCAAGGGGTGGGCGGACGTCGCCGTCACCGGCGAGTACGACCACGCCACCAAGAAGGCCGTCCAGGACCTCCAGGCGCTGCACGGCCTGCCCCGCAACGGCAAGCTGACCACCAACACGTGGTGCGTCCTCGTCGGCGGCGTCGTGCGCCACTCCTTCCGGCACTGACCGCCCGCGGCCCGTGGGACGGCCTCCCGCTCCCACGGGCCGCGGAACGCGGGCGCGCCTCGCCCACACCCGGCCCCTGATCTGCGACGATGACGCCTTCACGACCGGAGGAGGGTGCTGTGGCGTCTCGGCTCAACCCGTACATCAGCTTCCCGGGCACGGCACGGGAGGCGATGGAGTTCTACCACCGCGTGTTCGGCGGCTCGCTGTCGATGAGCACCTTCGGCGAGTTCGGCACCGACGATCCCGCGCTGGCCGACAAGATCATGCACGCGATGTTGCAGACCGACCGGGGCTACACCCTGATGGCCTCGGACACCGCGCCGGGGATGGAGCACAACCCGGGCAACAACGTCGCCGTCAGCCTCAGCGGCGACGACGCCGACGAGCTGCGCGGCTACTGGGAGAAGCTGACCGAAGGCGGCACGGTCACCATGCCGATGGAGAAGCAGATGTGGGGCGACGAGTTCGGCATGTGCGTCGACCGCTTCGGCACCAGTTGGATGGTGGACATCGGCCAGCCCCAGCGCTGACCGCGGGAGCGCTTCCGCGGCCCGGCGGGCCGGCCGGAGGTGTACAGGCGACGCGACCGGGTACCGACCGCTGTCCGACGGGTCCGCGGCGCGCCGCACCGGCGCGCCCGGGCCCGCAGCCGCCGGTCAGGGGGTGCACCGATGCCGTCGACGCCGCCGAGCGCGCCTGCCGCCGGGACCCCTGCCGGCCGCGCGACGCCGCCGCACCCGCCTGCCGCCCGCCCCGCCGGGACCCCCTCCGTCCGCGGGAGGTCGCGCCGGCGGCGGCCGCCCCGGACACCGAGGCCACGCCGGCCGCCGGGCCGATGAGCGGCGTCCGGAACCTGCGGGTCCGACCGGATCTGCTCTACGTGGCGAGCGGCTGGAGCACGCTGGTCACCGACGTGCGCGGCCGGATCACCGGCGCCGGCCCGCAGGGCTTCTTCGCGCGCAACACCCGGGTGCTCAGCACGGAGCGCCTCGCCGTGGACGGCCGCGAGCCGGTGCCGTTCAGCACGGCCAACGTGGCCGGCCACGCCCAGCTCTCGTACGCCGCACTCGGCGACGGTGAGACACTGCCCTCCCGCGCGGCCTACCTCCTGGTGGAGCGCTTCGTCGGCGAGGGGCTGCGCACCCGGCTGACCGTGGTCAGCTACGCCCCGGTGCCGCTGGAACTGGAACTGCGGATCGATCTCGCCGCCGACTTCGCCGACACCAGCGAGGCCGAGACCGGCCGCCGGGTGCAGTCGGGCGCGGTCGACGCGAGCTGGCACCCCGACGCCCGCGAGCTGCGCCTGACCTACCGGTGCGACGGCCTCGACCGGGCGGTGGCGATCGTCGTACACGCGGATGCGCCCGTCCGGTACGTGGACGACGCCGTCCTGGTCGCGGTCGCGGTGCCGCCCCGGGGGTCGGGCCGGGTGGAACTCGTGGTCGAGCCGGTCTTCGAGGGACGGCGTCTCGCCGCGCCGCCGCCGACCTTCGCCGAGCCGGACGACGACGCGGCCCGCGCCCGCGCCCGCCTCGCCCGGGAACTGACCCGGCTGAGCAGCAGCAACTTCGACGTCACGGCGGCCTGGCGGTGCGCGGTCGACGACCTGGCGGTGCTGCCGCTGGGTGAGCCGGCCGGGCCGACGGCGCCGATGGCCGGCCTGCCGATCTACCAGGAGATCTTCGGCCGCGACACGATGACCGCGTCGTGGCAGGCCCTGCTCGCCGGGCCGACGATGCTGGCGGACAGCCTGCGGCTCAACGCCTGCCACCTCGGGCGGCGCATCGACGACTGGCGCGACGAGGAGCCCGGCAAGCCGTTGCACGAGGCCCGCCTGGGCCCGGTGTCCGCGCTCGGGCTCGACCCGTTCAGCGGCTACTACGGCGACTGGTCGACCGCGCCGGACCTGCTGATCTTCCTCGGGCAGTACTTCGCGTGGACGGGGGATCTCGACACGGTGCGGGACCTGCTGCCGGTCGCGCGCCGCGCCCTGGGCTGGATCGACCGGTACGGCGACCCCGACCGGGACGGCTTCCTCGAATACCACTGCCGGTCCCGGGCCGGGCTGAAGAACCAGGGCTGGAAGGACTCCGACACCGCGATCGTCGACGAGCGCGGCGAGGTGGTGCCCAACCCGATCGCGACCAGCGAGCTGCAGGCGTACTGGTACGCCGCGCTGCGGCACGCTGCCGTGGTGTTCGCCGCGACCGGTCACCCCGCGCTCGGCGCCCGGCTGGTCAGCCGGGCCACGGTCCTTCGTCGCCGCTTCCACCGCGCCTACTGGATGCCCGAGCGGGACTGTCACGCCATGGCGCTCGACCCGGACAAGCGGCAGGTGCGTTCGGTCAACTCCAACGACGGTCACCTGCTCGCCACCGGGATCGTGCCGGCCCGGCTCGCTCCCCTGGTCGCCGACCGGCTGCTGGCCGACGACATGTTCAGCGGCTGGGGGGTGCGCACCCTGTCGTCGGCGCACCCGGCGTACAACCCGTTCAGTTACCACCGGGGCAGCGTCTGGCCGGTGGAGGCGGGCACGATCGGCCTCGGGCTGGCCCGGTACGGCTGCTGGGAGCACCTGCACCGGCTCGCCGAGGGGATGTTCGCCGCCGCGGCGCTCTTCACCGAGCACCGCCTGCCGGAGGTGCTCAGCGGCCTGCCGCGCGACGACGCGCACCCGCACCCCGGCGTCTACCCGAACTCGTGCTCCCCGCAGGCGTGGTCCGCCAGCGCGGTCGTCGCGCTCATCCAGGCGCTGCTGGCGCTGCGCCCGGCCGCGCCGCTGCGGACGATCTTCGTCGACCCGCACCTGCCCGAGTGGCTGCCGGACCTCGTCCTCGAGGGCGTGCAGGTCGGCGGGCGCACCGTCGACCTGACCGTCCGGCGTGGACGCGGCGGTCGTACGTCGCTGCGCGCCCGCGGCGACCGGATCGCGGTGGTACGTCGGCCCACGCTCCAGGCGATGTCCGCCCGCCGGCACCGCCCCTGACCGGCCGCGGATCGGGACCGCCGGCTCGAAACGCCCGGACGGGCCGGTTCGGGACGACCCTCGCGGTCGTCACCGTCCGACCGGCGTCCCGCACCGTACGCGCTGCTGTCGGTGCAGGTCTGATAGCGGCGGAACCAGCCAGCGGGACTAGGATCCTGTCGTGGCCGACGCGGGGCTCATCCAGGACGACGAGCGGTTACGCCGTCTCGAGGCGGTGACCGATGCTGCCCTGTCCCGGCTCGACGCGGCCGACCTCTTCGACGAGCTGCTCGATCGCGTCCGGGATCTGCTCGGCGTCGACACCGCGGCCATCCTGCTGCTGGACGCGCACGCCCAGCAGCTCGTGGCCACCGCCGCCAAGGGTCTCGAGGAGGAGGTCCGGCGAGGTTTCCGCGTCTCGGTCGGCCGGGGTTTCGCCGGCCGGATCGCGCTGACCCGACAGCCGGTGGTCATCGAGGAGGTCACCCCCGACGCGGTGGTCAACCCCATCCTGCTGGCGATGGGACTGACGTCGCTGCTGGGCGTGCCGATATTCGCCCGTGGTGAGCTCATCGGCGTGCTGCACGTCGGCACGCTGCGTCGCCGCCAGTTCACCGCCGACGACGTCCGCCTGCTGGAGCTGGTCGCCGACCGGGCCAGCCTGGCCCATTTCGCCCGGGCGAACAACCTGGCGCAGAGCGCCGCCCTCGCCCTGCAGCGCAGCCTGCTGCCCAACCAGCTGCCCGAGGTGCCCGGTCTGGCCATGGCCGCCCGGTACGTGCCCGGTCACGTCGCCGGTGTCGGAGGGGACTGGTACGACGTGTTCAGCCTGCCGTCGGGCTGGCTGGGGCTGGTGATCGGCGACGTGTCGGGGCACGGCCTGCAGTCGGCCGTGGTGATGGGGCGCGTCCGCAGCGCGCTGCGCGCGTACGCGCTGGTCTGCGACGATCCGGCGGAGGCGTTGACGCTGCTGGACCGGAAGGTCTCCCACTTCGAGGCCGGCAGCCTGACCACGGCCCTCTACGTCATGGTCTCCCCCGACCGGGGCAGGATCCGGATCTCCACCGCCGGGCACCTGCAACCCGTCCTCGCCGTGCCGGGCCGGCCGGGCGCCCCGGTCCCGGTCCACGTCGACCCTCCGCTCGGCACGGGTCGCCGCCCGCCCGCCCGCCGGCAGACCGAGGTGGACCTTCCGCCGGGGGCCGTGCTGGCCTGCTTCACCGACGGGCTCGTCGAACGCCGCGACGAGGTCATCGACGTCGGTGTCCAGCAGCTCGTCGACGCGGTCCGGCCGGGCCCTCCCGAGGAGGTCTGCCGCACCGTCATGGCGACCCTCGGCGTCGAGCAACCGACCGACGACATCGCCCTGCTGGTCGTTCGTCGGCAGCCGACGCACGGCTGATCCGGTAGCCGGAGGGGGCGCGCCGGGGGTCAGCCGGCGGCACGGGGCTGGCCGGGCCCGCCCCGCCGGCCCGTTTGGCGGAGGGCGATCGCGGAAAGAGTGGCGGGCATGAAGTGGGCAAGTCGAGCCGTACCCGCCGCCGTCGCCGCCGTCGCGGCCCTCGCCGCGCGCGACCTGATCCAGCGCGACCACGCGTTGCTGCGCAACTTCCCGGTCCTCGGCCGGGCCCGCTACCTGCTGGAGTCGATCGGGCCGGAGCTGCGCCAGTACATCGTCGCGGGCAACAACGAGGAACGCCCGTTCACCCGCGACCAGCGCCGCTGGGTGTACGCGTCGGCGAAGCAGCAGAACAACTACTTCGGCTTCGGTACCGACAACGACATCGAGTTCACCCCCGGCTATCCGATCATCAAGCACCGCACCTTCGGCCGCGCCGTACCACCGTCCACTCCGGGTGCCGGGCACGACGTGCGGCTGCCGTGCGCGAAGGTGCTCGGCGCCGCCCGGGGCCGGGCCCACGCCTTCCGGCCCGGGTCGGTGGTGAACATCTCCGGGATGAGCTTCGGCTCGCTCTCCGGCAACGCCGTGGAGGCCCTCAACCGGGGCGCGGCGCTGGCGGGCTGCCTGCAGAACACCGGCGAGGGTGGGCTGTCCCCGTACCACCGCAAGGGCGGTGACCTGGTCTTCCAGATCGGCACGGCGTACTTCGGCTGCCGGGACGAGCAGGGCCGGTTCAGCCTCGACCGGCTCCGGGACCTCGTCGCCGGGGCGCCCGTGCGGGCGCTGGAGGTCAAGCTCAGCCAGGGTGCCAAGCCCAGCCTCGGTGGCCTGCTGCCGGCCGCCAAGGTCTCCGCGGAGATCGCCGCGACCCGGGGCGTCGCGCCCGGGCGGGACTGCGTGAGCCCGTCCCGGCACGCCGAGTTCTCCGACTGCGACAGCCTGCTCGACTGGGTGGAGCTGCTCGCCGCCGAGACCGGCCTGCCGGTGGGCATCAAGTCCGCGGTGGGCGACCTCGACTTCTGGGAGGAGCTGGCCACCCTGATGCGCGACACCGGGCGCGGGGTCGACTTCGTCACCGTCGACGGCGGCGAGGGCGGTACCGGCGCCGCGCCGTTGATCTTCACCGACTCGGTGTCGCTGCCGTTCCAGCAGGGCTTCACCCGGGTCTACCGGGTCTTCGCCGAACGCGACCTGCACGAGCAGGTGGTCTTCGTCGGCGCCGGCAAGCTCGGCCTGCCCGACAACGCCGTGGTGGCGTTCGCGCTGGGCTGCGACATGGTCAACGTCGGCCGGGAGGCGATGCTGGCGATCGGCTGCATCCAGGCCCAGAAGTGCCACACCGACACGTGCCCCACCGGCGTCGCCACGCAGAACCCGTGGCTCGCCCGGGGCCTCGACCCGACCCGGAAGTCGGTCCGCGCGGCCAACTACGTCAGGACACTGCGGCGGGACCTGGTCAAGGTCGCCGAGGCGTGCGGCGTCGAGCACCCGGGCCTGATCGACACCGACGCCATCGAGGTCCTCGACGGCCGCACCGCCTCCCACCCGCTGCACGAGGTGTACGGGTACCGTCCCGGCTGGGGTCTGCCGTCCGCCGTCGACCGGGCGGAGATCGTACGTCTGATGACGGCCGAGGCGCCGCGGGGCGGCAGCGCCCCGCCCTCGCCGACCGCGATGCCGTGATCGCCTGTCAGCTGCGCGTCATGGGCTTCCACGTCAGCCGTGGAGCGCCGCCGATCGCGACCGCCACTCCCGGGCCAGCATCGCGAACACGAGCCGGTCGGCCCACTCGCCGCGGAACAGGTAGCTCTCGACATGCCGCGCCTCGCACCGCATCCCCAGCCGGGTCATCAGCCGGGCCGACGCCTCGTTGCCGGCGTGGCACCGGCCGTAGACGCGGTGCAGGCCGAACTCCTCGAAGCCCCATCCCAGCAGCGTCGTCACGGCCTCGGTGGCCAGCCCCCGGCCTGAGAACTCCGGGTTGAAGACGTACCCGATCTCGGCGGTGCGGTCGGCCTGGCTCCGCCAGACCAGCTCGACGGTGCCGGTCACCCGCCCGTCCAGCTCGGCGGCCACGGTCAGGATGTCGCCCTCGGCACGCAGCCCGTCCTCGCGGGTCATCGTCGCCACCGACTGCCGCGACTGCTCGCGGCTGCGCGGCTCGTTGTCGAGCATCCAGCGGCACACGTCGGGCCGGCGCTGGTACGCGTACACGTCGTCAAGGTCGTCCATCGTGACCGGCCGGAGGGTGAGCCGGCGCGCGCGAATCGGGGTGAACACGGCCGGAGCGTACGGGAGCCGGCCGGTTCGGTCCGGACCGTTTCGGCAGAGCCAGGGGCAGGCGGCCTGGCCGACCTGGCGCATACCGCACTGCTGCAGTCGCGGAACGCGAGGGGTTCGTCCAGATCATCGGCGATCTTGGGACGGCCCGGCCGATTTTGCGCCGTAGGCGAGTTCGAACGCGGCCACGACGCGGCGGGCGTGGTCACGGTCCTCGGCGTTCCAGATGTCGGCCAGGGTTTCTTACCGCTGTTTGCAGTCGCGGAGCAGGTCGGCCCACGACCCGGCCGACTCGCGGTAGCCCTCGTCGAGGGTCGTGCGGATCAGTGGGCGCCGCTTTCGATGGGCAGTACATCGGTGAGGATGAGCCGATGCCAGGGGCACTGAGCGGCTCAGTCGTGGAGAGTGACGTTGGGCAGTGGGCGGCCAGTGGCGTCGAACAACGCGGCTCCGCAATCGCAGCGCTCGTCGGCCAGGGTCTGGGTCGCCGACAGTTGCCAGACCAGCATCTCCGAGCAGTTCGGGCAGTCCAGGCTGACCAGGGTCTCTTCGGGTTCCGAGTCCCAGGCCCGCACCGGGAGGCCCTCGTGCATCAACCCGGTCAGCTCACGCTCACCGGTCAGCGCGACCAGTACCTCGTAGGTGTCGGTGCCGCTGTCCCGCACCGCAAGCGTGCAGCCGAGATCTGCCAGCACACCGGACAGATGATCGAGCTGGCGGACCGGGAAATCACCGCGGCGCAGAGTCGGGTCGGCCTCGGCCGCGTGGTAGAGGGCGTTGGTGTCGACGTCTGTCGGCTCCGCCCCGAAGGCGCGTACCCGACCAGCCACGAACGCCGCCAGCTGGCCTGGGTGATCCCCACCGGTCCAGTCCATCCTGAACATCACACTGTCAACTCGGACCCCCCGAACCCGCTCGCCGGGGGTCAGGACCAGCTCTTCCAGCTCTGCCACGACGATCACGTTATCAACTGCCGGGCGGCGGACCCGTACCGTTGTTGTGCCGTTGTCGCGCATGACCAACACCAGCCCCCGCGCCCATCTGCGCCGACCTCTCAGGCACTCAGATGATCACCGATGGGCTGCGAACCCGTCACGCTCGGGTGGCCCGCGACGACGAAGCCATACCGACCGGCTCGCTCCGTCAACGGGCGTGGCGTTGAAGCCGATGGTCGTCGGCGGTGGTGAGCCAAGAGCCGTCGCCGAGCGGTTCGAAGTCGTACTGTTCAGCAGAGAATGGGGCCAGCTGCCCTCGGACCTCGCCGGTTCGCGGGTCGACGATGTGCCGCTCGCACCACTCCTCCTCATCGTCGGCCTCGCCGATGACGGTCACGACGGCGGTGTCGTCGTCGAGGTAGCCGCCAACCCACTCGACGCACACGCCGTCGGGGTCATGGCCGAGCGACTCCGCCGTTACTCGCGCGACGACTGCGCCGTCGGGATACGCATGGAAAGCGGCGTCCTGCTGATCGTGGTCCACGGTCATGAAATGGCGGCCGTCCGGCGCTACGGCGACAAGGACCCGATCCGGCCACGGATACTCGGTCAGCTCGATCCGACCGTTCTCGAGGCGACCCCGGTAGATCAGCGAGCCATCCTGCCCTTCCCCCACGTTCAGCAGCATGTACCTGCCGTCTGGATGGGCGAAGTGTTTGCCCCCGTGACCGGCCGAACACAAGTCCACCTGCGCCATCACCCGGCCGGTACCCGCGTCGACGGCCAACCACTGATCGGCGCCGGTACCGCGCGCCATCGCGTCAGGTCGGAACACCCACACGATCATTCCGTCCAACGAGTAGGCGCAGCAGCTGTGGGCGATGGGCCACGGTGCCGCAGCGGGGATGAAGTCAAGCTGCCACAGCCTCCGTCCGGTACGGTCGATACACGTCACGTGGTCGGGCATCGCGTACACAGCGCGGCTCAGGTCGGGTGCCACGGCATGGTCGTCCAACTTCGTGTCCGCCCCGACGGGAAAGGTCGCTGCGGGCACCACGTCCGACACCGGCGCTGAGCCGACAGGAATCTCGTAGGCCAGCACAAGCCCATCCCGGTACCGGGATCGCACATGAAATCGCGTCATGGCGCGGGACGGTAGCCGACCCGCAGGCGGGCCTCGCGACCGGCGTGCCAGCCCAACCTCGCTGGAATTCGATCGCCGAGGCGGGGCCCTCTCAGCGGCACGACCACCGGGCGCCCGGATGCGCACCGGCGCAGGATCGAGCAATTGGTCGGGTGGCCCCGGGGAGTCTCACCCCGGGGCTCCCACAGAACGGAGCGTGACAGTCTCCCGTCACTCCGCTCTTCTCATCGAGTCCACACGAACTCGCGCGCCCAAGCCCAGTGCATGAACAAGCCGGATTCTCGTTCGAGGATCCCGGACCACCACGCCTTGAACCGTTTGAAGGAGCGCAGCCTTCGGTACTTCTTGCGCGCCCATCGCATCAGGTAGGTGTTGATGCGTTGCAGGAGTCGATTCAGTGCCGACCGGTAGAACCGGCCGTAGTACGTCATCCAGCCCGCCACGATCGGGTTGATCGCTTCGGCGAGCGCGTCCAGGTCGAGTCCGGTGCGGTGGTGTAACCGCCAGGATCGGATCTGCTGCCCCATCGACTTGAGGGCCTCCGGGCTGACCGCGGGGAGGAAGCCCGTGTAGAACTTCCCTTCCTTGGCGCGTGCCGCCCGGGGGCGGAACGTGTACCCGAGGAACCGAAACGCGACCTGCTCGAACGAGCCTCGCCGTTTACTGTCCTTGCAGTACACGATCCTGGTCTTGTCGGGGTGCAGCCGCAACCCGACCGATTCCATCCTCTCGGCGAGGGCGGCCCACACGGTCCGAGCCTGCCGCTCGGTCACGCAGTGCACCACCGCGTCATCCGCATAGCGCTCGAACTCCACGGTCGGGAACTCCCGAGCCAGGAACATGTCGAACGCGTAGTGCATGAACAGGTTGGCGAGCACGGGCGAGACCGCCGACCCCTGTGGAGTCCCCCGGTCCCGCTCACGCAGGGTCCCATCGGGTAGTGCCAGCGGCGCGACCAGCCACCGCTTGACATACAGCACCACCCACCGCTGGTCGGTGTTCGCCTCCACGGCCTTGACCATGAGGCTGTGATCCACGGAATCGAAGAACTTCTGGACATCAAGATCTAAAACCCAGTCCTTCTTCCAACACCGCGCCCGGCACCGCTCGATCGCCTGCAACGCCGACCGGCCCGGCCGATACCCGTACGAGTCCTCGTGAAAGATGGACTCCGTGCGGGCCTCCAGCGCGAGCGCGACCACCGTCTGGGCGATTCGATCAGCCACGGTTGGCACCCCGAGAAGCCGGGTGCCTCCCCCGGACTTCGGAATCTCCACCGCCTTGACCGGAGGCGGAAAGTACGTGCCCGACGACATCCGGTTCCAGATCTTGTAGAGGTTGTTCCTCAGATCGGCCTCGAAGTCTTCGACAGACACCCCGTCCACCCCGGCGGCACCCTTGTTCGCCTTGACTCGCTGGTACGCCTCCCACACCAGTCGCTTCGGAATATCGAAAGGCTTGTCCTGTGGACCTGACATGTCCCGCCCGTTTCCTCCCGGCGCACGGCCGGTTGTTCGCGCGAACAGATCATCGATGAGCCGGCCCCTTCGCTCCACACCCATTACAGGCGCTTCGCCGCTACTACGAGCCGGTCCGTCAGCGAACAGCGCGACGGTACTCAACGCCTCGCAGTTTCTGCTGCCGGGCGCGCTTCCTCTCGCCACCCCCACCGGCTGACCGGTGCGGGCTTGGCCGTGTCGCTGCTCGCCTTCCCACGTTCCGTGCAGGAGCCGCAGACCGGGCTCACGCCGCCTCCATGCCGGACACCACCTGGCCAGTAGACGGGCACCCGCCAGGCTCATCCCGGGACTACTTGAAGGCCCCGGTTTCGATGTCAGCTGCACATTTCGACACGTCGTCAGCGGTTCGCTCACGCTCGTCTTCCCGATCCCCACCTGACGCATGACCTGCGCCTTTTCCTCAACGCTCACCACGACGGTCTTCAACCAACGCAGCTTGAGGTGGTTTGACGCCTCCCCCCGCAGGGCGACGCCGAAGGGCCAGACCTTCATCTCCTACACAGCACCGCATCCAGTGGGTCTACCTACATCGACCTCACCTTCCTCGTTCGTGGCGCACTCAAGAGTTGTGGATGCAGTGGTCCTGTCAGGCGCTCCGGCCTGGCAGTTCGGCGTTGTCGGTCTCGGCCAGGGCGTTCTTCGCGCCGGGGTGGGCGGACTTCAGTGGTGCGGCGAGGACGTTGGCGATCTTGTGCACCCGGTCCCTGCGTCGGCCCGACATGTCCTGACCACAGCGACGACGGCGGAGTGCTCCCCGCGAGAGGAGGCACCCCGCCGTGGTGTGAGGTACGCAGCTGATGCTCGGCTGGTACTCCAGCTTCGCGTTCTGCGATCATTCGTCAGGTCAGCACCGCCGGCGCTGGGGCAGGTTGGGTGCCCGGGGAGGCCGACTGGCTGGTCCCCGGGCACCCCGAGCAGGCTGAGGGTTACCGGCAGGCCGGGTACGGGTTCAGCCTGAAGGACGCGGTGGCGCCCTTGCCCTTCTTGATCTTGACGTCGACGGCGTCCGCGCGCCAGCCGTCGCTGCTGGCGATTACGGTGACCGGGCTCTGGTGCTTGTCCAGCCAGAGCGCGTAGCCGCCGTCGGGGCCTGTCTTCAGCACCTCCGTGACGTCGCCTGAGGTGACCACCACCGTGGCACCCTCCAGAGGCGTGCCACCCGCACACGAGGCCCTGGTCACCACGCCGCTGAGCTTGCCGAAGCGGGCGGGCGCCTCGACGATCATCGTCACCTTCACCGGGTCGACCAGGTCGCCGGCGTCGGTGCCGATCCTGAACGCCGCGGTGAAAGTGCCGGGCTGGGCCACTCCCGCGCTGTCCATGGTGACGGTCACCGTCCGGGTCTGCCCGGGCGGCAGGTCGAACTGGGCGGGGTCGGCCGACAGCCAGGGCACGTCGTCGCCGCACGCGTCGTAGCCAGGAAGCACCTCGGCCGCCGTTACGCCGGTGAAGTCGCCGGTCGAACCGCCGACCCGGTAGAAGCCGCACGTGCTGCCGCCCCGCCGCAGAAGCTGGCTGGAGTTGGGCAGCGGCGTCCAGCTGGAGGTCTGCGGGTCGAACCGGAAACCCACGTTGGTCAGGCCCTCGGCGGTGGAACCGCCGGAGACGAGCAGCTGGCCGCCCGCAGCGGCGTAGCCCGAGCCCCACAGTGCGGTGGGCATGGGCGCCAGGGCGCTCCAGCTGTCGGTGGCCGGGTTGTACACATGCAGGTTTGCGGTAACTCCCGCGCCGTCGCTGAGCCCACCCGCGCAGTAGATCTTCCCGGCGATCGCGCCGCACGACAGCCAGGAGATCTCCTGCGGGTAGGCCGCCTTGGCCGTCCACGCGTCGGTCTTGGGGTCGTAGGACTGGACGGTGGTCTTGCCGCAGTAGCGGTCGTCGCAGCCGCCGACGACGTACAGCTTGTCGTCTACGACCGCCGCGGCCGAGGCAGCCAGCGGCTCGGGATTCGGCGCTGCCTTACTCCATGCGCCCGTCGCCGGGTCGAACACCTCGACGTCCATGGCCGTGCCGCCGGTGTCTGCCCAGCCACCGACGACGTACAGCTTGCCGCCGACGAAGGCGCCCGTGGGCTTTTCCCTCGGCCTGGAGAGCGGCGCGATCGCGGTCCAGGCCTGGTTAGCCGGGTCGTAGGCGTAGCCCGCGGCGGTCATGGCGCTCCTGGTGACACCGGCGACGGAGTACACCTTGCCCTCGTGGACGGCCATCAGGTTGTCCATGATCGGGATGGGGTAGGCCGCCACGTCCACCCACGGCGCGGCCGCGGCCTCCACCACCGCCCCTGCCTGGGCCGTTGCCTCGGTGTCCGCGAGCCGGTGCCAGCCGCCCTCCGTCGGGACGACCTTCGCCGGTACGGCGGCAGCGCCCTGAACCTCGGCGGCTCCCTGGATCGTGAAGGTGCCGTTCGCTTCGGACACGGTGACGCGCCTGGCCGTGGCCGAGGAGTTGGTGACGGTGAAGGTGGCCTGGCTGGCCTCGCCCATCGGATGAGTCACGGTCAGTTCGCCGGGAGAGAGCACGATGTCCGGCGACGCGGCGTACGCGCTCGACGCCGTGGACAGTAGCGCGACCAGGGCGAGGGCGGTCCCCGCCCGCATGAGGGGTTTCATGACAGTTCCGATCTGTGCGGTCTTCATCGGGCCGAACACCCGCCCGCCGGCTTCAGCGTCAGCTCCGCCCTGGCCGCGCCCTGCGTGACGTGGACGGTGATGACGGCCGAGGTGAGGCCGTCCTTGCTGGCGATGATGCGGACGTCGGGCTTGCCGGCGACCGGCAGCCAGACGACGGCCCTGCCGTCGGCGCCGCTCTTGCGGGCGGCCGAGCCGATCTCCAGGTACGCCGACGGCAGCGCCGTCTTCGTCCCGTCACAGGCCTGCGCGAGGACGCTGACCTCGACCTTGGCCCAGCCCGGTGGGGGCGTCACGTCGAGCGCGACGTCCACGCCGGCGGGTGCGTACGGCGAGTCGCCCATGACCACGACCTGGCCCTGGTGCCTGCCCGGCTGCTCGAGCTTGGTCGTGTCGAAGGTCATGCTGATGGTGGTCTTCTCACCTGGGGCCAGAGGGCTTGCGGGAACCTTGGTCGACAGCCAGGAGCCCTCGCCGGTGCCGCAGCCCTCGTAGCCGGGCAGCACCTGCGACCTGGCCATGTCGGGCCAGCCGCCGGCGGCGCCGCCGATGATGGTCAGACCGCACGTGGCGCCCGCGCGGTACAGCGGGTACTTGGTGTTGGGCAGCGACGTCCAGGCGTTGGTGGCCGGGTCGTAGGCGTAGCCCTGGTTGGTGACGAGGCCGTCGGTGATGCCGCCGCGGATCCCGCCGGAGACCAGCAGCTTGCCATCGCCCGCGCTGTAGGCCGAGGCCCACGCGCCGACGGGCAGGTCGGCGATGGGCGCCCAGTGGTCGTAGACCGGGTCGTAGGAGTAGGCGGAGGCGACGGGGCCCGAGGCGGTGGAGTTCATGCCGCCCGCGCAGTAGATCTTCCCGTTGATCGCGCCGCAGGAGGCCCAGCCGACGTTGGCCGGATACGGCGCCGCCGTACGCCAGGTGTCGGTGGCCGGGTCGTAGACCTGGACGTCGGTCCTGCCGCAGTCGCCCGCGAGCGTGCCGTTGCCCGAGCCGCAGCCACCGATCAGGTAGAGCTTGCCGTCCAGGACGACGGTGCCCGCGGCGGCCAGCGGTTTGGCGGGGCTGGCAGCCACGCTCCACTGACGCTTGGCCGGGTCGTACACCTCAGTGACGCCGACGACCTTGACGGAGGCGTCCCAGCCCCCCGCGACGTAGAACTTGCCGTCGATGAACGCGCCCGAGGCCCGCTGCCTGGCCACCTGCATCTGCGGGATGCTGTCCCAGCGCTCGTTGGTCGGGTCGTAGCTGTAGCCGGTGGCGACGGTCTTCGCGCCGTCGAAACCGCCGACGGAGTAGATCTTGCCGTCGTGTGCGCCGACGGTCGGGTCCATGATGCCCACGGGGTAGGGGGCCAGGACCGACCAGTCGCCCTCCTGCCCGGTCGCGGTGACGTCCGCGTCGGTGCGTGGCGGCTGCTCGGTGCTCGGGGTCAGCGCACTCGGCGTCACGTCCGCCCGCACCTCGACCGACGGCTGCCCGGTCGCGGCGAGGGCCCGCGCACCGCCGGAGACCGCACCGGTGCGCGGGCGCAACGGAGCGGTGCCCTTGTTGGTGACGGTGACCGTGGCGGTGCCGGTGGTGCCCAGCTCCTGGCCGGCCGTCAGCTTCGCGGTGGACAGCTCGGCCAGACCGGCGGCCAGCGAGAAGTCGGCCTTGGTGATCGCACCGGGGTGATCTGCACCGTCTTGCTCTGGGCGGTGAACTTCTGGTGCGTGGCGGCGAGCTCCGCGGTACGGGGCAGGAACGCCCAGTAGAACCCGTCACCGGTGGCGGCGTCCTCCGGCGTGGCCCGGGAGCGACCGGCCTGCGAGCCGGCTTCGGTGGAGGCCACCTCGGTTGCGCCGAGCCAGGCGCCGGTGTTGCGGTCGGTCACCTGGCCGACCACCAGGCCGCCGGTGACCGGGGCGCAGGAGGGCTCGCCGACGAGGACGTCGTCGATCTCCCACCACATGTCGAACGAGCCGGTGTAGTGGAAGCGGACGCGCACGTCGCTCTTGCCCGCGGCCTGCGGGATCGGGACCGTGAGGGTGTTCTTGACGGTGCCCTTGGCGCGGGTCCACACCGCGGCCCAGTTCTGACCGCCGTCGGTGGACAGCTCGATCGTCGCGGTGGAGCGCACCCAGGAGGGGGCGAAGTACTCGGTCGCCAGCCGGATCACGGGTTCGCTGGCGGCGGAAAGGTCGATCGCCGGGGTGACCAGGTAGGTGTCCTGCGTCTGCTGGTAGCCGTGCATCTCACTGTTCACCGAGGCGAAGTTGCCCTCGCCGCCCGGCGTGCGGTTGCCGAGGGGATCGGGGTCGTCGAAGACCCACATGCCGCCGTCCGTCTTGGACTCCACCGACCAGCCGGCGGGCGTCTCGGTGCCGTCGAAGGTCTCGTAGAGGCCGTTCACCTGGTAGCCGGGCGCCTTGCAGCGGTTGGCGTCGATCTGGAGGGTGAAGTCCCTGGCGAGGTCACCCGCGAACGCCACGGCCACGCTCAACTTCTGGTAGCCGGGGTAGACCGCCTGTACGTCCAGCGTGTAGGCGGTGCCCTCGGGCAGCACGATCTCGTACGCGCCGGTCTGCGGGTCGGTGAACCACGGCCCGGCGGCGAGCCCTGCCACGCTGACCTTCGCGTACAGTGGCCAGCCCTGGCCGGACCCGTCGCGGACCACGCCGTGGAGCTTGCCCTGGGGCGCGGTCTCCAGCACGAAGTCGGCCGAGACGGTCGCGTCCGCCCTGACGGTCACGTCCCGGTTGACGTCGACATAGCCGAACATCGACGCGGTGATGGTGTAGTCACCTGCCAGCAGGCGGACGCTGTAGCCGCCGTCGATCCCGGTGACCAGGTCACGCTCGAGTGGGCCGTCGACGTGCACCTTGACGCCGGCCAGCGGCTTGCCGGTCTTGGCGTCGGTCGCCTTGCCGTTCAGCGTGCCGATGTGCTGCAGCGGCGCGGCGGTGACGGCGGCGAGCACGTCGAGCTTGCCCTCGCCCCAGACGTTGTTGTCCTGCGCGGTGCCGCCGCAGGTCGTGTCCGCGACGTCCACGGCGGTCTGGTCGAGCAGCTTCCTGGTGGCGGGGATGTCGCCGACCAGCGGCGGAGCGGCCGACCACAGCAGTGCGATGGCTCCCGCGACGTGTGGGGTGGCCATCGAGGTGCCGTTCATCGAGGCGTAGCCGTTGCCGGGGACGGCCGAGCGGACATTGACGCCCGGAGCGGCGATGTTGGGCTTGATGTCGCCGTCCTCGCCGGAACCGCGGGAGGAGAAGAGCGCGATGGCGCCGTTGGCGTCGAACGCGCCCGCCGCATAGGTGTTCTGGTAGTCGCCGGGGCTGCCTGCGGTGTTGCAGCCGGGGCCCTCGTTGCCGTTGGCGAACATCGGGAACATGCCCGCGGCGATCCAGGCGTTGACCACGTCCTTGAACCACGGCTCCACGATGGGGCCGTTGGGGCTGCCCCAGGAGTTGTTCACGACGTGCGGGCGCAGCTCGGGGCGGGGGTTGTGGCCGTTGAGGTCGGTGGGCGCCAGCATCCACTGCGCCGAGGCCATCAGCGCCGACTCCGGGCAGGTACGGTCTGTGCAGCCCTTGGCGGCGATCCACTGCGCGCCCGGCGCGACGCCGATGCGACTGCCCTCGCCGCCGTCACCGGTCATGGTGCCGATGGTGTGCGTGCCGTGCCCGGTGTTGTCACATGGCACCGGGGACGGCGAGGCGCAGCTCAGCGCGGGGTCGTACCAGTTGTAGTCGTGGCTGAAGGTGCCGTCGCCCCGCTTGCCGCGGTAGGAGTTGACCAGCGCCGGATGGTCGTGCTGGGCACCGCTGTCGATGCTGCCGACGACGATGCCCGCGCCGCGGGCGCCGAAGTCGGTCCAGACGCGGTCGGCGCCGATGGCCTTGATGCCCCACTCCACCGTGTCGGCCGCGGCAGCGGCCGTATCCTTGCCCTGGGTGGGCTCGGGCAGCGTGTATACGTGGTCGGCCTCGATGGAGGCGACCTCGCTCTCGGCGGCCAGCGACTGGGCCAGTTCCAGGGTGCCCTTCTTGACGTACACGGTGTTGGACGCCCAGAACACGTCGAAGTCCGCGCCCGACGACTTGAGCTTGCCGATCACATCGCCCTGGCTACGGGCCGCGCTGCGGCGCAGTTCCTTCATCACGGCTTCGCCGCGCCCGTTCCAGTCCTGCTGCGCGGCGGCTGCCCCCAGGTCGGGTCGCTCGGTGAACCGTACCCAGTACGGCCCTGTCCGCTCGGACTGCAGGGCCGAGCGCAGTTCCGGCTTGATCTTGTCGTTTGCCTCCGCCCGGCTGGACAACGCAACGACGGCGGCGGCGCTGGCCAGAAGGGACATCACCACTCCCAGGCGGAGCGCCAGCCGTCTTCTCAAGAGCATCTCTCTCATGGGATGGCACGATCCCGGCTGCGATACGGCCGAACAAGCGGGATAGAGGTACGGCTTTGCGACATGGCGGTTTTCCGCCATGCTTCATGCGTATCGCTGAGTCGGAGGCGCGCCATGCTCGTACACGTGCTCGGGTTGACGAACGAAGAGTCGCGGGTCTACCGCGAGTTGATCAAGCTACCGTCCTGCGCGCCCGCGGACCTGAGCTCCGGGCTCGACATGGAGACAGCTCAGGTGGCGTACGTGCTGGGACGCCTGGCAAACCTCGGCCTGGCCGCGCGCAGCGGCGAGGACACTGGGCGGTTCGTGGCGTCCCCGCCTGCCGTCGCGCTCGGCGCACTGCTGGTTAAGCGGCAGAATGAGATCAGGCTTGCCGAGCTGGAGCTCAACGCGCTGGAGGAGACCTACCGGGCGGCGGCCACCCAGCGGACCATCGCCGACGTGATCGACGTGGTGCAGGGCGCGGAGGCGATCAGGCAGCGCTTCGAGCAGCTGCAGATCGGCGCGCGCGAGGAGGTGATGGCCTTCGTCACGGCGCCCCCCGTGGTGGTCGAGTCCGACGAGAACACCGCCGAGGACGCGGCCCTGGCACGCGGCGTCTCCTACCGAGTGGTGCTCGAACGCGCGATGCTCGAGGACGACGTCAACTTCTTCGGCGAGATCGAGAAGGTGACCGCGCTGGGTACGCGGGTACGCGTCACCGACAGCCTGCCCATGAAGCTGCTGATCGTCGACAGGGAGCTGGCGCTCATCCCGATCGCGGGCGAGCACAACGTCGCCGCCTCGGGGGCACTCATGGTGCACCGCAGCGCGCTGCTCGACGCGCTCATCGCGCTGTTCGAGTGCCTGTGGAACGTCTCCAGCCCGATCGTCACCAGAGTCGACGGCATCGGTGAGGTCGGCCCGAGACGACTGGAAGACATCGACGTGCAGATCCTGAGCCTCCTGCTGGCCGGGTTCGCCGATCAGGCGGTAGCCAGCCGGCTCGGCACCTCACTGCGAACCGTGCAGCGCCGGGTGCGCCACCTGATGGACCTGACGGGCGCGCAGACCCGCACCCAGCTCGGCCACCGGGTGGCGCGCCTGGGTTGGGACCTGACGCGCCGTCCCGCCTCCGGGATCGAGCATGATCAGGCTGGGCAGGTTCCACGCCCTGCCCAGCCGGCGCGGGAGTCCACGCGGGAGTGATCCCCGGGCCAATGCCCGGCCAGGGCGGGGCACCTGGCGACCGCTGTGGCGGGGCGCAACGGCGGCGAGCTCTGTGTGCGGCTGCGGGTCGAACGGGGCAGCAAATGACGCACATGCTAGGATGGTATACCAAAATTCGCGACTCTTCAGCGGGGCAGTGACCATATGGCAGAGGCGGGGAGCTTCGAGTCGGAGCCGGAGCGCGTCACGCGGCAGCTGCGTGAGGAGATCCTGGACGGGGTTCGCGTTCCGGGGGACCGACTGGTGGAGCGGGACCTGGCAGGCGAACTGGGCGTGAGCCGGGTGCCGGTGCGCGATGCGCTGCGGGCGCTGGTGGCCGAAGGGTTGGTGACCCCGCGACCACGATCCTGGGCCGTGGTCCGGGAGTTCACCGCTTCGGACATCGCGGACCTGAACGAGGTCCGCGCGGCGTTCGAGTCGTTGACGTTCCGGCTGGCTGCGCAGCGGCGAACCCGCGACGGCCTGGAGCGGCTTCGCGGCGTGCTGGATGACGAACTGGCGGCCGCGCGCGCGGGGAACGCGGTGCGGGCTCGCCGTGCGGCTGCGGACTTTCATGAGGTGGTCACGTCGTTGGCGGCGAACGAGCTGCTCGTCGAACTTGAGCGCCCCTTGCGCAGCCGGATGCGGTGGCTGCTCGGGCAGCACGACGACCTGATGGCGGTCGCAGAGCAGCACGAGGGGTTGTACGCGGCAATCGCCGACCGGGATGTCACCCGCGTCGAGCGTCTGGTGGCTGAGCATCTCGCGGCTGGGCAGCGTATGGCGACGGCCCGCCAGCACGGCCGTTCCGACGCGGCGACGAGACCCTGACCCACGCGATGCCCCGGCTCCGCGCGGCCAGGTTCCGACACTCAGTTCGACGACCGTGGTGTACGGCGACGTTCCGTCGAGGCACTTGCGGTCGTTGACAGTTGCCCGACCCGGCGTTGCGGACGGCGAGGCCACCGCAACACGAATCCCGGCGGGCTTTCGAGACACCGTTGCCAGCCACGCTGACCGAACGCCTCCCATTTTGGTATACCATCGGGACATGACGTCTCTGATCTTGACCAACGTGCGCCCATGGGGCGCCGACCCAGTCGATGTGACGATCGCCGACGGGCTGATCGCCGATGTGGCACCCACCGGCACCGGGGATGGCGCCGGCGAGCGAGTCGACGGGTGCGGCCTGCTGGCACTGCCCGGATTCGTCAACGCGCACGCGCACGTGGACAAGAGCTGGTGGGGTCAACCGTGGGTCTCCTACGGCGGCGAGGCCACGACGCAGGGCCGGATCGCCCACGAGCGCGCCGAGCGGGACAAGCACGGCATCCCGAGTGTCGCGAGCACGATCGCGATCCTGCGGGAGTTCCTCCGCCACGGGACGACAGCCACCCGTACGCACGTCGACGTCGACCTCGGGGTTGGGCTGCGCGGTATCGAGACGGTTCGCGAGGCGGTCGCCGCGCTGGACGGCGCGGTGGCGGTGGAGATCGTGGCGTTCCCGCAGGACGGCGTGATGCGCCGCCCCGGCGTCCTGGAGCTGCTGGACCAGGCAGCCGTGGCCGGCGCCACGAGCATCGGTGGTATCGATCCGGCATCCATCGACCGGGATCCGGTAGCCCAGCTCGACGGGCTGTTCGAGATCGCCGAGCGCCGCGGCGTCGGGATCGACATCCACCTGCACGACGGCGGCGAGCTGGGCGCCTTCCAGTACGAGCTGATCATCGATCGCACGCTCCGCGCGGGCCTGCAGGGAAAGGTCACGATCTCGCACGGATTCGCCCTCGGTGAACTCCCGCCGCAGCGTCAGGCCGAGCTGCTGGCTCAGTTCGCCGAGGCAGGCATCTCCTGGGCCACGGTTGCGCCGGTACGCTCGGCGCCGTTGCCATGGCGAGCCATGCGGGACGGCGGCATCCCGATCGGGCTGGGCACCGACGGCATCCGCGACCTGTGGTCACCGTACGGCGACGGCGACATGCTCCGCATCGCCCTGGGCTTCGCCCGGCTGCACGGCCTTCGCACCGATGATGACCTCGCCGACGCGGTCAAGCTCGCCACGACCGACGGCGCCCGGTTCGTGCACCGCACCGGGCACGATCTGGTCCCCGGCGCGCGTGCGGACATCGTCCTGCTCGACGCGGAGAACGTGCCGGACGCTCTGATGAGGGCTCCCCGCCGCCAGGCCGTGGTCGCCGGCGGGCGGCTGGTGGTCCGGGACGGCGAGCTGCTGGTCTGACGACCTCGCGCACGATTGGCTGGCGGCGGCTGGTCGTCAACGAGCTGGCACCGGAGCGCCAAGCCTCGGCCAGCGTCCCGCCCCGCGCCGGTCGCGGCCCCCACCGCCGGACAGCCCTACCCAGCGGGCACGACGTGGTCGGCGGCGACGTCGGATGCGGCGTACCAGGTCGCGCCGCCGTGAGGGCTGTCCCACCGCCCCGAGATCGCCGCACAGGGGCTGTCCACACGGCGGAGCGGCCACCCGTCGCGACAGGGCTACCGTAAGCATGTCGGTTCGCGCCGCTTGATCGACACGAACCGATGCCCCATCGCAGGCCGTGCGTTCCGATGTGTCCATTCCGGAGCATCGGGGCGACGATGCCTGGCCCGGGCCCTGTACCGTGTGACGCACTCTGGCGGAATCGCCCGGCGCCCTCGGCCCGGGCACATGACAGCTGACGTGAGGGCGCGCATGACGGCCGCCGACTTCGGCGTCGACCCGACCACCGCAACCAGTCCGGAGCAGTACGTCAGGCTGCTGCGTCGCGTCCGCGACCAGTCCGGTCTCGCCTATCGCGAGATCGCCCGCCGCGCGCAGCGCAACGGGGCCGTGCTGCCGGCAAGCACCCTGGCGACGATGCTGGGCCGGTCAACGCTGCCCCGCCGTGATCTGGTGTCGGCGCTGCTGCGGGCCTGCGACGTGCCGGACGACCGCGCGACAGCGTGGCTGGCCGTCTGGGGCCGGCTGGCCGCCGCCCGTACGGTGGCGACGCCCCCGACGGCCACGCGGGCGCGCTCCTCGGGCCGACCCGCTCACTCCCCGATCGGTCCGGCCGCGCGCGTCGCCGGTCCGAGCGGCCCGGTCGGCGGGCCGGACACCGCGGGTGTCGGGCCGACCTCCCACACGCAGCGCTCCGCCGCCCTACGCCTGATCCCCGCAGGTGGCGAGACCGGGTCGGCCAGCCCGGAACGGGGGCGGGTCGCCGCGTCCGGCGGCGGTCGGGACCGGGCCGTGTTACGGGGGCTGTCGTGGCCGGCGGCAAGCGAGCCGCCGCCGGTGGAGAGCGGGTCGGGGACACCGGTCCCCTATCAACTGCCACCTGCGCCCCCGTTGATGACGGGCCGCTCGGCGGAGGTCGGCCAACTGCTCACGGCCACGGAGACCGACGCCGCGGTGTGCCTCGTCGAAGGTGCCGGCGGGGTCGGCAAGTCGGCGCTCGCCCTGCACGTCGCGCACCGGATCGTGGGGCGTTACGACGGCGGTTGCCTCTACGCGGACCTGCGCGGGGCCACCGACGGCGTCGCGGCGGCCGAGCCCGCGGACGTGTTGGGCCGGTTCCTGCGGGCGCTGGGCCTGCCCACCGTCCCCGCCTCGCTCGACGAGTCCTCGGCGTTGCTGCGCACGTGGACCGCCGGACGGGGCGTGCTCGTGGTGCTGGACAACGCCGCATCGGCGGCGCAGGTCCGACCGCTCCTGGCCAGCGGTCCCGGATGCACCACGATCGTCACGAGCCGGTGGATGCTCCCCGACCTCGACACGACGGCGCGGATCCGCCTCGGCCCGTTACCCGACGACGCGGCGCTCGCCCTGCTCACCGGGCTCACCGGCGCCCACCGCGTGCAGGCGGAGCCCGCCGCGGCCGCGACGGTGGTCCGCCGGTGCGGCGGGTTGCCGCTGGCGTTGCGAATCGTCGGCGCCCGCGCCGCGGCCCGGCCGGACGCCTCGCTGACCAGCCTCGCCGAGCGGTTGGACGACGAGGGCATGCGGTTGGACGTCCTGGAGGTCGGTGACCTGTCCGTACGGGCCAGCCTGCACCTGGGCTACCAGGTGTTCGGGGACGCGCGGCAGGGCGGACGTCGGCAGGCGGCCCGGCTCTTCCGGCTCGCCGCGTTGCCGGACTGGACGCACCTCACGCCGTACGGCTGCGCGGCACTGGCCGACCTGCCGGTGACCGTCGCCGAGCAGGCCCTGGACGCGTTGGCCGACGCGCACCTGATCGAGTCGGCCGGTGCCGGCGGATACCGGTTCCACGACATCGTCCGGCTCTACGCCCGGGAGCGGGCGCAGGCGGTGGACGACCCGCACCACCGGGAGGCGGCCCTCGGCAACCTCACCGCGTGGCTGCTCGCGGCCACCACCCGCGCGGCGCGGCTGCTCTACCCCGACGACCGGTTCGGCATCGACGAGGCGACCGGCCCGACTCGACCCGGCCCGCCCCTCGCCGACGCGGCCGACGCGTGGACCTGGTTCGAGCGGGAGCACACCAACCTGTTGCTGGTGGCCGGCCAGCAGGCGACGGCGGGACGGGCCCTCACCGAGGTCCGCGACCTGGCCCTCGTGGCGGCCAAGTTCCTCGACTACGCCGGGCACATCGCCGAGCAGCAACAGTTCGGCCACCTCGCCGCCTCGGCGGCGAGCCGGTGTGGCGACCGCTCGGGCGAGGCCGCCGGGCTCAACATCGTCGCCGTCGCGCTGCTGCGCCAGGGCCGGCGCGACGAGGCGATCCCCATCCTCGAGCGGTGCCTGGCCGTCCAGCGCGAACTCGGCGACCGGAGCCGGGAGGCCGCCATCCTGAACAACCTCGGCAACGCCCTGCGCGACGGCGGCGACCTGACCGGCGCCCTGAACCACCTGCGGGCCGCCCTGGTCATCCGGCGGCAACTCGGCCACCGGCACAAGGAGGGGTTGGTGCTCGACAACCTGGCCCTGGTATACCAGCGCCTCGGCGACCACGCCCGGGCCGTCGCCTGCCACGAGGCGGGACGCGCCGTCGCCGACGGCGGCACCGATCCGTTGCGCGAGGCCCAGGCGCTGGTCAACTTCGCCGAGACGCTGCACGCCGGCGGTGACCACCGGGAGGCGATCGCTCGCGCGACCGAGTCGCTGGAGATCTGCCGACGCTACGAGCACCGGCGGGGCATCGGCTTGGCGCTACAGGTGCTCGGCAACGCCCACGCGGGCCTCGGACACCGCGCCGTGGCGCGCCGGCACTGGCGGGAGGCCTTGGGCCGGCTCGACGGGCTGGACCCGCAGGCGTGCACCCTCCTCCGCGCCGCCCTGGCGGCGGACACGACTGCCTGACCGCCGCTGGCGGGCAGCGCAGTTCCGGGTGTCGACGCCACCCCGGGGCGCTCCCGCCCACGGCGTCACGACGCGCGTCTGGCGGCTGCCGGGCGGGCGCTCGCCGTGCTCAGCAGCGTATCCGTGGTGCCAGCCGGACGTCGGCGGGGCCGGCGCGGTCCAGGTAGGTCGACTCGGCGAAGGCCAGGAAGCGCTCCGCGTCGGCCGCGGTCGAGGCCAGACCGAAGGAGACGCGTACCGCTCCGCCGGTCGGCAGCCGCAGCGCGGCGAGATGCTGGTCGATCGTCCCGGCGTGGGCGAGGTTCGTACGGCGCAGCGAGCGGCGGCTGATCCCGAAGGCGGCCTCGGCCGCGCCCGGGTTGCAGAAGCAGCCCGTACGCAGGGCGAAGCCGGCCGCCGACGATTCGAACGCGACGAGCCGCTCGTCGACAAGCGAGCCGTCCGGGTAGCGGAAGTTGAACGCCACGGTGCCACCCCGGGCGTCGCCCGTCGACGGCCCGTAGACGTGGACGAGCGGCTGGCCGTTGCGGTGTCGCAACGCGGTCAGCCGCTCCAGCAGCCATCCGGTGAGCAGGCCGACCCGGGTGTGGACGAGGTCGACGCCGATCGAGTCGAGCCAGCGCAGCCCGAACTCCACGTCGGGGAGGCTGAGGAAGTTCGGCGTGCCGTCCTCGAACCCCGACTCGTCCCCCATCGGCTGGTGCCAGTCGCCCTGGACGCTGACCGCCCGGATGGTGCCACCGGCGAACCAGGGTCGGCGCAGCCGGGCCAGCGCCTCGCGCCGGGCCAGCAGCGCCCCCACCCCGGTGGGGTAGCCGAAGAGCTTGTACCAGCTCAGGCAGACGAAGTCCGGCTGCACGACGCTCAGGTCCAGCCGGTTCGTCGGGGCGAAGGCGGCGGCGTCGAGCAGCACGTCGTACCCGCGCTGCCGGGCCAGCTCCACCCACCCGAGCGGATGCTGCACGCCGCTGAATTTGCTCTGTGCCGGGTAGGCGAAGAGCCCGGTGGGGCCGGACCTGCGCCGCCGGCTACGGCCGGTGGCCAGCGCGGCGATCACGTCGGACTCGGCCACCCGCAGGTCGGGCCCGGCCAGCGGCACGTAGCGGACCGGTGCGTGGGCCGCGCGGGCGTACTCCCGGATGCCGTTGACGGAGTTGTGGTTGTCCCAGGTCAGCACGAGCGGGCGGCCGCGGCCGAAGACGTACGCCTCGCCCACCAGGCGGCAGGCGCCACTGGCGTTCGGGGTGAAGACGACCACGTACTCGCGGGGGTCGGCGCGGAAGAAGTCGAGCACCGCGCGTCGGGCCGAGGCGAGCAGTGCGCCGGTCGCCCCGGAGGTGGGGTTCTCCGAGTGCGGATTGCCGTACGGGCCGGCGAGCAACCGGTCGTGGTGGGCGGCGACCTGTGCCCGCGCGGCCACCCCGGCGCCCGTGTAGTCGAGGTAGACGCGTCCGTCGCGGTCGAGGTGCCGATACTCGGTGGCGCGTAGGTCGTCGATCCGGGCGGTGCTCGCGTACGCGGCGGTCGCGGCGATGCCCACGCCGGCCGGTGCCGGGGACGCGTGTCCCTCAGCCATGAGGTGGAGTGTGGTCGGACCGGCCCAGAGCGCGCCTGTCGAGTTTGCCGTTGGGCAGGGTGGGCAGCCGTTCCAGCCGCTCAAAGACGGTGGGTACAGCCACGGCGGGCAGCCGGTCGAGCAGGTGCGCGCGCAGGGTCCGCTGAGGCACCGGTTCGGCGCAGACCACGTACGCGACGCCCTGGTAGGGGACGGCGACGCCGGCGAGGAGCACCGCCGGGTGGGACATCAGGGCGTGCTCGATCTCGGCCGGTTCGATGCGCATGCCGCCGACCTTGAGCTGCTCGTCGACGCGTCCGTGGTAGCGGAGCAGGCCGTCGGCGCCCAGGCTGACCCGGTCGCCGGTGCGGTAGACCGGTCCCCCGGACACCACCCCGGGCGAGGAGATGCACAGCTCGCCGTCGTCGATGGAGATCGTGGTGCCGGGGATCGGCCGCCCGATGGGGACGGGGTCCTCGCCCGGCGCGCACCTGTGCACGGTGCTCCAGACGGTGCACTCGGTGGGACCGTACTCGTTGTAGAGCGTCGCGTGGGGCATCCGTTCGTGATGCAGGTCGACCAGGCCGGGCGGGCAGCTCTCCCCCGCCACGATCACGGTGGTCAGGCTGGGCACCGGCGAGCGCAGCACCAGCCGGTACAGGGACGGCACCATCAGGGTGTGGGTGGGCCGGTGCGCGGTGCCGGCCCGGACCAGCGCCCGCACGTCGAACGGCCGGTCGCTCGGGATGACCAGTGTGCCCCCGGTGCACAGCGTCCAGTAGATGCCCGCCACGGAGCTGTCGAACGAGATGGACGAGCACAGCAGGAACCGCTGCGGCGCACGACCGTAGTACTCCAGCCGGGCGCCGGTCGAGTAGCTCAGCGCCGCCCGCGACACCGTGACCGCCTTCGGCACGCCGGTCGAGCCACTGGTGAACAGCGTGTACGCGTCGGGCCCGTCCCGCCAGCCGGAGCGGGCCGGGCGCAGCGACGCCAGCAGGCTCTCGGTGAGTGTCACCCGGGCACCGCTGCCCGCGGCCATCAGTTCGCGGCGCGCCGCCGGGAAGGCCGCGTCGACGGGGACGTAACGTGCTCCCGCCCGCAGTACGCCGAGCATGGCCACGACGGCCCAGCACGACAGCCGGGTGTGCACGATCACCGGCTCCCCGACGGCCACGCCCCGCTGCTGGAGATGGAGGGCGACCGCGCCGGACAAGCCGTCCAGGTCCGCGTACGTCAGGGCCTGTTCGGGATCCGTCACGGCCGGCGTCTCCCGGCGGGAGCGCAGCTGAGCGGCCAGCGCCTCGGTGATCATCGTCGCCCGGCCACGACCGGCATCCGCTTGATCCCGCCCAGCCAGGTCGACCGTACGCGCTCGACCTCGCCGGCCGGCTCGAAGGACGCGAAGGTGGCGAAGAGTTCCTCGAAGAAGACGCGCAACGTCAGTCTGGCGACGGCCGCTCCCAGGCAGTAGTGCCGCCCGTCCCCGAAGGCCAGATGCCGGTTCGGGTGGCGGTCCAGGTCCAGCGTGTCGGGGTCGGGGAAGACGGTCTCGTCGCGGTTCGCCGACCCGAGCCACACCACGACGGCGTCGCCCGCCGCGACGCGTACGCCGCCGACGGTGGTGTCCCGTGTCGCCAACCGCATGAAGTGCCCGGCGGGGGACGTGAACCGCAGCGCCTCCTCCACCGCGCGGCCGACCCGCTCGGGTCGCCGGGCCCACTGCTCGTAGCGGTCGGTGCGGATCAGCTCGGCCAGGGCCGCGCGGGGCACGTGCGGGATGGCGGCGCTGCCGCCGAGGAGCAGGCTGTAGCAGTTGGCGACGATCGCTCCGGGGCGCAGCGGCATGGCCCCCAGCAGGTCCACCAGGTCTCCGCGTGGGCGCCGACGGTGTTCGAGCACCAGGTGGAGCAGGTAGGCGAAGAGTTCCCGGTGCCCGCGGTCGAGGGTCGCCGACGGGCCGTCGGGCAGCGCGACATCCGGGTCGTGCTCGGCCACCGACATGGACACCCACCGGGCCAGGGCGGGCCAGTCCGCGGCGGGGATGCCCATCAGCGGCCCCAGGAAGGCCAGCGGCAGGGCGGAGGTGAGCTCGGCGAAGTCCAGGGTCCCGGCGGCGGGGCGGAGCATCTGCCGGACGAAGGAACGGATGGCCGGCGCGTGCCGTGCCACCGCGCGCGCGGTCATCTGCCGTTGCAGCGGCCCCCGGATGAGGCCGTGCCGCGGCGGGTCGGTCGCCGCGAACTGCTGGTTCTGCGCCGGCTCCGCCCGGCCGAGCATGGTGAGCATCACCCCACCGGTGGAGGTGAACCTGGCGTGGTCGGCCAGGACGGTCCTGGCGTCGGCGTAGCGGGTGACCGCCCAGAAGCCCGACCTGCCCTCGACCGGCTGCCAGCCGACGGGATCCCACCGGCGCAGCGTCCGCCAGGCGGCGTGCGGGTCGCCGGCGCCGTGCAGGGCGGGGTCGGCGAGGTCGATCCGGCCCGGTGGCCGGGTCTGGAGGCAGGGCGGGGTCCTCATGCGGCCAGCACCTCGTCGACCAGTTCGGCGATGGTCGGCTTGAGGAACAGCACCGCGGCGTCGACCTCGACGCCGAGCTGCTCGTAGAGGTCCATCAGCAGGTCGGCGGCGAGCAGCGAGTCGCCGCCGAGGGCGAAGAAGTCGTCCTCGACACCCACCGGCGTGACGTTCAGCTTCTCGCTCCAGAGCCGGGTCAGCATCGACTCAAGCTCGCTCCGCGTCGGCACGGACATCCTCCCAACTGTCGATGAATCGCCGGGTCAGGGCCTGCATCTCGGCCTCCCGGTAGGAGCGGCGGTACCGCAGGCAGGCGGTGTAGCCGCCGCCCGCACCCGGCTCGAGCCAGAACGCCAGCCCGTTGACGGGCAGCACCGGCCCGCCCAGCCCGAGCCCGGCCGGGATCGTCAGCGGCTCGATCCCGGCGCCGTCGGGCACCTGGATGACCTCGAACTGGGCCAGCGCCGGTCCGCCTTCGGCGAACAGCGCGTCGGCCTGCGGCACCGCGTCCAGCAGTACCGGAAACGGAATCTCGTGGGCGTACACCTCGGCGAACGCGCGGTGCACCGCGCCCACCGTCGGTGTGCCGAGCCGCACCGGCAGCACGTTCATGTACAGCCCCACGGTGTCCCAGTCGGACCGCTGCCGGCCGTGGGTCAGCACCGGGACGACCGCCTCGCCCGGGCACAGCGGGCCGAGGGCCCGCGCGAACGCGGTGAGCAGGACGACGAATGGCGTGCTGCGCACGGTCCGGGCGACCGCTGCCGCCTGCTGCTGGGTGATGCCGCTCGGCGTCCTGATCTCGGCCGTGCCGGTGTCGCCGCCGGGGCCCTGGGCCAGGGTCGGCACGTCGGCCAGCATCCGGCGCCAGAACGGCAGGGACCGGTTCACCCGCCTGGGCGCGGGGGTGGACGCGCTGGCGTGGTAGGTGGGGGCCGGGCCGGTCCCTGGTTTCATCACCTCGCGGAGCAGCAGCCGCATGGACCACGGGTCGGACACGGTGTGGTGCGCCACGAGAAGCAACTCGCGGCCGGCCAGGTACGCCCAGAGCAGGCACCGCGCGTCGGGCGGGTACCGGCCGGCGGCGGCCGCCGCCCACACGTCGTCGACGGTTCGCAGCGGCACCGGCCCCTCACCGAGTACGGGATGCCGGGCCAGGAGCGCGTCCAGGGCTCGGCGCAGGGCTGCCGGGTCGGGCTCGGCGGGCAGCCGTGCCCCGCCCAGCGCGACGAACCGGTCGGTGTCCGCCGGCCCGCCCGCCCAGGACAGAATGTGCTGCGCGTATGGCTGGTCATCCACCTCGTACACCTCCCATGGCCTTTCCGGCCGGGTCGACCGGCGACCGCCCGTGCGGCGCCGGGAGTCTCGGCGGCGGCTGCCCGCCGTCCGGCGTGCCGGCCTCGTCCGGCAGGTCGCGCCACCGCCGCAGCGGCGAGAGGTAGAGCAACAGACCGGACGCCCACACTCCGGCGGCGGCGATCCACAGCGTCGGGCGCACCCCCAGCCAACTGCCCAGCAGTCCGCCCGTCAGGGCGCCGACCGGCATCACCCCGAAGATCACCCACCGGACCGACGCGGTCATCCTGCCCAGCAGGTCCGGCGGGCAGACCCGCTGCCGGTAGCTGATCGCCGCCGCGTTGTAGATGGCGAACACCGCGCCCAGCCCCGCCATGCCGGCCGTGTAGGCGATCGCACCCCAACCGGGCTGGGCGACCGGTACGAGCAGCACCGTCCAGCCGAGCCCCAACGGGGCGATCCAGATGATCCGGGCCGTGCCCACCAGGCGCGCCAGCCGCGCGGAGACCAGGCCGCCGCCGATCCCGCCCAGCGTGGTGAGCGCCAACACCACACCGACCATGTGCTCGCTCAGGTGGAGGTCACGCACGAGGTACAGGACCGCCAACGCGAAGATCATCTGGCTGAAGAGGTTGAGCGACGCCGAGGCCGCCACCAGTCTGGGCATGATCGGGTGGCGGAACACGAAGGAGAGCCCGGCGCCCAGCTCCCGGCGGAAGTTCCGACGCGGCGCCACGGCCGGCGGTTGCTCCGGACGGCGGAGCAGCATGAGGGACACGGCGTTGACCACGTAGGCGAGCGCGTCGATGCCCACGGTACGCGCCACGCCCAGCGCCGACACGAGTGCGCTGCCCACGCCGTATCCGGCGATCCGCGAGACCGAGTACGTGGTCGTCAGCTTGCCGTTGGCGTCGAGTAGCTGGTTGCTGGCGACGACCGACGGCAGGAAGCTCTGGTGCGCGGTCTCGTACAGCACGGTGCAGACGCTGGACAGCAGCGCCACGATCCACAGTTGCGCCATCGTGACCCAGCCGGCCCACGCGCCGATGGCGACGGTGGCCACCAGCCCGGCCCGCACGAGGTGACAGACCACCATGACCCGGCGTTTGCGCATCCGGTCCACCCACACCCCGGCGGGCAGCGAGAGGAACAGGTAGGCGATCATCCGGGTGGCGCCGAGGACGCCGACCTCGACGGCGGAGGCGTCCAGCACGGTGACGGCCAGCAGCGGAATGGCCAGCATCGAGACGGCGTCGCCCACCTCGCTGAGGGTCCGCCCCGACCACAACACCATGAAGTCACGGTGTCGCCACAGACTCTCGCTCATGCCGGGTCCTCGACCGCGCGCAGCAGGAGGTCGGTCATGGTGGTCAGGAAGCGTTCCACCTCGGCGCGCCCGTACCCGCTGCGCATCACCCGCATGGTGAGCTGCACGCAGGGGTGCACCCAGGCGATCAGGTAGAAGCTGGCCCCGCTGTAGGCGCGGGGCGGGAGGAACTCGACACGCCGGGACGTCACCCCGGACGGCGCGGGGTCGGCGTCGGCGGGGGCCGGGATGAAGGTGAAGAAGCTGCCGTGGTCGAAGTCCATGGGCGCGACGGCGAACGGGTCGTAGACGCCGTGCTGCATGGCGCGCACCGCCGCGACGTTGACCTCGCGGGCCATCGGGCGCAGCGGCCCGTCAGGGTCGCAGGCGGCGAGCATGGGCACCCACTGGGTCATCGACGACACCAGGTGCCGCACCCTGGGATCCATCCGGTTCGCGGCCAACTGCCACAGCAGTTGGTCCGTCCGGCCCGTGGTCGCGGCCAGCGCCTGCGCGTAGACGGTGAGCAGCAGGGTGGGCACGGTGACCTGCAGGCGCTGCGCCGCGTGGCGAACCGCGCCGTACGGGATGCCGGTGTGCGCGCGAGCCCGCACCAGGGCACCCCGGGACACCGGGACCCGCGGTGCGGCGGCGACGATCCGCTGGCGGTACTCGCCGGCCGCGGTCAGCCTGGCCCGGAAGTCGTCGGCGCGCTGGAGTTCGGCCACCACGCGGGGCGCGGGGGCGTCGGCGAGGCGGTCACCGCGCAGCAGGGCGTGCAGGTCGGACTCCAGGATCCGCACGGCGGCGCCGTCGGCCGCGAGGTGGTGGATCACCAGATGGACCCGCGGCGGTCCACCGTCGTCGGAATCACGCACCGAGGCCCGCCACGCCGGCTGGGCGGCCAGGTCGAACGGCTCCCGTACGGACGCCTCGGCGAAGCGCACGAACGGGTCGCGCAGGACCACCTGCCGCACGGCGTCGGGCTCGTCCGCCGGCCGGTAGACGGTGCGCAGCGACTCGTGCCGCACCGCCAGCGCGGTGAGCGCCTGGCGTACCTGCTCCTCGGTGGTTCCGGCCGGAACCGGCCAGAGCACGTCCTGGTTGGACTCCCAGAGTTGCTCCGGAGGGCGCACCGAGAGGGCTCGCCACATGGAGAGCTGACCCATGGTGAGCAGGTGGCCACCCTGACCGCGCATGACTCCTCCAGCGTCTAGGAGGTGGGTGGTCACCCGCGGTGACCACCCACCGTCGTTCATCGGATCTCAGCCAGTGCAGTCGTCCTTCCGCATCGCCCGCACCTCCTCTCGTGAGAGCGGTCGGCTTCCTCCGGCGGTGAGGTCGGAGCCGGAGGCGCGTCGCCGACGTGATGGAACGTCAGGGTCAGGTCCAGCTGACGCCACGCTTGTGGACGCTGCGCATGCGCTTCTCCTCTCCCTTCGTGGCGGCCCCGTGCCCGCCCGTGATCTCAGCGTCGGCCGCCGCCCGCCTCGGCGGTAGGGCTGTCGGCGGTCGAGGTCGTTCGGCCTTGTTCGACCGGGACCTCGAACGTGGTCGGCGTGCAGGCAGACCGCCGCGGCCACAGCGGCACGAGGGCGAGGACCGCCGCCGCGCCCGACAATCCGCTGAGCCCGATCACCGTGGTCGCCGGCCACCGGTCCGCGGCCAGACCCGCCATGACCATCGCCGCCCCCTGGAGCCCGCTCAGACCGGTGATGGCCACCCCGAACGCGCGTCCCCGGTAATGGATCGGCACGGCCCGGCCGAACAATGCGTTCAGCGGGATGGCGAAGGCGCTCGCGGCGCCGGCCAGCACCAACAGCAGGAGTACGACCCACAGTGGAGGGACGAGCCAGGTCGCCGCCAGCACCCCGGCGGAGAGCGCGGCCAGAGGCAGGATCAGTCGTGGCCGGGCCGCCGGAGGACAGAGCCGGGTGAGAGCGACCCCGCCGAGGGCCATCCCCGTCGGCGCCGCCGCCAGCAACAGCCCGACGGTGCCGGCGCCGCCTCCGTACTGTCGGGCCAGCGGCGCCATCAGTCCTTCGGCGGCGTAGGTGAAGGCGCTGGCCGCCCACAGGACGAGGACGTAGGCGCGCAGCCGGGGATCGGTGAAGATCACCCGCAGGCCGGCCGCCCGGTCGCCGCGGGCCGGACGGCCGGGCGCCCGGGGCGCGGGGCGGGAACGAACGCCGATCATGATCAGAAGGGCGGAGACGAGGAACGTGCCGGCGTCCACCAGCAGCGCTCCGCGCAGCGACAGCAGCGCCACCAGGCTCCCCCCGGCGGCGAAGCCGAGCACCTGCACGACCTGGGCGCAGACGTTGTCCACGCCGTTCGCCACCGCGTAACGGTCACCGTCGAGCACTTCGGGCATCAGCGCCGCCCTCGCGGCCACGAACGGCGGCCGCATCAGGTTGACCGCGAACAGCAGCGCCACCAGGGCGGGCGCGGGGAGGTCCGGCAGCGCCGCCGCCGGGACGAGCGCCGCCCGGGCAAGGTCGCACACGACCAGGATCCGCCGCCGGGGGAACCGGTCGGCGAGGCCGGACAGCAGCGGCCCGCCCGCGAGCCAGGCGAGGTAGGAACTGGCGTAGGCGGCCGCCGCGAGCGCGGCCGAGCCGGTGCCGGTGTAGACGAGGTACGCCACGGTCACGGCCGTGAGCTGGTCACCCGCCAGGGACAGCAGGTACGCCACGAACAGGTAGCGGTACTCGCGCACCGCGAACACCTCGGCGTACGTCGCGGCGCGCTCGGTCACTCCGCCCCCCGTCCTGTCCCACCACCGGCTGCCCTGCGGGCACTGGGTCCAGAACGTATCCACGCCTGCGACGTCGGGGCCGGGACCAGGCGTTCGAGGATGTTCGGATCCGTACGGGTGGGCTCGGGAGGCCGGCGGGCTCCGCTCGTGATCACGCCATCGCACCTGGCGCACCCACCCGTGTGGGAATGACCCGACCGTGTCGATTGCGTCGAACAGAGCCCCGCTGCCGCTGCGGTGTCCTCACGATGGGAACGACATGGTTGGACTCGACAAAGACGGGTGGGCGAGATGAGGCGTCGACGGAGCAGGAAGGTGCCGCTGATGCAGGCGGCGGCGACGTCCATGGCCCCGGTGGTGACGGCGGCGGTCGTCGTACGAGCAAGCCGTCGCCGTGCCGTGCACGGCACGACGGCCGGTGATCTTCCTGCCCTGCGGGACAACGTGTTCGGCGAGACAGGCGACGGCGGCGCGGCCGGCCGGGTGAAGGAGACGACGTCCTCGGCGCGGTGAGGGCGGGACAGCGGCGCCCGCGAGCGATCAGGCACGTACGGCTGTGCGGAAGCCCGGTGACCGCCAGGTCTTCCGCTCACCCCGCGTGAGCGGCCCGGTGGGTCTCGCCACGGCGGCCTCGCGCGGCCGGCCGTGCGAGGCCGGGCTCGACTCCGAACAGGTGGCGCGGGGCTGCCGGGCGTCAGTGCACCTGACCGTGCTCTGGGCCGGCGTTCAGGGACGCGGAGTGCCGTCCCATCTCCACGACGTTCGCGCCGGTAGGCCGGGTAGGTCCGCCCGGCCGGTAGCCCAGAGGAGCGTCGACCACGGCTCGCCGGTTGACGGCACGGAGGGGAACAGCCGGCGCAGCGCTCCCGTACACAGGTCGGCAGGCGGCGACCACGTCAGGTCCAGCCCGGCGGCCACGTCGTACATGTGGACCAGGACCTCGACCACGCCCATCGCGGCGAACCCGGAGGGGTCGGAGAGACCGTACGCGTGAAACGACCGCCGGTCCGGCGGCGCGGCATCGATCATAGCTGCCAGCATCGCCCCGCACGCCTCGAAGACCTGCACCAACCCGGACGGCCCCTCAGCCGGGTCCACGTAGATCGTCAAGGGCGGGCCACCCTCGCGGCGTCGCTGCCAACCGAACGGCACGTGGGTACGCGTGGACGGATGCGCGGGACCGAGCTGCGCGGCGTACCCGAAAAGGTCGTCGCTCATGTGCTCGACCGTCTCCCAGCAACTCCACTCCAGTCCGCCGGCCGGCTTCTGCCAGTCGAGATGGGTGGCTGCCGCCAGAGTCTCGCGGGCAAGCCCGGCAGCGCGCGTCACGTCGTCTGCGATCATCCAACGATTACGGGAGCAAGGCCGGGCCTGAAGCAACCCCATTTTCACGCTCGACGGGGTGGACCCACACGGGCAACCAAGACAGTCGGGCAATCGGTCGGGCATCAGCCACCGAGCGGCGCACCACGATGCGCATTGCTCATTCGAAGACCACGTGTTCACAGACAATGGAGAGCCTCGTGGACGCCTCCGAGATCCCCACTCCGTAAACGGTCCCGTCAGCGCTCCGAGACGCCTCCGCGTCCCTGATTCTCCTGAGCATCACGGAGCCCTGGCTTGCCACGCCCGTTACGCCGGACCGAACCGCCGCCTCCGCGATCGGCCGCATCACGGCCGGATCGTCATGAACGACTTTCCTCAAGGCTCTCGCATTCTCCCTACAGGCCCACTCACCCAACGCGGAGCCGCTCAGCGTCCCGGTCGGTATGGGCACAGCACTTGCTGAGTGCGCCTGACCGACAGGACCCGGGGCGTGCGAAGGGGCGGCTTGCGGGGCAGACTCGCCGAACCCGCAGCCCGGCAGAATGGCGGCCAGCCCGAGGAGGAGGACTGTCCGGACACGGTGCGACACCGGCTGAGGCTACCCGGCCATCGGGAAGCGCGTGTTGGCGGCCGGGCCAGGGTCCGGATGCGGCGGACCGGAGGGGATTCGAACCCCCGGTGGGGCATGGCACGCCAGCCGCCCCACACACCCTTGGGTCGCCCGCCGCGACGTCCAAGCACATGATCGGATCGGACCTCTACGGTCGGGCGCAGCCGGGGTCATTCGGCCAGGCTTGACGTCGAAAGGAGGCCCCGTGATCGCGGCACTCAACCGGCTTGTCGACCTGGTCGAGAAGCACCTCACCGAAGAGTTCGACGTCAACGGACTGGCCAGGGCGCTCGGCACGACCGAATACCACCTGCGCCGGATGTTCTCGTCGTTGGCCGGCATGCCGCTGTCGGAGTACGTGCGCCGGCGCCGCATGACCGTCGCCGCTGCCGACGTCGTTCGGGGCGAGGACGATCTGCTGAGCATCGCCGTCCGGCACGGATACGGCTCAACCGAGGCGTTCGGACGTGCGTTCCGGGCGGTTCACGGCGCCAACCCCGGTGACGTTCGCCGCGACGGAGGTCCCCTTCGCACACAACCGCAGCTCAAACTCCGCCTGACCGTCGAAGGAAGCATCCCCATGGACACCCGCATCGTGGACCGCCCCGCGTTCCGGCTCGCCGGACACGCGGCCCGGGTTCCGCTCATCCACCAGGGCATCAACCCGCACATCCAGCAGCACATCACCGCGCTCCCACCGCAGGAGCATCTCCGGCTGAAGGCCCTCAGCGACACCGACCCGGGAGGGCTGCTACGGCTGCGTGGACGAAGGTCGCTTCCTCAGCGTGCGCACCGCGGTCGAAGACACCGCGGCCAGTTCGGGCTGCGCAGGCAGAAACACCGTGGGGACACCCAGCGACTGGTTCATCGCGGCGAGCTGGTACTCGGTCCAAAGGTCGGTGGTGTTACGCACGCCGCGAACGATCACTCCTACTTCGTGGCGACGGCAGTAGGTGGAGGTCAACCCGCTCCAGGCCGCAACGGTGACGGAGGTCCATTCGACCGGCAGAATGGCCCGAACAGCGGCCGCTCGTTCTTCTTCGTCGGTGCCCGGATGCTTGCTGCTGTTGACCGCGACGAGCACGACCACTTCGTCGAAGAGGTCGCGTGCCCGTTTCACCACATTCAGATGCCCGGGAGTGAAGGGATCAAAGCTGCCGGGGTAGACGGCTCGCACGCGTACACGACCGGGGGTGCGTGCTGTCGAACGTGACCCTGCCGACGGTTCGGGTGTCACGGCCGCAAGACCCCCTGCACGTCGCGGATGACCTGCTCAGAGGCCAGCGGGAGGCTCGCGGCTCGCACGTCACTGCTGCAGCCAGGCACGGCGAGTCGTTCGCCGACTCGACCCAGGTGGGCGTACAGGTTGCCCCCGGGATGCGCGATCTGCTCAGCTCCATGCCGGCGGAGCCAGACCCGCACGCCTTTGTCGGTGCTCATGGCCCGACTGTAGGTATCGGCTGTCGGATTCGCCTGCCCCTGGGTGTGGGCGATGTGTCACAGCGCCGTGGATACGTCTGGCACTCGCCTGGCTGAGGGTCGGCAAACGCTCGGCCGGGGTGCAGGCGGTACACGGGCACCGCGGGTCGTGGCGAAACAGCCAGGTCGGGGTGTTCCTGGCCTACGCATCACCCGGAGGCCGGGCGCTGATCGACCGCAGGCTCCACCTACCCGAGACGACCTGGTGCGACCGCCCCGATCGCCGCGCCGCCGCCGGAGTCTCCGACCAGGTCGCCTTCGCCTTCTCGATGTCCGAGAGTGAGTCGACACGCAGAGGCTTCAGGGGAGGTCGACCGGCCCGTACCGGGTCCGGGTGGCCCCGGTGCTCAGCGCCCAGTAGCGGTCGCCGAACGACCAGTGCCACCATTCGGTCGGGTAGTTGACCATGCCGGCGGACGAGAGCGTCCGGGCGAGGATGTCGCGGTTGGTGCGGGCCTGCGGGGAGACGTGGGGTGATCCGGTGAAGCAGGCGTTGGCGCTGTCCACCGGGCTGGCGTTGACGATCGTGCCCAGGTCCAGTTCGAGGCCGTCGGCCGTGCAGAGGGTGAGGTCGACCGTCCCGCCGGTGCTGTGCGGAGCCACCTCGGGCGGCGAGATGTACTTGCTGGCCTCGAGGTGCCGGCGCGCCGAGTCCCACTCCGGGTACCTGCGGCGCAGTTCGTCCTTGTAGCTCTCGAAGTAGGTCGTCTGCAGGCTGAGCGGCCGGTACCCTCGATGATCAGCAGCCGCAGTCCTCGGGGCAGGGTCCGCTGGGCGGCGAGCAGGCGCTGGACCGTTGCCTCACGAAGGTGCGCGTAGGCCCCGGCCTCGTCGGCCAGGCGATCGTCGACCCGAAGGTCCGCAACCTGGCGCACGTCGACCAGGGCTTCCCCGTTGTCGCCCAGCGGGATGGCCGAGATTCGCCGATCAGACAGCAGGATCATGACCGGCACCGGCCGGCGGCGTCGATGATTGCGCTGGCCACGGCTGCGGCCGCGTGGGGGCGGCCGTGTCGACGGGCGACGTTGGCCAGTTCCTGGCGTCGTTCCGGGTGGTCGAGCAGCACCATGATCTCCTCGTAGAGGCGGTTGGCGGAGGCGTCGGGGCCGGCGAGCATCCGGGAGGCACCGGCGTCGGCGAGGTGTCGTGCGGTCCGCCGTTGTTCGTCGCCGCTGGTGGGGATGAGCGGGATGAGGACGCATGCCTTGCCCAGGGCGGTGAGTTCGGCGACGGTGCCGGCGCCGCTGCGCGCGACGACGATGTCCGCGGCGCTCAGGACGTCCGGCAGCTCGCCGTGGACGTAGTCGACGACCCGGTACCTGCTGCGCAGGTGTTCCGGAAGGGCGGCCGCGACCTGCCACATCCGGTCGAGGGAGTAGTCGCCGCACTGGTGCAGCACCTGACATTTCGGCAGGAGTCCGGGGAGGATGTCGGCGATCAGGTTGTTGACCTGGACGGCGCCCTGGGCGCCGCCGGTGACGTACACCAGCGGCAGGCGGGGGTCCAGGTGGTATGCGTTGAGCGCCCGGTTGCGGTCACCCGTGAGGATCTCGGGTCGGACCGGGTTGCCGGTGATCACCGCGCGGGTCCGCGCTCCGGCGGGCAGGTGGTCGATGGAGGATTCGTGGCTCAGCAGGACTCGATCAGCGAGGCGGGCGAGGATCCGGTTCGCCAGCCCGAGCGTGAGGACCTGCTCGTGCATGACCAGCGGGCGGCGGGTCATCCAGGCGGCGATCCCGATCGGGACGGAGACGTATCCGCCGGTGGAGAAGACCACCTCGGGCCGGGTGCGTACCACGATCATGATGGCCTGGACGATGCCGAGCGGCACGCGCAAGGCGTCGGCGACGTTGCGGCCCCACTCGTGCAGGTTCGGCGAGCGGCGCAGTTTGCCGGTGGTGATCGCTGTGAAGGGGATGCCCTCCTGCCGGGCGATTCTGGCCTCCAGTCCGTGGGCGACGCCCACCCAGCGGACGTCGGGTTCGGTGCCGGCTGTCGCTAGCCGGTCGCGGAGCGTACGGATCGTGGTCAGCGCCGGGTAGGTGTGCCCGCCCGTTCCGCCGCCCGTGACGATCATGCGGAGACCACGGAGATGTTCCGCGGTGTAGACGGCCATCAGGAGGGACTCTTGCATGGGGAGGCGGTGTCGCGTCGGTGCAGTGCGCCCTGGACGAGGATGTCGAGCAGTGCCGGGTAGCCGACGCCGGCCCGCTGCCAGATCTGCGGGTACTGGGAGGCGGCGGTGAATCCGGGGAAGGTGTTGACCTCGTTGATCACCGGCTCCCGGTGGTCTCCGGTCCACCCTGTGCCGTGGTCGGCGTCCGGATCCGGGAGGAAGAAGTCGACGCGGAGCAGCCCACGGCATCCGAGCGCGTGGAACGCCTGCACGGCCCGGTCCTGCAGTAGTCGGGTGGTGCCGGGGTCGAGCTGGGCCGGAATGTGGAAGACAGCACCGCCGTCGTACTTGGCGTCGTAGTCGAAGAAGGAGGCGTTCGCCACCCGTATCTCCAGCGGCGGCCCGGCCTCGACGCGACCGTCGGGGTGCTGAAGGACGCCGACGTCGATCTCGCGCCCACGCACGGCGCGTTCGACGAGAACCTTCGCGTCGCTCTCGCGCGCGAGCCGCAGGGCGGCGGGCAGTTGCGCCCATTGTTCGACCTTGGAGACGCCCAGGCTGGAGCCGGCCCGGGCCGGTTTGACGAAGACAGGCAGTCCCAGCCGTTCCTGATCCCGCGACGACAGCTCCTCGTCGGGGCGCAGCGTCACCCCGGCGGCCACGCGCAGGCCGTCGGCGGCGAGGAGTTTCTTCGTGACCGACTTGTCCATCCCGGCGGCGCTGGCGAAAACACCGTTTCCGACGAACGCGACGCCGAGCCACTCCAGCATCGACTGGACGGTGCCGTCCTCACCGTACGGGCCGTGCAGCGCCGGGAACACCACGTCCTGGTCGCCGAGGGTCCGCAGCGCCTGCGCGAACGTGGCCCGGTCGCCGTTCACCCGCCACTGGCCGTCCCGCTCGATCAGCACCTCCGTCACGTCGTACGTGTCGCGGTCGAGATGGGCCAGGATGCTTTCCGCCGAGCGTCGGGAGACGTCGTGCTCCCCGCTGCGCCCACCGAACAGCACCGCCAAACGAACAGTCACGATGTTGCCGCTTCCCCGTGTAGGTGTGCGCGCGCCACCCGCGCGCCGATTCCGGTCAAGACCTCGTGCGGGATGGTGCCGGCCCACTGAGCCCAGTCGGCGGCCGTCGGCTCGGCCGGGTCGGGCGAGCCGGGCTCGGCGCCGGGGCCGAAGACGACCACGGGATCGCCGAGCGCCACCGGTAGATCGCCGGCATCGACGACGCACTGATCCATGGCGATGCGGCCGACGATCGGGCATCGTCGACCGGCGAGCCAGACCCACGCGCGGCCCTCGGCGGTGCGCGAGAGACCATCGGCGTACCCGAGCGGCAGCAGAGCGAGCGTGGTCGGCCGATCGGTCACGTGGTCGGGCCCGTACGAGACGCCGGTCCCGGCGGGCACGCGTTTCAGGTTGATCACCTTTGACCGCAGGGTCATGGCGGGTCGCAGGCCGAAACGGCGGGGACCGGCCGCGCCAAAGGGGTCGATGCCATACATGGCCAGGCCGATCCGACAGAGATCGAACCGGGTCTCCGGGGCGGCCAGTGCCGCCGCCGAATTCGCCAGATGCACCACTTCCGGATCAAGTCCGGCATCTCGGACGATCCGCAGTGCCTCCCGGAACGTCGACAGCTGCCGCGCGATGCTCGGGCAGCCCGGCACGTCGGCGTTGGTCAAGTGGGACCACACCCCGTGCACCCGGACGCTGCCCTCCGCCTCGTGCTTGCGGGCCCAGGCGACCAGCTCGGGCCATTCGTCGCCGGTGGCACCGTTGCGGGACAGACCCACGTCCGCCTTGAGCTGGACCATGGCGGGCACACCGAGACCCGTGGCCGCGTCGGCGATCGCGCGCAGATGGGTCAGGGTCGACACCGCGATGTCGACGTCCGCGGCGATCAGGCGGGTGAAGTCCTCGTCCGGCCGGTGCAGCCAGCTCAGGACGGGCGCGCCGATGCCCGCCGATCGCAGTGCCATCGCCTCCGTCGCCGAGGTCACGCCCAGCCAGTCGGCGCCGGCCCCCAACGCAGCCCGCGCCACCGGCACCGCGCCGTGCCCGAACGCGTCGGCCTTCACCACGGCCATCAATCCGGTACGTGCGATCGCTGCGATCGTCCGAACATTCTGCGCGATCGCCGCGAGATCTATCACGGCCTCGGCCAGCTCGGCACTCTCACTGATCACACCGGTCCCCGCGCGCCGACCGCGCGTACCCGGCGTCACCCGGCAGCCCTGGGTTCGACGGGCGGTTCGTCCGGCGGTTCGGCGGCCCCGTGCCCGCCGACAGCGGCGGCCCGGCGCACCGCGAGCGTCTCCCGGATCCGCCGCCGGACCGCCCGCCGCTGTCGCTCCCCGCGGCGGCCTGGGTGTGCTGGTTCCAGGATCATGTCCGGCTCCTGACTGACATGACCGGCACGGTAGGCAGCCTGTGGTGAAGAACCCTTGAAGGCGCTGTGGGCCAGCTGTGCGGACATCCCGCTCGCCGCTCTCCGGAGCCGTCCGCATCAGTTCTTCACAGGTTTCGGTTTTACTTGACCCCGCCACCACTAGCCGGAACGGGGAAACATGAGCGCGCGGATCCTGGTCGCCGAGGACGACCCCAAGCAGGCCAACCTGGTACGGGTCTATCTCGAACGCGAGGGGCACAGCGTGCTGCTGGTCGGCGACGGGCGGGCCGCGCTGGACCAGTGCCGGTCCCGCCGGCCGGACCTGGTGGTCCTCGACGTGATGATGCCGGTCGTCGACGGCCTCGACGTGTGCCGGGTCCTGCGCGCCGAATCGGAGATTCCGATCCTGCTGCTGACCGCCCGCACCACCGAGGACGACGTCCTGCTGGGCCTCGATCTCGGTGCCGACGACTACCTCACCAAGCCGTACAGCCCGCGGGAGCTGGCCGCCCGGGTACGGGCGCTGCTGCGCCGGGCCCGGGTGGTGAGCGCCGACAACCGGGCGGTGCTGCGCGTCGGCGAGATCGAGGTGGACGCCGGCCGGTTCGAGGTACGCGTCGGCGGCCGGCCGGTCGCCCTGACGGCCAAGGAGTTCGGCATCCTCGAGGTGCTCGCCGGCGAGCCCGGGCGGGTGTTCACCCGGGCGCAGATCATCGACCGTGCCTTCGGGTTCGATCATTTCGTGCTCGAACGCACCGTCGACGCGCACGTGATGAACCTCCGCCGCAAGATCGAGGCCGACGTTGCCGAACCGCGGTACGTGCAGACCGTCTACGGCCGCGGCTACCGGCTCGCCGAACCGGCGCCGGAACCGGCGGCGACGCCGACGCCCGAGGGGACGCCCGGAGCCAGCCGGTGAGTTTTCGGCTACGGGTGCTCTGGCTGGTCATCCTCGTCGCGGTGAGCGCGACCGTGGCGACCGCGTGGCTGACCCTGCGGCAGGCCTCGCAGCAGATCAACGAGTCGGCCACCGTCGACCGGGCGCAGCTCGACCAGGTCGTCGCCCGACTCAAGGCGTACGGCAGCCGGCACGGCACCTGGGAGGGCGTGCCCGGCCTGGTGCAGGACCTGCGCGCTGAGACCGGTCAGCGGATCCACCTGGTCGCCGATACGGGCCAGGTGATCGTGGACACGGACACCCAGGAGGATCGCACCGCCCGGCCGCTCGGCACGATGGTCGGGTTCGTCGACCCGCGGCCGGTGCTGAATCTGGCCGCGTTGCCGACGGAGCCGGCGGGCCGGGAGAAAGGCGTGGTCGGGGCGATCGCCTCCTACCGCACGGGCGTGCTGTTCGCGGCCTGCCTGACCCGGGAATCCGTTCCTGTCGTCGCCTCACCTACCAGCACGGGAGTTCCGCAGTTCGACGCGGAACCGAGCACGACCGACGTGCGCGGTCGCCAGGGCGTCGACGAGATCGTCCGCAGCTGTCGCGACATCGCGGCCCGGCCGAACCTGGACCGGGCGGCCGGCGCCGACCGGGTGCAGGGCTGTGGCGCCCTGACGGCGGTGGAGCCACTGGATTCCTGCCTGGCCCAGGTCTTCACCAACCAGATCAGTGACGTCGCGCCGGTACCCGCCCGGGTCTACCTCGGCGCTCGTGGCGATCCGGCGTCCGCGCTGGCGGCCGGTCCGCTGCTCGCCGCGGCCGTGGGCGTGGCGGCGGTCGCGATCATCGGCACCGTACTGCTGAGCCGGCGGGTGCTGCGCCCCATCGACACGCTCACCGCGGCCGCTCAGCGGCTCGGCCGGGGCGACCTCACCGGACGGGTTCCGGTGCGGGGCAACGACGAGCTGGCGGAGTTGGCCCGGTCGTTCAACCGGATGGCCGACTCCCTGCAGCGCGGGGAGGAGCGGCAACGCCGACTGGTCGCCGACGTCGCACATGAACTGCGCACCCCGCTGGCCAACCTGCGCGGCTATCTCGAGGCGCTCTCCGACGGCGTGGTCACGCCGGACCAGGAGCTCTACGCCTCGCTGCTCGAAGAGGCGGTGCTGCAACAGCGCATCGTCGACGACCTGCAGGACCTGGCCCTGGCTGAGGCCGGCAACCTGGCGTACCACCGGGTCACGGTGGATCTGGCCGAACTCCTGGAGACCTGCGGCACCGCCCACCACGCCCGGGCGGAGTCAGCCGGGGTGTCGTTGCGCGTGGCAGCCGAGCCGGTTGCGGTACACGCCGATCCCGACCGGCTCCGCCAGGTGGTGGGCAATCTCGTCACCAACGCACTACGGGCGACCGCTGAGGGCGGCAGCGTCCGGCTGGTCGTGAGCCGCACCGAAACGCAGGCGATCGTCCAGGTCGTCGACACCGGCTCGGGAATCGCAGCGGACGCGCTGCCGCATGTGTTCGACCGGTTCTGGCGGGCCGACGCCGCACGGGGCCGCCGTACGGGAGGCAGTGGCCTCGGCCTCGCCATCGCCCGGCAGATCGTCACCGATCACCAGGGCACCATCACGGTCGCGAGTGAGGTCGGCGTCGGGACGACATTCACCATCACGCTCCCCCGCGTTTACTAGTGCTGTGACCGGGGTGGTTCACCGTGATCGAAAGGCGGCTCGCGGGACGAGCGCACGCGAACCGGCTGGTATTACTGGGGCATGCAGGAAGAGATTGCACGCTCCGCGATCGACACGTTCATCTCCGCGTTCAACGCCTCGGACGACAGCTATGTGACTGCCCTGCTCTCCCAGGCCCTGACCTCAGACGTGGTCTTCTGGGGGCCGTTGGGTCGCAGCGAAGGAATCGGGGCGGTCGAGCGGTTCGTGCTGGACATCCGACGCCACCCGGCGGGGACCGGCACGATGGTGCGCTGCTCAGCGGTGGACATGCCTGACGAATGGGCCCGGTACCGGTGGGTCTTCACCACGCCTGATGGAGGCCCCCGCCTGGCGGGAACGGATGTCGTCCATCTGCGACGGAGCCTCATCGACCAGGTCATCGTCTTCGCGGGGGAGATCGAGCCGTTCGCCTCCTGAGTCATCCTTCTGTCGCTGTCCTTCTCCTGAACTTGCCCCCTTCGGCGCTCGGGGGCTGCGGTTCGCGGTTGGTCAGGCTGCGGTGTTGAGGGGGCGTCCGCCCCAGCGGATGCCCTTTTCGCTGCGGACGCGGGCGCGTTCCTTGCGTTGGGCGGTGAGTACGTCGGGGTGGCGGGCGTTGGTATTGCGCCAGCGCAGGTAGCGGTGCAGTGCCTGGGTTTGCGCGGGTGGCTGCGGTGGTGGGAGTTGGCCAGGGTGAACTGCCGCAGCGGGCCGAAGTGGACCAGCGGGTGCAGGGTTGGCCGAGCCTGGTGGGGCGAGTGGTGGCCGTCCGGATGACGAAGTCCTCGTCCTCACGACTGAGTAGGCGGGGACGGCCTCCCGCCCACTGAGGGTCCAGGCAGGCCAGGCCGATCTCGTTGAAGCGGTGGATCACATCGCGCACGGTGTCCTCGTCGGCCTGGACCAGCTGGGCGATCACCGGCACCCGGTTCCCGCCCGCTGAGGCGAGCAGCATCATCGCGCGCCGGTAGCGCACCGAACTCGTGCTGCCCCTGCGCATGATTTGCTGCAGCTTCTCCCCCTCCCGGTCGGTCAGTCTACGTACACGGACAGGCTCGGCCACCGGGCCTCCAGCGATCGGATCGGACGTCGCCGCACATCCAACCGCCACGACCGCCAACCCGGTGAACCTGTGCGGTCACAGCACTAGCGAACGGCTCAGGCGGGGTGAAGTCCAGCTCGGTCGGCGCTATCCCGCCCGGTAGCGCCATCGGCCCCACAGGTTTGGCCGTCGGCGATCGGACGCGGTAACGGCTGCTTCCGCACCCACGCCTCCGCCTGCTCCCGCACGGGGTCGCGTTCGCCGCAGTAAGCATCGAACGGCCCGACGAACCGCGGCTCCGTTCTTGGCCAGGTGGGCCCGCTCGACCGGTACCGATCCTTTGGTCACCACAGGGCGTTCCGCCCGCAGGGGCACCTCCTACTGCGACTCGGCGATGTCAGCGGACCTGCCCGGCGCTGTCGGCGGCGATCGGCTCGCGATCGACAACACCTCGTCGTGCTCGAACGGCAGTAAGGTTCGCGCATGCCAAAAGCGCCAACAGGTTCGCAATGGACGATCAGCTTCGCCGACCAGACCGCCGTCATCGTGGAGGTCGGCGGGGGCCTGCGGACCTACCGGGCCGGAGACCGCGAGGTCGTCGACGGGTACGCCGAGGACGTGATCTGCCCGGCCGGCGCCGGTCAAGTCCTCGCGCCCTGGCCCAATCGGCTGCGCGACGGGCAGTACACCTTCGGCGGCCACACCTACCAGCTGCCGCTGTCCGAACCGGCGAACCGCAGCGCCGTCCACGGCCTGGTCCGCTGGGTCCCCTGGCGGCTGCTGGAGCAGACCCCGTCCGCCGTCACGCTCGGCTTCGACCTTCCGGCGCAACCTGGGTATCCGTGGAGCCTGAGCCTGACCACCCGGTGGGAACTGGCGGGCGGCGGCCTGACGGTGACCCACACCGCGACCAACGCCGCCGCGGAGCCGGCGCCGTTCGGCTTGGGCGCCCATCCCTACCTGCTGCCGCCGGTCTCGGTCGAGGAGACCTGGCTACGCGTTCCGGCCCGGTCACGGCTGCTCGTCGACGCGCGCCATTTGCCGATCGGGGAGGCGAAGGTCGCCGGCTCGGAGTTCGACTACACCGTCCCGAAGCAGATCGGGACCGGCCGCCTGGGCACCGCCTTCGGCGACGTCATCCTTACCAGCCAAGATCGGCATACCGTCACGCTCGGCACTCCGGACGCGCCGGTGACCAGTGTGTGGGCCGACCCTGCGTTCGCCTGGTGGCAGGTGTACACGGCCGACAGCGTGCCGTCACCCCGCCACCGGCGGTCGATCGCGGTGGAGCCGATGACCTGCCCGCCGGATGCCCTGCGGTCAGGTCGCGACCTGATCGTGCTCAAGCCGGGCGAGCTGTGGAGCGCTTCCTGGGGCATCACCCCCCACTGACGCCCACGCCTGTACCGTGCCTGGCCCGGCAGCGTCGACCGCAGTTGGCAGAGTTGGTTCAGCGACGGTTACGAGATCGGCGGACCGCCCATACCCCGCCAACGATCGCCGCAGCAGTCGGCAAGAGACAGCAGAGCGTCAGGACGAACACGTGCCACGGCTTGAGGGCTCCCATGGCCGAGAGGATAGGGACCACTTCCCAACACCGCTGTCCCTGAGCGGGGCCTGATGGCCCGGATGGGGCCCGACTGGCTGCAGGCCGCGCTGATCTACCAGCACGCTGTGGCCGAAGCTGACCGGGCCATCGTCCAGGCGCTGCACGAGGCAGTGCGGGCTGACCGAGAGAAGGCCAAAAGCCGGGAAAGGGCAAGAAGCTGACGGACCAGCCGGCGAAGACGAAAGACAAGGCCAACCGCGAGAAGCGGCAGAAGGCCGATGGCGACGGACTGGGAGGATCCGCTTTGTGACACCCCTGCCCCAACCCGACGACCTGGCGTCGCTGGTCCTGCGTGTCGACTTCACTGAAGACGCGGCGTGGGACGCGCTCAAGGCTGCCATCATCGCTGGCGACCCTTACCCCAACGCCACTTTCGTCAACGACCCACGGTACGACGGGGTGAGCATCCAGGATCTGGTCCAAGCGGATGCCGACGCAGCCGACGACGACAAACTGACCTACCTGTTCCTCACCGATGCCACCACCATGGCTGGCGACGAAAATCCGCTGCTCGCTGTCGATCTGTACGACGAGCCGGGCCGCACCTTCCGGATACCGCCCCGCTGGTACGCCGAGGTCTCGGCCAACCTCTCCATCGCGAACATGGACTTCGCCGACTTCGCAGACTCCGTCGACGCTTCCGGCGTGTTCCGGGGCTTCGAGCGGGCCTGAACGCCTGACGCGGCGTGGGCAAATGGCACACCGCATGATCGTTGACCTTGGAACATCGAAGGCCCTGACCGGATTGATGTCCTGGCCAGGGCCTTTCGCGTAGAGCGGGGTAACGGGAACCGTGATAACTGAGGGTGACTGTTGCGCCCGAGCCGCCGTGCATCGCGGCATACATCTCGTGTCTCGGGATCGCTGCCGGATCCGGCTGGCTCGACGAGGTGAAGGCCGACGCGCGCTGCATCCGGGTCGGCCAGCCGTGCTGGTGCTGTGGATCGAACGGGAGCTGCGGAGGCCCGCTACGAGAACGGTCGGTCGGTGGCACTCATCGCCCTGGACACCTCATCCAGGGTCGGCAGCGCGCCTTGTGCGCCCCGGCCGCGTGTCGACAGCGCCGCCGCGACGGCCGCCCAGCGGGCGGCTTCCGCCACGGCGCGGCCGGGCCGCGTCACCAGGGCGGTCGCGAGGGCTCCGCAGAAGCAGTCGCCCGCGCCAGTCGTGTCCACGGCCTCGGTACGGAGCGCCGGAACGTGGTCAACGCGGCCGTCCGGCTCTATCACGGCCGCGCCCTGCGACCCGAGCGTCACCACGACGGTCGCCGCGAGCCCGAGTTTGCCGACGGCGCTCGCCACGTCGTCCAGGCTCTCTGGCAGGGACGTGCCGGCCAGGACCGCCAACTCGGCCCGGTTGGGCACCAGCACATCCACCCGGCGTACGAGGGCGTCGGGAAGCGGAGTTGCGGGCGCGGGATTCAGCACCAGGAGGCCCCCGGCCAGCGCTGCGGCCCGCTCCAGGGCGGGCGTCGCGACCTCGCACTGCATGAGGGTGAGCGCTGCCGTCGCGATCATGTCCCGGTGCCGGTCGACGCGGGCCGCGTCCAGTGCGCCGTTCGCCCCGGGGTGTACCACGATCACGTTCTCGCCGGCGCCGTCCACCGTGATCAGCGCGGTCCCTGTGGGGAGGTCATGGACGACCGCGAGCCCCGACACGTCCACGCCCCGGCCGGCGAGCCGCTGCCGCACCTGCTCACCAGCGGCGTCGGCGCCGACGCATCCGACGAAGCCGACGGGCGTACCGAGGGTGGCGATGGTCATCGCCTGGTTCGCGCCCTTGCCGCCGGTACCCTCCCGGTATTCCCGGGCGGTCAGTGTCTCCCCGGGCTCGGGGAGCCGGTCGGTCACCACCATGCGGTCAAGGTTGGCGCTGCCCACCACCGCGATCTTCGGGCTGTTCAACGCACCGTCGCCTCTCTGTCCGTCGCCCATGCCAGGACGATCTCGCGCCACGCCGTGTCGTCGAGGCGGCTCACCACCGTCACGGCCACGTTCCCCTCGGGGGTCATGTCCGAGCGGCCGTCCGCGTCGACGGCCACCGTGGCGGGCGTCTCGACCGCCACCACCTCCGGTCGCGCCACGACGGCTGCGGCCACCAGGTCGTGGCAGTGTCGGCTGGCTGTGCCGGACCAGTAGTGCGCCAGCAGTTGCGCGCGCATCCCGGGCCACCCGTTGCCGCCGTCGAGCACCCGCCGGACGGCCTCCGGCGGGCAGCTCGCCCGGGTGGTCGCGTCCGTCGGCACGACCCGTACGCCCTGGCCGGGCGGCTCGGCGAACAGTTGCCGGGCGGCCCGGGGGTCGCGGGCGAAGTTCGGCTCGGCGCCCTGCACCACGCCGGGCAGGGAGAATGCCCCACCCATCACGGTCAACCGGACGTGCGCCGGCCAGTGGCTCACCTGCCCGGCGAGGCGCCCGGCGGTGGTCAATGGGCCGAGCGCCAGGTAGTCGGTGTGCGCCGGCAGTGACGGGTCGACGCGTATGTCGCCGTCGAACTCGGCGCCGTGCGTGGGGATGAGCGGCCCGAGACCGTACTCGCCGTGCAGCCGCGCGCCCGACGGGACCGCGGCCCGCGCGGCGGGGTCGATCTCGGCGCCTCGCAGCAGCAACGGCCGCCGGGCCGGAGCGAGCGCGCGAAGCGCATGGTTGACCGCCGCCCCGACGACATCGGCGGGCCGTGCCCCGCCGGTGGCGATGATCGCCGGTATCTCCACATCCGGCAGGCGCAGCAACCAGGCGAGTGCCACCAGGTCGTCCACGCCTCCGTCGGTGTCGACCACGATGCGCCGGGGTGTCCCGGTCATCGTCCCGGCCTCCGCCGACGACAGCGGCTCCGCGGCGGCTCAGCCATCGGTCACGCCGAATCGGGTGCGGAGCCAGCCGGCGACGGCGCCGATACCGGACCAGGAGACCAGCCCGAGCATGCTCAGCAGCAGCAGCCCGACCATTGCCTGCGGGATGTTGTCGGTCTCCTGGCTCTGTGCGACCAGGTATCCGAGCCCACCCTGGGCGCCGATCAACTCGCCGATCACTGCGGCGGTGACTCCGGCCAGGGCACCGAGGCGGAGCCCGACCACGATGTGCGGCAGGGTCATCGGCAGTTCGAGCTGGAAGAACCGCCGCGGGCCGGAGAGTGCGAGCACCTGACACAGGTGGCGGTAGTTCGTGCCGATGCCGCGCAGCCCGGCCAGCGTGTTGATCAGTACCGGGAAGAACGTGACCAGCGCGACGAGGGTGATCTTGCTGGTCACGCCGAGCCCGAGCCACAGCACCAGGAGTGGGGCGATCGCGATCTTCGGGGTGATCTGGATGAACACCAGCAGCGGCATGGCCGCTCGTTCCAGCCAGCGCCATCGGGCCATCGCCACCCCGGTGAGCACGCCGACCGTCAAGCCGATCGCCACTCCCTGTAGGAGTTCGGCACCGGTCACCCGGAGGTGGACCAGCAGTTGCTCGCCGGTGAGCATCCGCCAGGTGTACGTCACGATCTCGATCGGGCCGGGGAGGGTGTACGTGGGCACGTGCGCGAGGTGGACGTAGCCCTGCCAGGCCAGTAGGAAGGCCGCTACCGACGCCGTGCCGAGCACGGCGCGCGGTAGCTTGCCGAGTCGCTGCTCGGTCACGAGGTGGCCTTCACGAAGTCGGACGCCCGCACGTCGCCCTGGATCAGGCCGTACTTCTTCTGCGCGTCCACGGCGTTCTGCCAGGCCGTCGGGTCACCGTAGCCGAGCCCGTGCGCCTTGGTGGCGTCGCTCTGCCACAGGTCCTTGACGAAGACCTCCTGCATCACCTGGGTGACCGACTTTTCCTGGCCGGCGAAGCTGGTGGCGTACTTCTGGATGGACATCTCGACGGCCTGCGGCAGCTTGCCGTCGATGAGGTCCTGCAGCGCGGCGTTGAGCGCGGTGGTGAATCCGGTGACGGCCTTGGGGTTCTCCTTGGCGAACTGCTGGCCGGTGATCACGACGTTGCCGAACGACGGGAGGTACTGGTTGGACAGGATCTGGGTGACCTGCACTCCGGCGGCCTGCAGGGTGTAGTAGCGCAGCCGCGAGAAGACGATCGCGTCGACCTGCTTGTTCTGCAGTGCGGAGACGATGGCGCCGGTACCGACGACCTTGACCGTCAGGTCCTTCTTCACGTCCAGGCCCGCCGAGGCGGCAATCGCCGTCAGCTGGACGTAGTTCGGGGAGCCGAGGCTGGTCACCGCGACCGTTTTGCCCTTCAGGTCGGCCGGGTTGGTGATGCCGGAGTCGGCGAGGGTGAGCAGTGCGCCGATGCCCTGCTGGTACGTGGTGTGCACGACGAGGTCCGGCACGCCGTTGGCCACCGCCTGGATCACGCTGTCGGCGTTCGGGAAGCCGAACTGGACGTTGTTGGCGGCCACGTTCTTGGTGATGGTGGCGGCGTCGGCGTACAGGAATTCGACGTCGAGGTTCTGCTTGGTGAAGTAGCCCTGTTCCTTGGCCCAGTACAGCGGCGCGTAGTAGGGGGCGGCGGCGCCGTCGATCTGGATGCTGACCTTGGTCGTGCCACCGTCGGTGCCGCCGCCGGGGGCCTCGACGCCGCCGCAGCCGGCGGTGAGGGCGATGACGGTGCTGGCGGCGATACCGGCAAGGAGGGATCTACGGTTCATGGAGCGCATGGGTGTACCTCGTATTCCAGTTCGATGGGGGTTCGGCCTACGACGGACGGGTCGTGTGATCAGGCCGTGACGGGATCGCGCCACCGCAGGGCGCGGGCCTCCACGTAGGAGACCAGCTGGTAGAGGGCGAGTCCGACAGCCACGATCACCACGATCGAGGCCATCAGCATGGGGACCTGGTAGGAGGAGTTGGCCTCGACCAGGAGGTAGCCGAGTCCCTGGCTTGAGGAGATCCACTCGGCGAGGACCGCTCCGGTCATGGCGTCGACGGCGGCCACCCGGGCGGCGGCGAAGATCGACGGCGACGCTGCGCGGATGTCGATGCGGAACAGTCGGGCTACCGGGTTCATCCCGACGATCGTGGCGAGGTCCCGGTAGCCCGGGTTCACCTGCCGCAGCCCGGTGGCGGTGCCGACCAGGATCGGGAAGAAGGACAGGCTCACGATGAGCACGAACTGGCTGGTCAGGCCGAGGCCGAACCAGAGCACCAGCATGGGCGCGAGCGCGATCTTCGGCATCGCCTGGAACACGACCAGGAACGGGGAGAGCATCGCGTCGACGACCTGCGACCGGGAGACCGCCACTCCCAGCGCCGCGCCGATCACTGCCCCGATCGTGAAGCCGACACCGATGTTGCGGACCGTGTATCCCAGGTGGGTCCACAGCGTTCCGGTCCGTACCAGGTCCAGCAGTTGCGATCCGACCTCGGCCGGGCTGGCGAGCAGGTATCGCGGGACGTCCGCCACCGCCTGGTACGCGCCCCAGGCGCCGACGATCACGAGGACGTACAGCAGCGCGACGAAGGGCTTGGCCACGAGTCGCAGGCGGCCGCGTCGCGACCAACCAACCGGTGCCGGCGCGACGGCCGGTGCCGTCGGCTCGGGTGTCGAGGTCTGAACCGTCACAGTTCCCCCCGCAGCATGGCCTGGAACTCCGCGAACCGCGGATCGAGCTTCGTGCGCGCGTCCCGGGGTCGGGGCAGGGGGACGTCGTGGACCGCGCGTACCCGGCCGGGGCGGGGTGAGAGCACGACCACCCGGTCTGCGAGGTAGGTGGCCTCGTCGACGCTGTGCGTCACGAACACGATGGTCTTGCCGGTCGCGGTCCAGATGTTGAGCAGGTCGTCGTGCAGCTTCTCCCGGGTGATCTGGTCGAGTGCGCCGAAGGGCTCGTCCATCAGCAACAGCATCGGATCGTGGGCGAGCGCCCGCACGATCGAGGTCCGCTGCCGCATCCCGCCGGAGAGTTCGCGCGGCAGCGCGTCGGCGAAGTCGGTCAGTCCGACCAGGCTCAGCAGTTCGCGTACCCGAGGCTCGTACTGCTGCCGCGGCTCCTTCAACGTCTCCGGGGCGATGCAGGCGTTACGTAGGACGCTGCGCCAGGGCAGCAGGACCGGCTCCTGGAAGACGTAACCGATGTCCCGGCCGGGTGTCGGCTGGCGTGACCACTCCGCCTGCCCGGAGGTGATGGTGTCGAGGCCCGCCATGATCCGCAGCAGGGTGGACTTGCCGCAGCCGGACGCGCCGATGATGGCGAGGATCTCGCCCTGCCGCACGTCGAGCGACACCTCGTGGAGCGCGCGCACCACCTTGCCCCGGTCGGACCGGTACTCCTTGGTGATCTGCGACAGCCGCAGCAGAGTCTCCTGCCCGGCCTGTGGGGAACGGCGTTCGGTGATGGGGTTTCCGGTTGGCACACTCATGGCTGTCCACATCCACAACTTGTTCGGAACACGGGCTCGGCGGGCAGGGCGATGTGCCGCGCCGGTCGGTACGGGTCGCGTATTCGCTCCTCGAGAAGCGTCAGGGCGCCGGCCGCGAGCGCCGGCAGGGGCTGCCGCATGGTGGACAGCGGTGGCGTGGTGTAGGCGCTGACGTCCGTGCCGTCGAAGGACACGATGGCGACGTCTCGCGGTACGTCGAGTCCCCGTTCGCGCACGGCGCGCAGCAGGCCGAGTGCCTGCCGGTCCGAGGCGACGAAGACGGCGGCCGGGAAGGTCAACCGGTCGAGCAGTTCGTTCCCGGCCGCCCGTCCGCCCTCCGGTGTGAAGTCCGCCGGTACCTCCCACACGCCTTCGGTGACGCCGTGGTCGGCCAGCGCCTGCCGCCAACCGGCGGCCCGGTCGCGCCCGACGATGGTCTCGCTCGGGCCGGACAGGCACGAGACCTGCCGGAAGCCGTGCTCGACCAGGTGGCTGGTGGCCAGCCGGGCGCCCTGGTGGTGGTCCACCGCGACCGAGTCGTACCGGGTCGTCGCGTCCGCCGGCACCCGGTCGAGTACCACCACCGGGCAGGGTGCGTTGGCCAGGGCGGATGCGGTGGACGGGCTCTCGTGGTGCGGCACCCACAGCACCCCCTCGGCCCGGACATCCCCCATGGCGGCGAGTCGCTCGCCCTCCTCGCCGCCGTCGGAGTGCAGCAGGAACAGCAACTTTCCGCGGCGTGCCGCCTCGGTCTCGATGGCGTTGGCCAGTTCGGCGAAGAAGGGGTTGCCCCCGTCGGGCATCAACAGGCCGAGGAAGCCGCTGCGGGTACGGCGGAGCGCCTGGGCCACGCGGTTCGGGCGGTAGCCGAGGTCCCGGATGGCTGCCTCGACCCGGGCCCGGGTGGCCGGTGCGACCGGGCGTGGACCGCCGTTGAGCACGTAGCTGACCACCGACGGCGAGGTCTGCGCCCGCCTGGCCACATCGGCTCGAGTCACCTTCATGAACACCTCCGGGGGAAGGAGAGCCGAAGATACGTCCATCACACCGGGTAGTCAATACGTGTTGATAACCTCGGCCCCGGCCGACGCTCGTCGGCGTCACCGGCACGCGTGACCGTCGCCCCGGCGAGACAGAAACGTTACTTCGGCCAGTCGGAAGTCATCCCGGCCGCCAGGCGCTCTCGGCACTCTGTAGCGCGCCCTCCAGACCGGATCAGCGGTCCCGGAAACAGCGCTGGGTAGCCGGAGAGCGGAGGCCGTCCGGCGGGAGGCCCGCGCCATGGCTAGCAAGCAACGCATGACCACACCGCTTTCCACATGCTGAAACGCGCCGACTCTCCGAGCGGTGCGAAAGCTCTGACGCCGCCCGGGACAGAGGGATCCACCCCTTGACGAAGCACGGCCGGTGACGCATAGTCGACTCTTCCCAGACGGAAGAGGTACATCCGCGTCGTGGAAACGAGACTGCATACCTCAACCGACAACTCGGGTATTTCAGTCGCCATCCCGGGCGGCGAGACCGACTCGAGAGCTCGGTTCTGGACCCAGGAACAACGAACCAGCATCGATTTATCTGTCACTCTCGGTGATATCCGGCTGAGTAACCCGGTCATGCCCGCGTCCGGCTGTTTCGGCCCGGAGCTCGGCACGCTGGTGCCGCTGGACGAGCTGGGCGCGCTGGTCACGAAGACCGTCTTCGCCGCGGTGCGCTCCGGCAATCCCGCACACCGCATCACCGAGACTCCCGACGGAATGCTCAACAGCGTCGGCATCCCCAGTCCCGGTATCGACGAGTTCCGCTCCCGCGTACTCCCCCGTTACCTCGCCACCAACGTGCCCACCATCATCAGCGTCGGCGGGCTGACCGTGGCGGAGTACTGGACGGCGACGGAGCAGCTGGCCGGCCACGGTGCCGCGGCGCTCGAGGTGAACGTCTCCTGCCCCAACCTCGAACACGGCGGCCTGGCCATCGGCACCGACGCGGCCACGGTCGAACGGGTCGTGTCCGGTGTGGTGGCCCGCTCGCACGTACCGGTGTTCGTCAAACTCACCCCGAACGTGACGTCGATCGTGGACATCGCCCGCGCCGCGGAGCGCGCCGGCGCCACGGCCATCACGGTGGCCAACACCTTCCCGGCAATGAGCGTGGACGCCACCCGCCGTACGGCCGTGCTCGGCAACGGCGTCGGCGGACTGTCCGGTCCCGCGGTGAAACCGATCGCGCTGCGCCTGGTCTGGCAGGCCGCCCGCGCGGTCGACATCCCGGTCATCGGCTGCGGCGGCATCAGCTCGGCGCGGGACGTCCTGGAATTCCTCCTCGCCGGGGCGAGCGCGGTCCAGGTCGGGACGGCCAACTTCGCCCGCCCGTACGCCATGGCGGAGATCGTGCGGGAGCTCGGGCCGCTGCTGGCCGCATCGGGCACCATGTCCGTCTCGGAAGTCGTCGGCTCGCTACGGGTCTGAGCCCGCCGAGCCCATTCGAAGGAGACAGCGTGCAACCGGTCGTCAGAGCGCTGGAAATGCTGCGGACCCTCGCCCGTCACGGCGACGGGATGAGCATGAAGGACCTACACGAGACGCTCGACATCCCGCTCGGCAGCGCGCACCGGCTACTGGCGGTCCTGGCCGAACAGGAGTTCGTCACCCGATCCCCGGTCAACCGCCGCTACTTCCTCGGCCCCGCCGCCCGTCAACTGGCCGAGCAGAACAGCCGCCGTACCTCCACACTCGTCGCCCCGCACCCTGCGGTGCTCGCCGCGGCTGCCGAGTCCGGGGAGACGGTGTTCCTCGCCGAACTGGTCGGCAACCGGGTGGTCTGCATCGCTCTCATCGAGAGCGTGCACCCGCTGCGGCTGTTCGTCCGGATCGGCCAGGAAATGCCGCTGCACGCGGCGGCGTCCGCCCGCGCTCTCCTCGCCGACATGGACACCGACATCGTCCGCGCGCTGCTCGCGGAACGGCCGCTCACCGCGTTCACCCCGGACACCCCGGCCACCCCGGACGCCGTGATCGAACACCTCGCGGTCGTCCGGGCCCGAGGCTACGACGTCTGCGACGACGAACTGGACCGAGGCGTGTGGGCGGTGGCCGCGCCTGTTCGCTCGTCCACCGGCACGACCTGCGCGAGCATCACGCTCGCTGCGGCCGCCGATCGGATGCGTGATCCCGTCGCCCGGGCCCGGGCGACTCATCTGGTGCTCGCCACGGCGGCCCGGCTCAGCGCCGAACTCGGTTACAGCAGCGAGTTCACCCCGTCACCGCTGATCACCGATGCCGACCAGACCGACAGCACCGCGACCTACCGAGGGACCCCATGACCAGAGCCGCACCCAGCACCATCGGCACCGGCGACACGACCGCCTTCCAGAACCGCCACCAACGTTGGCTGGAACTCGCCCGTGATCTGCGCGCCGCGGCGTGCCTGCCCGGCGAGTTCACCCTCGCACCGGCCGGCCCGATCGACGTGTACATAGATGTCTTCCTGTTCGAAACCCGCCCGACGATCCTGCGGCGGATGGCCGCCCTGATGGCCGACCTGTTGGACGCCACGACGGACCGGCTGGCCGGCCGGGCAGAGGTGGCACCGCTCGTCACCGCCCTGTCCCTGGAGACCGGTCTGCCCTTCGCGGTGGTCCCCACCGCTGCTGCCGGCGACCACCCGACGCAGATCGAGGGAGAACTGCACGCGGGCGAACGCGTCGTCCTCGTCGAGGACGTGATCATGTCTGGCTCACGCGCCACCAGCGCCGTCCACGCGCTTCGGGACCGCGGCGCGGTGGTGCCCGCCGTACTGGCGGCCGTCGACCGCAGCGGCGGCCAGGGCGAGGCTGCGGCCCGCTGCCCCGTCCGGGCCCTGTTCACCCCAGCGGACCTGCACATCCCCGATCAGCCACGAGTCCGGGACCGCCAGGGCACAGTCGACGTACCACCAGCGTGACCCGTTTTCCACCGCTTCACCCGAACTCCGACCGCTGTCAGTCCACTGGATCCTGAAAGGGGGACGGCGCTTCCTCCCCATGGCCAACGCCGAGGGTCACCGCGCCACGAACGCCATGAACACTCACCCAACACCGGCGAGCCAGCTCGCCGCAGCTGTCGACGAACTCCACCGGGCGGTCGCGGCCGACCGTGCCGGTGCCGCGGCGGCCGTCGAACTCGTCGGCGCGGCGATCGCCGACGACCTGCGGCCGTACACCCCGACGGTGGTGGTCGTGCGGGACAACCTCGACGACGGCGTGCTGGCCCACGTCGTGTCCCGGGAGCTGGACCTCCCCACCGTACGCATCTACGAAGACTCCGGGCTGCTCTCGCTGAGCCCGCCCCCGGACCCCGGAGCACGCGTCGCACTTCTCGGCGCCTCCTGGCACGACGTGGCGGCGCTGCCGGCGCTGCGGCTCCTGCTCGCCCACGCCCACGCCGAGGTGGTGGCGGTCGCGGCGGCGCTACCCGTCACCGACGCGGTCCTGGCAGCCGTCGACGGCACCCCGGTCGTCACCGCCGCAGCCTCCTCGCGGACACAGCGATGAGCCTGGACACCGTCGCCGTCGCCCTGCCCCGGGCCGACGCCACCCGGTTGGCCGACCTGCTGACGCAGTTCGCCGAGATCAGCGAGAGCACCGACGGCGTGACGCGACTCGCGTACACCCCGCTGGAACGCGCGGCGCACCGGATGTTCACCGACCAGCTCTCCGCGCTGGGCCTGCGAACCTGGACCGACGCGGCGGGCAACAGCTACGCCGAACGGCCCGGCGATGCCGGGCCCGCCCCTGCCATCGGCACCGGCTCCCACTTGGACAGCGTGCCCCGGGCCGGACGGTTCGACGGCATTGCCGGGGTGGTGGCCGCCATGGAGGTCGCGCGGCTTCTCGTCGAGGCGGACGTACGGCACACCCACCCGATCAGGTTCGTGGCGTTCGCCGGTGAGGAGGGCGCGCGGTTCGGCCAGGCGTGCACCGGCAGCCGGATCGCGGCGGGCCTGCTGAGCTCGTCTGATCTGGCCGACCGGCGGGACGTCCACGGAGTGAGTCTCGCCGAGGCCATGCAGGCCGTCGGTCTCGATCCGAGCCGCGTCGAGGAGGCACGCTGGCGCGCGGACGACTGGGCATCGTTCGTGGAGCTGCACATCGAGCAGGGTGGCGTGCTCGAAGCCCAGGGCGTGCCGATCGGCATCGTCGACCTCATCTCCGGCAGCACCCGGTTCCGCCTCGACCTGCACGGCCGCGCCTCGCACACCGGCGGGACGCCGATGCACCAGCGGGCCGACGCCATGACGGCCGCGGCGGAGATCACGCTCCTCGCCGAGAGCATCGCGACCGACCCCCGGCACCACGGCACTCGGGCCACGGTCGGCCGGCTGGAACTCGAACCGGGCTCGATCACCACGATCCCCGGCGAGGCTCGGCTCTACGTGGACATCCGCGACGTGGACAGCGACCGGCAGCGGTCGACAGCGACCGAGCTGATCCACGGCGCCCGCGCCATCTGCGACCGCCGCGGGGTCGGCCTGGACATCGAGTTGCTCGGCGACGCCTCCCCGGTGGTGCTGCCGATCTGGCTGCGCCGCCGGATCGCCGAGACCTGCACCGCCACGGGGACGGCGTACCGGGTCCTGCCCAGCGGCGCCAGCCACGACAGCCAGATGATCAACAAGGTGGTGCCCGCGGGGATGATCTTCGTGCCGAGCCGGGCCGGGCTGAGTCACGTCCCCGAGGAGTGGACGAGCAGCGCGGATCTCGCCGCCGGAACCGACCTGCTCGCCCGCAGCCTGCTCGCCCTCGATCACGAACTGACCACGACGTCCCCGGCGGAGGGGCCATGCTGAACACCACCAGCGGACGACTCGTCCCGCTCGACCTGCCGCCGGCGCACCGGCCCCCACCCACCTGGCACCACGCGCCGGTCCTGCGCCACGAACCGGTCGGCGACCGGTACCGGTTCCTCCGCCTGCACGCCCCGACCATCGCCACCCGGGCCCAACCCGGCCAGTTCGTGATGCTCACGGCGGCCCGCGCCGACGAGACCGCCCCCGTCCTGCCGCGGCCGATGGCGATCTACGACACCGCACCCGAACACGGCACGTTCGACGTGATCTACGGCGTCGTCGGCGGCGGTACGCGCCGGCTCGCCACCTTCGCCGTCGGCGAGACCATGCTCGCGACCGGTCCGCTCGGGCAGGGGTTCCACCTCTCCCCCGCGACCAGCCGGGTGCTGCTGCTGGGCCGGGGCATCGGCACCTGTTCGCTGACCATGGTCGCCGCGGTCAACGCCCGCCGTGGCGGTACGACCGTCGCCGTCATCAGCGCCCGCCATCCCGGTGCGCTGATCGGCGCCGACACCCTGCGCCGGGACGGCGTCGAGCACCTGCACCAGGTCACCGACGCGGACGGGACCAGTGAGCCGGACTTCCTGTCCACCCTGCTCACCTCGACGCTGGACGCCGACCCTCCGCAGCTCATCCTCACCTGCGGCTCGCAACGGCTGACCGACCTCGCCGCCGACCTCGGGAACCGGTGGAAGGCGGAGGTGCAGGTATCCGTCGAGGCGCACATGGCGTGCGGCCTCGGATACTGCCACGGCTGCTCCTCAGGACAGCGGAGCGTGGGGGCTGAGGCGCCCCTGGTGTGCCTCGACGGGCCGGTGTTCAGGTGGGGATCCGCGGATGACTGAGCCTGGCGGGAACCTGCGGCCGCTGTCCCGGCAACCGCTGCTGCCACCCACCGTGCTGCGGGGCGTACGACCCTACGGCGAGGAACCGGTGGACCTGCTGATCGACAACGGCCGGATCGCCGCGCTCGATCCCGCCGGGCAGGGACCCGCCGTCCACAGCATCGACTGCCACGGCCTGATCGCGCTGCCAGCGCTCACCGACCTGCACACCCACCTGCGCCAACCCGGCGCGGAGGACGCGGAGACCATCGCCACCGGCACGCTCGCGGCGGCCAAGGGCGGCTACGCGACGGTGTTCGCGATGGCGAACACCCAGCCGGTGGCGGATGATCCGCGACGCGTGGAGTACGTCGCCGAGGTCGCCGAACGCACCGCGCACTGCCAGGTACGGCCCGTGGGCGCGGTCACCGTCGGCCTCGGCGGCACCACGCTGGCACCGATCGAGGCGATGGCCGCCTCGGCCGCCCGCACCCGGATGTTCTCCGACGACGGCCGGTGTGTGGAGGACCCCGCGTTGATGCGACAGGCGCTGCGCCGGGCGGCCGACGTCGGCGGGTTCATCGCCCAGCACGCCCAGTCCTCGCCGCTGAGCCCGAACGCCCAGGCCAACGACGGCGCGGTCGCCCGCGAGTTGGGCCTGCCCGGATGGCCCGCCGTCGCCGAAGAGGCGGTCATCGCCCGGGACTGCGTGCTGGCGGGCGCGGACGACACCCCACTGCACATCTGCCATGTCTCGACGCGAGGCAGCGTGGAAATAATCCGCTGGGCCAAATCGCGGGGCTGGCCGGTCACCGCGGAGGTCACCCCGCACCATCTCCTGCTCACCGACGAACTGGTACGCACCGGTGACACCCGCTACAAGGTCAACCCGCCGCTGCGCAGCGCCCAGGACGTGACGGCCCTGCGGGAAGCGCTCGCCGAGGGGATCATCGACGTGGTCGCCACCGATCACGCGCCGCACCCCGCCGCCACCAAGAACCGTCCCTGGTGCGAGGCGCCCCCCGGCATGCTCGGACTGGAGACCGCGCTGCCGGTCGTCGCGGAGACCATGGTGCGCACGGGCCTCATGTCATGGCGCCGCCTCGCCGAGGCGATGGCCATCCGGCCGGCGGCGATCGGCGGAACAGCTGTCGGCGGCGGGGATCCGCTCCAGGTGGGCATGCCCGCCACGCTGTGCCTGGTCTCCACCGACGCCGACTGGACGGTCGACGCGGCCCGACTGGCCAGCCTGGCCAGGAACACACCGTTCTCCGGTCATCGGTTCTCGACTCGGGTCGCCGCCACGATCATCGGCGGCAGGCTCGCCTGGTCAGCCGACCCGGGCCGGACGACTCAACCCGCGTCTGACCGATGATGTCGAGTCTTCGCTGATTCAGGTCAATGGCGTGTACCACTGGGCGCCGGTCACCCGTATCCGCCTGGATTGCTTGCGGTTCCACTCCACCCGCATGCCGTGCTTGCGAAGCACCGGAAAGGCGATCTCGTCCAGTAGCCGTTCCAGGTCGGCCTGGTAGCGGGCCTGCTGTTCGGCCTCCGGCAGGGCGGCATAGGCGACCTCGTCGAAGTCCGCTGGCGGATAGGCGCCGTAGCCCAGGTAGACCTCGCCGTCCTCGCTCGCGAGCAGCGACTCCGTGTCCTGCTGGTGGTACCAGAGGTACCCGTGCCAGTGCCGGGAATCGTCCCGCTCGTCGTGGATCTCAGCGGCCGCGCAGGTGCCACAGCAGCTGAAGTTCTCCCTGGCCAACACGCCGAGCTCGTTGAGGTCGACGAACGCGCGGGTGAGGTTGCTCCGCACCTCGCCCCACTCACGCTGCTGCTCCCGCCGAGCAACCAAAGCCTTTTCGTACGCCGCCCTGAGCTCCTCGTCGGTGGCGCCGTGGCGCTGCTCGTCCTCATCGAAGAAATCCACGAACTCGTCGGCGTCATCCTGGCCACGCACGACCCAGTCCCAGATCTCGGCCTCGATCTCCCCACGGCCCGGCTCCGCAATCCGCTCGGCCAGGAACCTGACGCCCTCAGGGCGATCGTTGTAGATCCATCCAGTCACGGCGACGATCTTTACACGGGCCTGTGACAGGTCTGAGCCAAACGGAAACCGGCACGCGGCAAGCGTCCATCGTGCTCATGGATGCGCATGTGGGGCCCAGGTACTGACCCCGGCTCCAGAGAAGGGCCGGGGCCTGACTCGGGCCCCACATGGTCGGGATCTGCGAAGGCAGGCCCGCGTGGACCCACGCCTCGACCGCCCGGCTTCGCGGTCACCGTCCGCCGGGCAGGCCGCCGCCGCGCCCGCCTGCCGGCCCGGCGCCTCGGCGTTGATGAAGACGCCCGCGACCACTGCAGCCAGCAGCATGATGCCCGCCGAGGTCCAGGTGGCCGCGGAGGCGCCCGTCCGGATCTTGTGACTCGGTCTGACTGCTCGCTTACAAGCTCTGTGCATCGCGTCCGCACACGTCCGGGAATGGCTGCACGCTCGGAGCTTCGTCCATGCCAGTGCTCGTCAGTGTGCTGCCATCCGGCGCGGTTGCTGTCAGCGTTGCTGTCGACAGCCATTCCGCCGGCGACCCGGCCGACCCCGCTGACTGATGTCCCCATCGTCGGTTGGCATCGCACGAGCAAGCAGGCAAGATCGGCCCGTGGCTCACGAAGAACGCTTTCTCCGCTGCGAGGTGGTCGCATGGGTCAGCCAGGATTTCCCGGGCTGGGTGCGCGTCCGCCTGGTCGACGCGGACGGCAAGTCGTGGTTCTTCGTCGACAAGGTCCCCGTCTTCACCGGCGGCCAGTTAAGCGCCGACACTCGTCTGCCAGCACCAGTTCACGTGCGATGCGGCATCGTCGGACATGACGACGACCGCGCCCTAGTCATCTCCACCCAGCCGGACGGGGTCGAAGCAGAGGGTGGGCAGAGGCTGTTCCGGGTGCGCGAGGACCAGCTGAACCGACACACGGTTTAGGAAGGCGGTGCGGGCTAGAGGCAGACCACAGCCTTGACCTGCGGCGGACACCTACGTCTACGGCCTCAACACCAGCGCCATTGCACGTACTCTGCACGCACCAAGGCTGCGAGGAGAACTATGGGTCGTCTAGCTCCGGGCGTTGATCCCGCGCAATTTTGCCAGGGCATATCGACCATCCACGAAACAGAGGTCGCGACCTGTTCCCTCGGCGATGCCTGCCCACGTCCCACCAGCTTCCATCCGCGCGGCTTTGACTTCTGCCAGAGTGACGGTTGCGAACTCTGCCCATCGGGACCCGCCTGGTTGGAGTGACCTGCTATCCGACCTGGTCGATGCCCGTAGAGGGGACAAGTGACCTGACGTAGTGGCGAGTGTGATCAAGTGCCGTACCGCGTGGTCAGACGCATCGGTTGTGCCGCCGAGCATGATCGAGAGTCGCCACGCGGTACGGCGTTCGCTGACGATTCGCTGACTTTCGGAAGACGCGCTGCGGGCGCCCGAGGACGGCCGGAGGCCGCCCGCAGGGCAGTCCGAGCGCGTGTCCCGAGCCCTGCCTTGCAAAGATCAAGACTGGTGTCGGTCGCGGTCGGTAGCTGCCCGTTGACTTGCTCGTCCCGTCGTCTCGCGTCGGCCTGTGACCGGGTCCGTCGGCTTGGCTGTACGGATGGCTGTACGGTTTCGAGATGGAGCGCGCGCAATTGATCTCCCTGCTCACCGATCGGGATGGGGCATTCGAGGCATGCCGTGGGGCAGTCGAGCGCGGTGCGTCCTTCGACGTATTCGATGGTTCGCTGCCGGCAAGCCACTTCGCGGAGATCTATCGGGGTCGGCAGATACACACCCGGAGAGGGGCATTCCGACACTTGGCTTCGCTGAAGCCGTCGAAGTGCTGCATGCCCTTCGTGAACGGCCGTTACGGGTCGGACGCGTCAGGCTGAGCGATCCGCCGTACTACTTCCAACTGTTCTTGTCGGCCGACGAGTCCGCCGTTGTTGCCTGCATCGGGGTCGATCAACAGCACCAAGCTCAGCGCGCCCGACAGGCCGCGCCGGAGAACCTCTACGGAGGCTAGCCGGACGCCCGCTGGACACTTCGTCCCGCGCGGAGCCTGCGCCACTGCCGGCGTCATGTGGAACCGCCAGTTTGGAAGAGCGTCATCAAGTGATCGTGATGCCCGAAACGCCTGCGGCCAGCGGCCAACCTGGTTACCCCTCGTGCCCGCTCGTGACTACTTCGCGCCACGGTTACTGGCCCACGGTTGGCCCATGCCGGACACGACCAGCCACCTTCGCGCCCTTGACTCCCATCCCTCTCGTCCATGAGAGACGGCTACCCACCGCCCGCCTTCTGCCACGCCGACAGCTCCTGCCGAAGCCGTCTCACCTCCTCAGGAGGGGCGTCCGGGAAGCCCGGCACTGCTTCAGCGATCTCCTCCGTCGCCTCCTCACCGATCACCTGACTGATGGCATCCCACAGGACGAATCGCGCCCGAGACGCTTGAGGGCCGATCAGCCACTCGGTGATGAACCGGTCGACGGTCTCGGTGTCTGCCTCGCCGCCCGCCATCCGTGAACCGATCCGGTCAATCGAGATGGTGAGGCACTCAAGCAAGCGAGCTACCTCGATCGCCCGATCAAGCGGGACGGTCACCGTTGATTCGCCGCTGTTCACGTCCAAGGCTGCCCCTTTGGATCAACATGCCGCCGTACACCGTCCAGATCCTCGGACGGATAGCCGCCAGTCTGCCCCCGTCCCCCGGATAGGTGCCAGAACTGCGGCGCCCGGTCGGAGTCAAGGGTGGCCGTAGGCCATCGGCATGCCGACGCGCAGCGCCCTTGACGCCGGGCGGGTGGCGTAGAGGATCGGGCACCCGGGGGACGGGTCACGCCCTGGTCTTCATCGCCGTTGAACCGCGGACGGCGACCACGAGAGGCCAGGGGCAAGCAGCTCCGCTGCGCGGCAGCCGATCGCCCCAACCTCGACGGGGAACAGCCCCGACGGCGATCGTCCCGCCTCAGCCCCTCAAGCCCTTGGTAGCCCCGTCAGCGTGGCCGGCCGGCCCGGCCGATGCCGGCCGGAGGTCGCCAGCAGGCCGGGGCCGGGCCGGCGGGGGGGGGGGGGGGGGGGGGGGGGG
>NZ_JBVJGT010000029.1:77222-79222 GCF_055587185.1 Micromonospora sp. NPDC048040 | reverse complement strand
GGTTGCTCCCTCCCCCCCCTTTGTTCTCTTGTTTCTCCCTCCTCGTCTCTCCCCCCCCCCCCCCCCCCCCCCCCCGCCCCCCCCCCCCCCCCCTCCCCCCGCCCCCCCCCCCCCCCCCCCCGCCACCGGCACGGATCTACATCGGGCGGACGTTGTCCGCCTGCGGACCCTTCTGCCCCTGGGTCACCTCGAACTCGACCTTCTGGCCCTCGTTCAGCTCCCGGTAACCGCTCGTCGCGATGGCCGAGTAGTGGACGAAGACGTCCGGACCTCCGCCGTCCTGCTCGATGAAGCCGAAGCCCTTTTCCGAGTTGAACCACTTAACCGTGCCGGTTGCCATGCATCTCTCCCTGTTCCCAAGCGGGTGACCCCTCGGTGCTCGACCGATGATCGCCCGGTACCTCCCCGACAGTAACCGGCCGAACGCCGATCTGCTGGCCGAAGTGCCGCAGGCGGCGTGGTGAACTCTCGGGGCCGCTGGGCGAAAGCCGCGCGGCGACCGGCCCGCTGGGGCATGCTTGCGCCGGTGAGAGGTGCCGCAGCCGTCGCGCTGACCGAACTGGAGCGTGAGATCGACGCTCCGGGCGGCGGCCTGGACCGGCTCCGGCTGGTGCGGGCGCCGTTCGTGCCCGAGGTGCGGCTGCACCTGGCCGAGGACGCCATCGTGTGGTGGGCCCGGATGGAGGCGCACGCCGGGCGCGCCCTGCCGCCGCCGTACTGGGCCTCGGTCTGGGCCGGCGGGCAGGCCCTCGCCCGGCACCTGCTCGACCACCCCGACCTCGCCGCCGGGCGGCGGGTGCTCGACCTGGCCGCCGGGTCCGGCCTGGTGGCGATCGCCGCCGCGCTCGCCGGCGCCGACCACGTGGTCGCCAACGACATCGACCCGTACGCGGTCGCGGCGGTGACCGTCAACGCCCGCGCCAACCGGGTGACGGTCGCGGCCACCGGCGGTGACCTGCTCGACTCCGATCCGTCCGAGGTGGACCTGCTGGTGGCCGGGGACGTGCTCTACGACGAGGCGATGACGGCGCGGGTGCTGCCCTTCCTGCGTCGGGCCGCCGCCACCGGCGCCGACGTGCTGGTCGGCGAACCCGGGCGGGGGCACCTGCCGCCGGACGTGCTGGCGGCCGTGACGAGCTATGTCCTGCCGACCACCGAGCCCGCCGTCGACACACCCGTCCGGCGGGTCCAGGTGCTGCGCCCCCGGTGACCCCGGGCTCCTCAGGGTCGACCCCGACCCGGATACCAGGGGGCGGTGGGGGATCGGACCCGATGCCCGGGGTGGCCGGGCGGTCATAGCGTACGGGGCATGGCGGATTGGCTGGCCCAGGTCGGAGAGCTTCCCACCACCCTGCTCATGGGGGTGCTCGGGGTGGTGATGCTCTTCGACGCCGTACCGCTGCTCGGTGTGCTGGTCCCGGGGGACGTGGCGATCCTGGCCGCCATGGGGGTCGGCGGCCCGGTCACCGGCGTCGCCACCTTCGCCGTCGTGGTGGCCGGCTGCCTTTCCGGGTGGTCGCTGAGCTTCCTCGCCGGCCGCCGGTACGGGGACCGGCTGCGCCGCAGCCGGATCGGCGGGTGGATCGGCGAGGAGCGCTGGGTGGCGGCGGAGGGGATCCTGCGGCGCGGGGGCGGCCGGATGGTGCTGATCGCGCCCTTCCTGCCGGTGTTCAACGCGCTGCTGCCGCTGGCGGCGGGCGGGCTGCGGATGTCGTACCGGCGATTCCTGGGCTGCGCGACGGTCGGCGCGGCGGCGTGGGCCGGGCTCTACCTGGTGCTGGGGACCGCCTCGCGGTCGCTGGCCGGGCTGCTGCCCGGGGAGTCCAGCCCGATGCTGGTCACCATGGCGGTCGGGCTGCTGCTGGCGGGGGTGGTGCTGATGGGCACGCGGCGCCGGCTGCGGGCGGTCACCGGGGGCTGACCGCCGCCAACGGGGGGAGCGGGGCCGGGCGCGCGACGCGCCCGGCCCCGCCGGTGCTCACCAGCCCCGGGCGCGCCAC
>NZ_JBVJGT010000029.1:0-77212 GCF_055587185.1 Micromonospora sp. NPDC048040 | reverse complement strand
CGTGGTGGGGGAGGGAGGGGGGGGGTGGGGGGGGGTGTTGTTTGTTATTTTTGTGGGTGGGGCGAGGGCGACCCCCCCCCCCCCCCCAAGCCCCCCCCCCCCCCCCCCCCCCCCCCCCCCCCCCCGCCGGTGCTCACCAGCCCCGGGCGCGCCACTGGGGCAGCGCCGGGCGCTCCGCGCCGAGCGTGCTGTCCTTGCCGTGGCCGGGGTAGAACCAGGTGTCGTCGGGCAACCGGTCGAACAGCTTGTGCTCCACGTCGTCGATCAGCGCGGCGAACCGCTCCGGGTCCTTGTCGGTGTTGCCGACCCCGCCGGGGAAGAGGCTGTCGCCGGTGAACAGGTGTGGCGTCCCGGCCGGGTCGCGGTAGAGCAGCGCGATCGAGCCGGGGGTGTGCCCCTTGATGTGGATGACCTCCAACGCGCAGTCGCCCACCGGCACGGTGTCGCCGTCGGCCAGCGTCTCCGCCTCGATCGGCAGCCCCGCCGCGTCGTCGGCGTGCACCAGCGGGCGGGCGCCCGTCTTGGCGACCACCTCCTCCAGCGCCACCCAGTGGTCCATGTGCTGGTGGGTGGTGACCACGGTGCCCAGCCCCGCGTCGCCGACCAGGTCGAGCAGGCGCGGGGCCTCGTTCGCCGCGTCGATCAGCACCTGCTCGCCGGTGGCCCGGCAGCGCAGCAGGTAGGCGTTGTTGTCCATCGGGCCCACCGACACCTTGGTGATGGTGAGCGCGTCGAGCTCGCGTACGGCCGGCGCACCGCCGGGCGTGACGTCTCCGCTGTAGGTCATGGTCTGGCTATATCCATTCCGGTGGTTGCGGCAGGGGACCGTCGGGGGTGACGGCCAGCACGGTGCCGGGGCTGCGGCCGATCAGCCAGGCGGCGAGTTCCGGGGCGGAGCCGGCGACCGTGGGCGCGGCCGAGCGGTCGCCGACGACGAGCTCGTGCCGGCTGCCGTCGAAGCGCAGCAGCATCGGCGGCACGTCGGCGCGGCCGGCGAGGTCGCCGGCGACCTCGTGCAGCAGCCGGTGGCCGAACGACTCGGGCCAGTCGGCCGGCCGGTAACCGGCGTCGAGGTCCACGTGGTGCACCTCGATCTCGCGCAGCCGGCCCCAGACCAGCATGGCCGTCGGCCACGGGCCGCGCCGGGTCTGGACCGTGCCCGCCCACGCCTCGACGGGCATCGCCGCGACCGCCTCGGCGAACCGGTCGGCCGAGCGGCGCAGGTCGTCGAGGTGGGCCTCGGGCGGCCGGGGAGCGCCGGCCTCGATGTCGGCCTCCCGGGCCGTCGCGGAGGCGTACATCGGGACGGGCTCGCCGGTGCGGGCCGCGGTGAACAGGTTGACGAAGCCGTCGGCGTTGCGGGCCAGGTGTGCCAGCACGTGCCCGCGGGTCCAGCCGGGCAGCAGGGAGGCGGCGGCGATGTCCGCACCGTCGAAGGTGGCCGCGGTCCGCAGCAGGCGGTCCGTGGCCGCGTCCACCTCGCCGGTCAGCAGGAGTGGATCAGTGGTCACGTACCGACCCTAACCGTCGGGCCGCCCCGAGTCGCCGGGGAAATCGCTTTCGGCGCGTCGTCGCGCGCCCTACCGTCGGCGTCGGACGCGGCACCGGAAGTCGGGGAGGAGGTGGTGACGTTGCCGGTCGCAGCACGCGTGCACCACCCGCTCCGACACCGATAAGGAATGCCATGACCATCGATATCACCGCCCTCGGCTGGGACGCCGACCGGGCGGCACACGTACGACGGCGCAGCGACCACCGCCCGGGCCGGGTGGCCCGGGTGGACCGGGGCGTCTGCACCGTGCTCTGTGCGGAGGGCCCGGTCCGCGCCACCCTGGGCGGGGCGGTCCTGGCCGCCGCCGCCGGGGACCTGACCCGCCTGCCCTGCGCCGGCGACTGGGTGCTGCTGGGCACCTGGCCGGACCGCAACGTGACCGTGGAGGCGGTGCTGCCGCGGCGCACCGCCCTGGTCCGGCGGACCGCCGGCAAGGACGCCAGCGGCCAGGTGCTGGCCGCCAACCTGGACGCCGCCGCGGTGGTGGAGCCGGTGCACCCGGAGCCGGACATCGGCCGGATCGAGCGGCTGCTGTCCCTGGCGCACGAGTCGGGCGCCCGGCCGCTGGTGGTGCTCACCAAGGCCGATTTGGCGGCCGACCCGCAGGCGGTGGCACGCCAGCTCACCGCCGTCGCCCCCGGGGTGCCGGTGCTGGCCGTCAGCGCCGAGCACGGCACCGGGCTGGAGCCGCTGCGCGCCGAGGTGGTGCCCGGCCGCACGCTCGGCCTGATCGGCCCGTCCGGTGCCGGCAAGTCGAGCCTGGTCAACGCGCTGGCCGGGGCCGTGGTGATGCCCACCCAGGCGATCCGGCGCGTCGACGGCAAGGGCCGGCACACCACCACGTGGCGGGCGCTGGTCCCGGTGCCCGGTGGCGGGGCGGTGCTGGACACCCCGGGGGTGCGGGCCGTGGGCCTGCTGGACGGCTCGGCGGGGCTGGACCGGGCGTTCGCCGACATCGCCGAGCTGGCCACCGGCTGCCGGTACGCCGACTGCGGGCACGACGGGGAGCCCGGCTGCGCGGTGCGCGAGGCGCTGGAGAACGGTGAGCTGCCGGCGCGGCGCTGGGAGAGCTGGCGCCGGTTGCAGCGGGAGGTGGCGTACGAGAGCCGGCGGCGCGAGGCGCGGCTGGCCGCCGAGCGGCGCGGCGGCTGGCGCTCCGCCCGCCGGCGGGCCGCCCGCCCCTGACGGGGTCGTCGCGACAGCGGCCGGTCGGCGCGTGGCGCTCGACCGGCCGCGGGCGGGCGCTTCGCGGGCGGGCGCTTCGCGGGCGGGCGCTTCGCGGGCGGGCGCTTCGCGGGCGGGCGCTTCGCGGGCGGGCGCTTCGCGGGCGGGTGCTTCGCGGGCGGGTGCTTCGCGGGCGGGTGCTTCGCGGCGGGTGCTTCGCGGCGGGTGCTTCGCCGTGGGCGCTCGGCCCGTGTCAGGGGTGGCCGGCGGCGCGGCCGACCGGGCTGAGCTGGGGGAATGTGCCGGCGGGGAAAAGTGTCGTACCTCGGGGCTAGAGTTGCCGGGGCGCCTTTCCTGTGCGCAGACAACCGCTCAGACCAGCCTCAGAGCGGACATTTCCGCCTCATCTTCTTCACCCGGGAGTACACGGACAGTGGCCGACCGACTGATCATCCGTGGCGCGCGCGAGCACAACCTGCGTGACGTCAGTCTCGACCTGCCCCGGGATGCCCTGATCGTCTTCACCGGGCTCTCCGGGTCGGGCAAGTCGAGCCTGGCCTTCGACACGATCTTCGCCGAGGGGCAGCGCCGCTACGTCGAGTCGCTGTCGTCGTACGCGCGGCAGTTCCTCGGCCAGATGGACAAGCCGGACGTCGACTTCATCGAGGGCCTCAGCCCGGCCGTCTCCATCGACCAGAAGTCCACCTCGCGCAACCCGCGCTCGACGGTGGGCACCATCACGGAGGTCTACGACTACCTCCGGCTGCTGTTCGCCCGCATCGGCGAGCCGCACTGCCCGGTCTGCGGCGAGCGGATCTCCCGGCAGACCCCGCAGCAGATCGTCGACCGGGTCCTCGCCATGGCCGAGGGCACCCGGTTCATGGTGCTCGCGCCGGTGGTGCGCGGCCGCAAGGGCGAGTACGTCGACCTCTTCGCCGAGCTCCAGGCCAAGGGCTACGCCCGGGCCCGGGTCGACGGCGTGGTGCACCCGCTCACCGAGCCGCCGAAGCTGAAGAAGCAGGAGAAGCACACCATCGAGGTGGTGATCGACCGGCTCACCGTCAAGCCGAGCGCCAAGCAGCGGCTGACCGACTCGGTCGAGGCCGCCCTGGGCCTCTCCAACGGCCTCGTGCTGCTCGACTTCGTCGACCTGGCCGAGGGCGACCCGGAGCGCGAGCGGCGCTACTCCGAGCACCTGGCCTGCCCCAACGACCACCCGCTCGCCATCGAGGACCTGGAGCCCCGGGTCTTCTCCTTCAACGCGCCCTACGGGGCGTGCCCGGAGTGCACGGGCATCGGCACCAAGAAGGAGGTCGACCCCGAGCTGGTCGTCCCCGACCCCGAGCGCAGCCTGCGCGAGGGCGCCATCCAGCCCTGGTCGACCGGGCACAACCTGGAATACTTCCTCCGCCTGCTGGAGGCCCTCGGCGAGGCCGAGCACTTCGACGTCGACACCCCGTGGCGGGCCCTGCCGTCCCGGGCGCAGAAGACGATCCTGCACGGCTCCGACGACCAGGTGCACGTGCGCTACCGCAACAAGTTCGGCCGTGAGCGCTCCTACTACACCGGCTTCGAGGGCGTGGTGCAGTGGATCGAGCGCCGGCACACCGACACCGAGTCGGAGTGGTCGCGGGAGAAGTACGAGGGCTACATGCGGGACGTGCCGTGCGCGGCCTGCGGCGGCGCCCGGCTCAAGCCCGAGGTGCTCGCGGTGACCCTGGCCGGCAAGAGCATCGCCGAGGTCTGCAACCTGTCGGTCGGCGAGGCCGCCGACCTGCTCGCCGGCATCGAGCTGACCGACCGGCAGAAGATGATCGCCGAGCGGGTGCTCAAGGAGATCAACGCCCGGCTGAAGTTCCTGCTCGACGTCGGCCTGGACTACCTCTCCCTGGACCGCCCGGCCGGCACCCTCTCCGGCGGCGAGGCGCAGCGCATCCGGCTGGCCACCCAGATCGGCTCCGGCCTGGTCGGGGTGCTCTACGTGCTCGACGAGCCGTCGATCGGGCTGCACCAGCGGGACAACCACCGGCTCATCGAGACCCTGGTCCGGCTGCGCGGCCTGGGCAACACGCTGATCGTGGTCGAGCACGACGAGGACACCATCCGCACCGCCGACTGGATCGTCGACATCGGCCCGGGCGCCGGCGAGCACGGCGGCAAGATCGTGCACAGCGGCTCGGTGCCGGCGCTGCTGGAGAACCCTGAGTCGGTGACCGGGGCGTACCTGTCCGGCCGCCGGTCCATCCCGACGCCGCAGCAGCGTCGCCCGCAGACCGCCGGCCGGGAGTTGGTCGTGCACGGCGCGCGCGAGCACAACCTGCGCAACCTGACCGTGTCGTTCCCGCTGGGTCAGCTCATCGCGGTCACCGGGGTCAGCGGCTCCGGCAAGTCCACGCTGGTCAACGACATCCTCTACGCGGTGCTGGCCAACCAGATCAACGGCGCGCGGCTGGTCCCCGGCCGGCACACCCGGGTCTCCGGGCTGGAGCACGTCGACAAGGTGGTCGGCGTCGACCAGTCGCCGATCGGGCGTACCCCGCGGTCCAACCCGGCCACCTACACGGGGGTCTGGGACCACGTCCGCAAGCTCTTCGCGGAGACCACCGAGGCCAAGGTCCGGGGGTACGGTCCGGGCCGGTTCTCGTTCAACGTCAAGGGCGGCCGCTGCGAGGCGTGTTCCGGCGACGGCACCATCAAGATCGAGATGAACTTCCTGCCCGACGTGTACGTCCCGTGCGAGGTCTGCAAGGGCGCCCGCTACAACCGGGAGACCCTGGAGGTCCACTACAAGGGCAAGACCGTCTCCGACGTGCTGGAGATGCCGATCGAGGAGGCGGCGGAGTTCTTCTCCGCGATCCCGGCCATCCACCGGCACCTCAGGACGCTGGTGGACGTCGGCCTGGGCTACGTCCGGCTCGGCCAGCCCGCGCCGACGCTGTCCGGCGGCGAGGCGCAGCGGGTCAAGCTCGCCTCGGAGCTGCAGAAGCGCTCCACCGGCCGGACGGTCTACGTCCTCGACGAGCCGACCACCGGCCTGCACTTCGAGGACATCCGCAAGCTGCTGATGGTGCTGGAAGGGCTGGTCGACAAGGGCAACACGGTGATCACGATCGAGCACAACCTCGACGTGATCAAGTCGGCCGACTGGCTGATCGACATGGGCCCCGAGGGCGGTCACCGGGGCGGCACGGTGCTCGCCACCGGCACCCCCGAGGAGGTCGCCGAGGTGCCCGAGAGCCACACCGGGCAGTTCCTGCGGCAGGTGCTCAAGCTCGACGGCGAGGCCAAGGGCGCGGTGGCGGCCACCTCCCGGGCGGCCAAGGCCAACGGCGCGAAGTCCCGCGCGCGGAAGGTCCCGGCCGGAGCCCGCTGAGGCGCGCCGGCACCCGACCGGGCGGGCCGTCGGGCCCGTCCGGCCAGCCCGGCGCTCGCCGATCGGGTGAACCGTCGGGCACAGTGTTGCGTGTACCCGAGCGTGGCCGCGGATCATCACTGGGCGGCGGCAGCCGAGAGAGAGGCAAGGCATGAGTGACGAGCAGGAGCTGACCGGGCCGGCGGCGCAGACCCGGCGCGCCCTCCTCACGGGCGCCGGCGCGGTCGGCGCGGCGGTGGTCCTGGCTGCCTGCGGCAGCGACGACTCCGGCGGCGGCGCGACCCCGACCAGCGGCGGCCCGGCGGTGCCCAGCACCGGCGACGCCGGCGGCGGCGACCGCGCGGGTGCGCAGTCGTTGGCCCGCACCGCCGACATCCCGGTCGGCGGCGGCGCCGTGTTCGCCGCGCAGGGCGTGGTGATCACCCAGCCGACCGCAGGGCAGTTCAAGGCTTTCGACCCGATCTGCACCCACCAGGGCTGCCCGGTGTCGAACGTCGACGGCGGCACCATCAACTGCACCTGCCACTTCAGCAAGTTCTCCATCGAGGACGGCTCGGTGAAGGGCGGCCCGGCCACCAAGCCCCTCCCGCCGAAGAACATCAAGGTCACGGGCGACCAGATCTCGCTGGCCTGACCGGACGCACCGCGGCCGGCGACCCCACCGGGTCGTCGGCCGCCGTCATCCCGTCGTGGCGTCCGCGTCGACCATCGACGGCCGGCCGGCGGGGCTCCCCGAGGGCGGCCGGCGGCAGGAACCGCTCCAGCACCAGGACGCCGGCCATGCCGCCGGCGGGTCGTCCACCGGGCGGGCGGGGCGGCGCCCGCGCTCCTCCCGGGGGTGTCGGAGGCGCGGACTAGGCTTGCTGCCGTGGCTGACCCCTCGACCTACCGTCCCGCGCCCGGCACGATCCCGGAGTCACCGGGGGTCTACCGGTTCCGCGACGGCACCGGCCGGGTGATCTACGTCGGCAAGGCGAAGAACCTGCGCAGCCGCCTCAACTCCTACTTCGCGGACCTGTGGGGCCTGCACCAGCGCACCCAGCAGATGGTCACCACCGCCGAGTCGGTCGACTGGGTCACGGTCGGCACCGAGGTCGAGGCGCTCCAGCTCGAATACACCTGGATCAAGCAGTACGACCCGCGCTTCAACGTCCGCTACCGCGACGACAAGTCGTACCCGTACCTGGCGGTCACCCTCGACGAGGAGTTCCCGCGCCTGCAGGTGATGCGGGGTGCCAAGCGCAAGGGGGTGCGCTACTTCGGGCCCTACTCGCACGCCTGGGCGATCCGCGAGACGCTCGACCTGCTGCTGCGGGTCTTCCCGGCCCGCACCTGCTCCGCCGGGGTGTTCAAGCGCGCCGGCCAGGTCGGCCGCCCCTGCCTGCTGGGCTACATCGGCAAGTGCTCGGCGCCGTGCGTCGGCAGCGTCACCCCCGAGCGGCACCGCGAGATCGTCGACGGTTTCTGCGAGTTCATGGCCGGCCGCACCGACACGATGGTCCGCAAGCTGGAACGGGAGATGACCGAGGCCAGCGAGCAACTGGAGTTCGAGCGGGCGGCCCGGCTGCGCGACGACATCGCCGCGTTGCGCCGGGCGATGGAGAAGCAGACGGTGGTGCTCGGCGACGGCACCGACGCCGACGTGGTCGCGTTCGCCGACGACCCGCTGGAGGCGGCCGTCCAGGTGTTCCACGTCCGCGACGGCCGGGTCCGGGGCCAGCGCGGCTGGGTGGTGGAGAAGACGGAGGACCTGACCACGGGCGACCTGGTGCACCATTTCTGCACGCAGGTCTACGGCGGCGAGCAGGGCGAGGCCGACGTGCCGCGCGAGCTGCTCGTGCCGGAGTTGCCCGCCGACGCCGTCGCGCTGGCCGATTGGCTCTCCAGCCACCGGGGCAGCCGGGTGACGCTGCGGGTGCCGCAGCGCGGCGACAAGCGGTCCCTGCTGGAGACGGTCGAGCGCAACGCCAAGGACGCCCTCGCGCGGCACAAGCTGCGCCGCGCCGGCGACCTGACCACCCGGAGCAAGGCCCTCGACGAGATCAGCGAGGCGCTCGACATGCGCACCTCGCCGCTGCGCATCGAGTGCTTCGACATCTCGCAGATGCAGGGCACCGACGTGGTGGCCAGCATGGTCGTCTTCGAGGACGGGCTGCCCCGCAAGAGCGAATACCGACGGTTCATCATCCGTGGCGCCACCGACGACCTCTCCGCCATGTCGGAGGTGCTGCGCCGCCGTTTCGCCCGTTATCTCGACGCCCGCGCCGAGACCGGTGAGGTGGGCGTCGAGCCGGCCGACGACCCCGACGCCCCGGCCGGGCAGGCCGGGTCCGACGAGCCGCGGGTCGGCACCCTGATCGACCCGACCACCGGCCGGCCGCGCAAGTTCGCGTACCCGCCGCAGCTGGTGGTGGTCGACGGCGGTGCGCCTCAGGTCGCGGCGGCGGCCCAGGCCCTCGCGGAGCTGGGCGTCGACGACGTGGCGCTCTGCGGCCTGGCGAAGCGGCTGGAGGAGGTCTGGCTGCCCGACGACGAGTTCCCGGTCATCCTGCCGCGCACGTCCGAGGGGCTCTACCTGCTGCAACGGGTGCGCGACGAGGCCCACCGCTTCGCCATCACCTTCCACCGGCAGCGGCGCTCGAAGCGGATGACCGAGTCGGCGCTGGACAAGGTCCCCGGCCTGGGCGAGGTGCGGCGCAAGGCGCTGCTGCGGCACTTCGGCTCGCTCAAGCGGCTCTCCGCCGCCACCGTCGAGGAGATCACCGAGGTGCCCGGCGTCGGTCGGCGCACCGCCGAGGCGGTCCTCGCCGCCCTCGGCGGCGAGGCGAAGGCCCCGCCGGCGGCGGACTGACCCCGCTGTCGGCGGCGGCCGGCCGGCCCGCTCAGCCGGCAGCCGGCCGCTCGGCCAGGACGCCCAGTCCGGACGTCTCTGCTCCGTGCCGGAACGGCCCCTTGCGGGCCCTTGCCTTCTTCCGGGCCCCCGAGCCGCCGGTGGCACGGCCACCGGCTCACGCCCACCGGGCCGCCGCCGGGGCCCGCGGCCGGCTGTCGCGCCCGACTGCGTCAGGGTCTTGACATCCGACGCGTTCGATATACGGTCAAGGCCGTAATGCGGCCTCTTGATGGCGGGTGGGAAGCCGTCGACAGCCGCGAATCTCTCCTTCACGCCACCGCCCTGACGGAGGTCGACTTGCTCATATCGATGCGGAAACTGCGCCTGGCCATAGCGGCCGGTGTCCTCATGGCGTCAACGGGTAGCGGGGCTCTCGCCGCTGCGCCGGTCCAGCCGCTGACCGTGGACTCGGTCGTGCGGAACGGTGGATTCGAGGATCCTGCCCCGGCCACCGCAATTCCGGGCTGGACCCAAAGATACGGGACGGGCGGCTTCAGCGTTGTCGCATCGCCGACGCGCGGCGGGTCGCAGGCGCTCTCCATGGAGGATCGCAGCAACACCGGCCAGTTTGGCCTGCTCAGCGACCCGGTGCCGGTGATCGCTGACCAGAGGTACGACTTCGGGGCCTGGGTGCTCGTCAAGCAGGGCATTCCGTCGATCGTCGTCTACTACTACGACGCGGCGGGCCGGCAGCTGTCCAGCAGCTCGCACCGCATCTCCTACAGCGACCCGACGGCCTGGGCCTGGGAAGCGGTGACCGCGACAACCCCCGTGGGGACGGCCACCGCCCGGATCCTGCTCTACTCGTCCACCGGCGACGTCACCAGCGTCACCTGGGACGACGTCACCTTCCGGCGCGCTGTGCCGCGGACCGAGACCTCCATCGGGCACCCGGTGGTGGCCGCCAACATCCTCGACACCGCGTACGGCGTGGGGCCCGACGGTCGCGAGGAGATCTACGCCGTCACCACGGGTACGCCCGCCCGGTTCGAGGTGATCGACGTAGCGTCCGGCGATCTCAGGCACGCGGTCTCCCTGCCCGCCGGCGCACAGGGATCATGGACAGTCATCACTGGCGGCGACGGCTCGGTATACGTCGGTGCCTACAACGACGGGGCGCTCTACCGCTGGTCGCCGTCGACCGCCAAGCTGGAGTCGCTGGGCCGGGCCACTCCGAACGCCATGTACCTGTGGGACCTGGAGGTCGACGAGAACGGCATCGTCTGGGGTGGCACCTACCCGAAGGGTGAGGTGTTCAGCTTCAACCCCGCCACCGGTGACTTCACCAGCTACGGCAGCGTCTCGGAGGAGGCGTACGTGCGCAGCGTCGCCGTCGCCGACGGACTGGTCTACGCCGGCCTCGGCAGCTCGAAGCCGCGCATCGTCGTGCTCGATCCCGGCACCGGAACCCGGCGCACCATCGAACTTCCCGCCGAGCACCGCGACAACGAGTTCGTCTACTTCCTCGACATCCGGGGCGACACGATGTTCGCCCGGGTCACCCCGGGCAACCACCTGCTCGCCTACGACCTGAAGCGGGGTGAGTGGGCCACCGATCTCGGGCCGACCTCGTTCGGCAGTGTGTCGGAGCCCGGGCCGCAGCGGGACGTCTACTACATCGACGCGGCCGGTGAACTGCGTGCCTACAACCTCACATCCGGCAAGGTGCGGGGGACGGGCATGAAGGACCTCAAACCGGCGCGGGACTTCGGCTGGGTGCACCTGGGCAGCGCAGACTTCCCGGGCAACACGCTCGCGTTCATGTACCAGACCGGCGAGCTGGCTCTCTACAACCCGGTGACCGGAAAGCACGACATCCGCCAGGCCGACGTGGAGACGGCGCCGATCAAGATCCAGTCGATCGGCCGGGGACCCGACGGTCGGATCTACACCGGCGGTTACATGTACGAGGGTGTCTCCGCGTACGACCCGGCAACGGGGACCACCGAGCAGCTGCCGCGCGGGCACGTCGGGCAGGTCGAGGGGATGCTGGCCCACGACGGCGACCTCTACCTCGGGACGTACACCCGGGCCAACCTGTACCGGTACGACCCGAGCCGGCAGTGGGACGGCACCACCAACCCCGAGCACATCGGCGCCCTGGAGCACCTCGAGCAGGACCGGCCGTTCGCCTGGGCGTCCGTGGGCGACCGGGTGGCCTTCGGCACTGTCCCCTCCTACGGCAAGCTCGGCGGGGTCCTCGGCCTGTACGACCCGCAGACCGGGGAACTTGTCACGCACCGGGATGTCGTTCCGGGCCACAGCATCGTGTCGCTGGCCGCGGCGGGCCAGGTGCTCTTCGCCGGCACCTCCGTCCACGGTGGGCTGGGCTCCACGCCGACGGACCGGACCGCGAAGATCTTCGCCTGGGACACCACCCGCGCCGCCAAGCTGTGGGAGATCACGCTCAGCCCGGAGGTCGAGGCCGTGACCGCCCTGACCGTCGCCCCGAACGGCAACCTCTGGGCGATCGACATGGGTCGGTTGTACGAGCTGGACCCGGCCACCGGCCAGGTGCTGCGCAAGACCCAGCTCACCCCGTACCTGTGGCAGGGGGCCGCCGTCTGGGTCAGCGCGGACCTCGAGTTCGCTGAGGACGGCACCCTGTACGCGTTGAGCCGGGGCAACCTCTTCCAGGTCGATCCGACGACACTGGAGCCACGGCGGTTGGCCAACGGGATCACCAACTACACCTTCGCCCGCGACGGGCACACGTTGTACTACACCCGTTCCGACGAGGTGTTCCGCCTCAGCCCTGAGGCAGACGCCGCCGGCTGATCCGGACCGCCGGGCCGCAGCGGCGAGTAACCGCGATCGGGTCGGGAGGCTCTGCTTCCCGACCCGATCGTCGCGCCCGGCGCACCCCGTCGCCGGCAGCTTCAGTCGAGTGGCCGGTGGCTCAACCGGCCGCCGGCTCCGTGGCCAGGACGGTCAGGATCTGCTCGCCGTACTTGGCGAGCTTGTTCTCGCCGACGCCGCTGACCCCGGATAGCTCCGCCAGGGATGCCGGCGCGTCGGTGGCGATCTGCCGCAGCGTCGCGTCGTGGAAGATCACGTACGCCGGGACGCCCTGCTCCTTGGCGGTGGCCGCCCGCCAGGCGCGCAGCCGCTCGAAGACCCCGGTGGCCGCCGGGGACAGGTCGGCCACGACGGTGGCCGCCCCCCGCGGCTTGGCCGCCCGGGGCGAGGCGACCCGCTCCGGCTCGCGCCGCATCATCACCGTGCGGCGGCGGCCCAGCACCTCCGCGCTGGCCTCGGTCAGGGCCAGCGTGCCGTAGTCGCCCTCGACCGCCAGCAGCCCCTCGGCGAGCAGTTGCCGCACCACGCCGCGCCACTCGGCCTCGCGCAGCTCGCCGCCGATGCCGAACACGGTCAGCGAGTCGTGGCCGTGCTGGGTGACCTTGTCGGTCGTGCGGCCGAGCAGGATGTCGACGCAGTGCCCCGCGCCGAAGCGCTGGTTGCGTTCCCGGTCGAGCCGGAACACCGTGGACAGCAGCTTCTGCGCCGCGACGGTGCCGTCCCACGACTCCGGCGGGTCGAGGCAGGTGTCGCAGTTGCCGCAGGCGGCCGTCGCCTGCTCGCCGAAGTAGTCGAGCAGTTGGGCGCGGCGGCAGCGGACCGTCTCGCAGAGCGCCAGCATCGCGTCGAGGTGGGCGGCGAGGTTGCGCCGGTGGGCGAGGTCGCCCTCCGAGGTCTCGATCATCTTGCGCTGCTGCACCACGTCCTGCAGCCCGTACGCCAGCCAGGCGGTCGACGGCAGCCCGTCCCGCCCGGCGCGGCCGGTTTCCTGGTAGTAGCCCTCGACGGACTTGGGCAGGTCGAGGTGGGCGACGAAGCGGACGTCGGGCTTGTCGATGCCCATGCCGAAGGCGATGGTCGCCACCATCACCAGGCCGTCCTCGCGCAGGAAGCGCTGCTGGTTCCGCGCGCGGGTCGCCGCGTCCAGGCCGGCGTGGTAGGGCAGCGCGGCGATGCCGTTGGCGGTGAGGAACTCCGCCGTCTTGTCCACGGAGGCACGGGACAGGCAGTAGACGATGCCGGCGTCGCCGGGGTGTTCGTCGCGCAGCAGGCCCAGCAGTTGCTTGCGGGGCTCGCGCTTGGGCACGATCCGGTACTGGATGTTGGGCCGGTCGAAGCTGGCCACGAAGTGCCGGGCGTCGGTGAGCTTCAGCCGGGTGGCGATCTCGGCGCGGGTCGCGCTGGTCGCGGTGGCCGTGAGCGCGATCCGGGGCACGTCCGGCCAGCGTTCGTGCAGCATCGACAGGGCGAGGTAGTCGGGGCGGAAGTCGTGCCCCCACTGCGACACGCAGTGCGCCTCGTCGATGGCGAACAGGCCGATGCGGCCCCGGTCGAGCAGCTGCTGCACCGGGCGGGTGCCCAGCGCCTCCGGGGCGAGGTAGAGCAGGTCCAGTTCGCCGCCGACGAACGCCCGCTCCACCGCGCGGCGGGCGTCGAGGTCCTGCGTCGAGTTGAGGAAGCCGGCCCGCACGCCGACCGCGGTCAGCGCGTCGACCTGGTCCTGCATCAGCGCGATCAGCGGCGAGACCACCACCGCCACGCCGTCACGCACCAGCGCCGGGATCTGGTAGCACAGCGACTTGCCGCCACCGGTCGGCATCAGCACCAGCGCGTCGCCGCCGGCCACCACGTGGTCGATCACCTCCTGCTGGAAGCCGCGGAAGGCGTCGTAGCCGAACACCCGGCGCAGCGTCTCCAGGGCGTCGGACGTGCGCAGGTCGGTGGGGGAAGCCATCCGGGGATTCTACGAACCGCCCCCGACACCCGGCCGGCCCGAGCCGCCCCGGCACGCCGGTCGTGCCCGGACGGCCGGACACCGGCGGCTCCCCACCGCCCGCCGGGCACCGGCTCCCCACCGCCCGCCGGACACCGCCGGCTCCCCACCGCCCGTCGGGCGGGGTGGCCGGGCCGGACGCCGACGGCGGTGCGGCAGCCCGCCGGGCCACGCCGCCCGCGGGCGTACGACGGTGGGCCGGCAGCGGCGGGATAGAGTCGCTGATTGACCACGCGCGGCCGGGTGTCCCGGCCGCGGCGCCACGGCTGGGGGGTAGTGGGTGAGCGAGGCGCGTACGGCCGAGGATCGGGGCGCGACGGTGACGGGGCAGCCGGCCCCGGCGGAGCCGGACACCACCCTGGTGGTGGTCACCGGCCTCTCCGGCGGCGGTCGCAGCACGGTCGCCCGGGCGCTGGAGAACGTCGGCTTCTACGTGGTGGACAACCTGCCCCAGGCGCTCATGCTCGACATGGCGGAGCTGGCGTTCAAGGCCGGCGGGGCGGCCCGGCGCACCGCGATGGTGCTGGACGTGCGCTCGCGTGCCTTCTCCACCGACCTGGCGGGGGCGATCCGGGAGCTGAAGGAGCGCGGCTTCTCGCCCCGGGTGGTGTTCGTCGACGCCGACGACGAGGTGCTGATCCGGCGGTTCGAGAGCGTCCGCCGGTCGCACCCGTTGCAGGGCGACGGGCGGCTCGCCGACGGCATCGCGGTCGAGCGCGGCCTGCTGGAGGAGGCCCGCGACCAGGCCGACGTGATCATCGACACCAGTCACCTGAACGTCAACCAGCTCCGCCGTCGCATCGAGGAGCTGTTCGGCGGCGAGGACGCCCGCCGGCTGCGGGTCACCGTGCTCTCCTTCGGCTTCAAGTACGGCCTGCCGCCGGACGCCGACTTCGTGCTCGACGCCCGTTTCCTACCCAACCCGTACTGGGTGCCCGAGCTGCGCGAGCACACCGGCCGGGAGGAGGCGGTCAGCTCGTACGTGCTGGGGCAGGAGGGCGCGGACGCCTTCGTCGCCTCGTACGCCGACCTGGTCAACGCCACCACCGCCGGCTTCGAGCGGGAGGGCAAGCGTTACCTGACCGTCGCGGTCGGCTGCACCGGCGGCAAGCACCGCAGCGTGGCCATCGCCGAGGAGTTGGCGGCCCGGCTGCGCCAGTCCGGCCTGGCGGCCAACGCCCAGCACCGCGACCTGGGGCGCGAGTGACGGCGACGCGGGTGGTCGCCTTCGGCGGCGGGCACGGCCTGTCCGTCTCGCTGCGCGCGTTGCGCCGCTGCGCCCCCGAGCTGGACCTGGACATCACGGCGGTGGTCACCGTCGGCGACGACGGCGGCTCCAGCGGCCGGCTGCGCGCCGAGCGGGGTGGCCTGCCCCCGGGCGACCTGAGGCAGGCGCTGGTGGCGCTGGCGGGGGACCACCCCGCCACGCGGCGCAGCGCCGGCCTGTTCCAGCACCGCTTCGCCGAGGTGCCGCCGCCGGGCTCCGCGGACCCGGCCCCTGGGCGGGGCGACGGGCTGGCCGGGCACGCGGTGGGCAACCTCGTGCTCTGCGGGCTGATGGAGCTGCTCGGCGACCCGGTGGCCGCCCTGGAGCACGCCGGTGCGATGCTCGGCGCGGTGGGCCGGGTGCTGCCGATGTCCTGCGAGCCGGTGGGCATCGAGGCGCGGGTGCGCGGCGCCGACCCGAGCCGGCCGGACGAGGTGCGTACGGTCACCGGCCAGCACCAGGTCGCGGTGACCACCGGCCGGGTGGAGTCGCTGCGGCTGACCCCGGGCGCCCCGCGGGCCTGCCCACAGGCGGTCGCCGCGATCGGCGCGGCGGACTGGCTGATCTTCGGGCCGGGCAGCTGGTACACGAGCGTGCTGCCGCACCTGCTGGTGCCGGAGTTGGCCGCCGCCGTCGTCGCCAGCCCGGCGCGGCGGCTGGTGACGCTGAACCTCGCGTCGGAGAAGGAGACGCTCGGGCTCTCCCTGGCCGACCACCTGGCCGCGTTGCGCTGGTACCTGCCGGAGTTGAAGGTCGACCATGTGGTCGCCGATTCCAAGGCGGCGGGTGACCCCGAACCGGTCGAACGTGCGGCAGAATCGCTGGGTGCCCGCCTGGTCCTCGCTCCCGTCGCGGTCACCGACGGCACTCCCCGTCATGATCCGGCCGCTCTGGGCGCCGCACTGGTGCCTGTCCTGGGCGCCGATCGTTAGACACGTACGTAATCTCCGGCGACACGCCGGAACAGGTCCGTGAGGGGACGCACAATGGCGATGACGGCTGCGGTCAAGGACGAGCTGAGTCGGGTCGACGTGCCCAAGCCCTGCTGCCGGCGGGCGGAGATGGCGGCGCTGCTGCGCTTCGCCGGCGGGCTGCACATCGTCTCCGGTCGGGTGGTGGTGGAGGCCGAACTCGACACCGGGGCGGTGGCCCGGCGGCTGCGGCGGGAGATCGCCGAGGTCTACGGCTACCCCAGCGAGATCCACGTGCTGGCCTCCGGCGGCCTGCGCAAGGGCAGCCACTTCATCGTGCGGGTGGTCAAGGACGGCGAGGCCCTCGCGCGGCAGACGGGGCTGCTCGACGTCCGGGGCCGCCCGGTGCGGGGCCTGCCACCGCACGTCGTCGCCGCGAACGTCTGCTGCGCGGTGTCGGCCTGGCGGGGCGCGTTCATGGCGCACGGCTCGCTGACCGAGCCCGGCCGCTCCAGCGCGCTGGAGATCACCTGCCCCGGCCCCGAGTCGGCGCTGGCCCTGGTCGGCGCGGCCCGCCGGATCGGCATCACCGCCAAGAACCGCGAGGTGCGCGGGGTGGACCGGGTGGTGGTCAAGGACGGCGACGCGATCGCCGCGCTGCTCACCCGCATCGGCGCGCACTCCAGCGTGCTGGCCTGGGAGGAGCGCCGGGTCCGCCGCGAGGTCCGGGCCACGGCGAACCGGCTGGCCAACTTCGACGACGCCAACCTGCGCCGCTCGGCGCGCGCCGCGGTGGCCGCCGCCGCCCGGGTCACCCGGGCGCTGGAGATCCTCGCCGACGACGCCCCGAACCACCTGACCTCGGCCGGTCAGCTGCGCCTGGAGCACCGGCAGGCGTCGCTGGAGGAGCTGGGCGCGCTGGCCGACCCCCCGCTGACCAAGGACGCCATCGCCGGCCGGATCCGCCGGCTGCTGGCGCTGGCGGACAAGCGGGCCCGAGACCTCGGCATCCCGGATACGGAAGCGGCCGTCACGCCCGACATGCTCGTGGTCTGATAGGACGGTGAGGCGTCGCGCCGCGGACGGATCTCCACCCGCCGCAGCGCGGCGGCACACGCTCGGATAGGGTCGCTGCGTACGGCAAGGGGGCCGGCACAGGCACTCCTCGCCGTGCACACCGCCTCGGGCGGTCAGGTCTCCACGACCGCGGCGGGGTGGCCGAGATGAACCGTCAACGGCCGGCTCCAACGGTCGGCGCACACCACTTCGCCGGCTGTTATCCCACGCCGGCGGACAGAACGCGAGGAGATGGGACCTGTGACCATCCGGGTTGGCATCAACGGCTTCGGCCGGATCGGCCGCAACTTCTTCCGGGCAGTGCTGGCGTCCGGCGCTGACGTCGAGGTCGTGGCGGTCAACGACCTGACCGACAACGCGACGCTCGCCCACCTTGTCAAGTACGACAGCATCCTGGGTCGCCTCCCGCACGAGGTCAAGGCGACCGCCGACGAGATCACCGTGGGCGGCAAGACCATCAAGGCGTACGCCGAGAAGGACCCGGCGAAGCTGCCGTGGGGCGAGGTCGGCGCGGACGTGGTCATCGAGTCCACCGGCTTCTTCACCGACGCCACCAAGGCCAAGGCGCACATCGACGGCGGGGCCAAGAAGGTCATCATCTCCGCGCCGGCGAAGAACGAGGACGTCACGGTGGTGATGGGCGTCAACCAGGACCAGTACGACCCGGCCAAGCACACCATCATCTCCAACGCCTCCTGCACCACCAACTGCCTCGCCCCGATGGCGAAGGTCCTGCACGACACGTTCGGCATCCAGCACGGTCTGATGACGACGATCCACGCGTACACCCAGGACCAGAACCTCCAGGACGCGCCGCACAAGGACCTGCGCCGCGCCCGCGCCGCCGCGCTGAACATCGTGCCGACCTCGACCGGCGCCGCGAAGGCGATCGGCCTGGTGCTGCCGGAGCTGAAGGGCAAGCTGGACGGCTACGCGCTGCGGGTGCCGATCCCGACCGGCTCGACCACCGACCTCACGGTCAACCTCAACCGGGAGACCACGGTCGACGAGGTCAACGCCGCGATGAAGGCGGCCGCCGACGGGCCGCTCAAGGGCGTCCTGGTCTACAACGACGACCCGATCGTCTCCGCCGACATCGTCACCGACCCGGCATCGTGCATCTTCGACGCGCCGCTGACCAAGGTCGTCGGCAACCAGGTCAAGGTCGTCGGCTGGTACGACAACGAGTGGGGCTACTCCAACCGACTGGTCGACCTGGTCAAGCTGGTGGGTCAGTCCCTGTGAGTGCGAGGAGTGAGCTTGCGAGCCCCGCAGTCACGAACGGAGGACTGACTCGGTGAGCATCCGTACCCTCGACGACCTGCTCGCCGAGGGGGTGTCGGGTCGGCGCGTGCTGGTGCGCGCCGACCTGAACGTCCCGCTCGACAAGCAGACCGGTGACATCACGGACGACGGCCGCATCCGGGCCGTGCTGCCGACGCTGGGCGCGCTTGTCGAGGCCGGCGCGAAGGTGGTCGTCTGCTCGCATTTGGGCCGCCCGAAGGGCGCCCCGGACCCGCAGTTCAGCCTCCGTCCGGTCGCCGGGCGGCTCGGCGAGCTGCTCGGGTCGCGGGTGCACTTCGCCACCGACACCGTCGGAGAGTCCGCCCGCGCCGCCGTGGAGGCGCTGGCCGACGGCGAGGTGGCGCTGCTGGAGAACCTGCGCTTCAACAAGGGCGAGACCAGCAAGGACGACGCCGAGCGGGGCGCTTTCGCCGACCAGCTCGCCGCCCTCGGCGACGCGTACGTCGACGACGCGTTCGGCGCCGTGCACCGCAAGCACGCCAGCGTCCACGACGTGCCGGCGCGGCTGCCGCACGTCGCCGGCCGGCTGGTGCTGCGCGAGGTGGAGGTCCTCTCGAAGCTCACGGGTGAGCCGGAGCGGCCGTACGTGGTGGTGCTCGGCGGCTCGAAGGTCTCCGACAAGCTCGCCGTGATCGAGGCACTGCTGCCGACGGTCGACCGGCTGCTCATCGGCGGCGGCATGTGCTTCACCTTCCTCAAGGCCCAGGGCCACGAGGTGGGCTCCTCGCTGCTGGAGGAGGAGATGGTCGAGACCTGCCGCAACCTGCTGGAGCGTTCCGAGGACAAGATCCTGCTCCCGGTCGACGTGGTGGCCGCGGACGCGTTCGCCCCGGACGCCGCGCACGACACCGTGCCGGCCGACGGCATTCCCAGCAAGCGGGTGGGTCTCGACATCGGGCCGAAGACGGTCGCCGGGTTCGCCGCCGCCCTCAAGGGCGCGCGGACGATCTTCTGGAACGGCCCGATGGGCGTGTTCGAGATGCCGGCGTTCGCCCACGGCACCCGCGGGGTCGCCGAGGCGATCGCGAAGGCCGACGCGTTCACTGTGGTCGGTGGCGGCGACTCGGCGGCGGCGGTCCGCGCGCTGGGGCTGGACGAGTCCGCTTTCGGGCACATCTCCACCGGCGGTGGCGCCTCTTTGGAATACCTGGAGGGCAAGACCCTCCCTGGCATCGCGGCTCTGGAGAACTGATGGCGAGCGCCACCCGCCGGCCCCTGATGGCCGGCAACTGGAAGATGAACCTCAACCACCTCGAGGCCAACCTGCTGGTGCAGAAGCTGGCGGCAAGCCTCACCGAGAAGCAGCTCACCGACGTGGAGACGGTGGTCCTGCCGCCGTTCACCGACCTGCGTACGGTGCAGACCGCCGTCGACGGCGACAAGCTGCTGCTCGGCTACGGCGCGCAGGACCTGTCGCCGCACGCGTCGGGGGCCTACACCGGCGACATCTCCGGCCCGATGCTGGCCAAGCTGGGCTGCACGTACGTGGTGGTCGGGCACTCGGAGCGGCGCGCCTACCACAACGAGGACGACGCGATCGTCAACGTCAAGGTGCAGGCGGCGCTGACCCACGGGCTCACCCCGATCCTCTGCGTGGGCGAGGGGCTCGACGTCCGGGACCGGGGCACCCACGTGGCGCACTGCAGCGACCAGCTCGACGGCGCCCTGAAGGGGCTGACCGCCGAGCAGGTGGCGAAGGTCGTGGTGGCGTACGAGCCGGTCTGGGCGATCGGCACGGGCAAGACGGCCACCCCGGAGGACGCGCAGGAGGTGTGCGAGGCGGTCCGCCAGCGGCTGGCCGAGTCCTTCGGCCAGGACACCGCCGACCAGGTCAGGGTCCTCTACGGCGGCTCCGTCAAGTCCTCCAACGTCGCGGCGATCATGGCCAAGCCGGACGTCGACGGGGCGCTGGTGGGCGGCGCGAGCCTGGACGCCGAGGAGTTCGCGAAGATCTGCCGGTTCCCGGAGCACATCGCCCGCTGATCGCTCGCTATCCTTGACTCCGCCCGTCCGTCGGTCGGTGCCACCGTGCCCGATCTGCCCGGGCGAGGATCGTAACGAGAGGACTGACCCCAGCCATGCCGATCTGGTTCGCATACACGTTGATCGTGTTGCTGGTCATCACGAGCATCCTGCTGACCATGCTGATCCTGCTGCACCGTGGTAAGGGCGGCGGGTTGTCGAGCATGTTCGGTGGCGGCGTCAGCTCCAGCCTCGCCGGGTCGTCGGTGGCGGAGAAGAACCTCGACCGCTACACCGTCCTGGTGGGCATCGTCTGGTTCGCCTGCATCGTCGGGCTCGGGCTCTGGCTGCGCCTCCAGACGGCCAGCGGCGCCGTCTGAGCGCCGTCCGGTCGTACAATCTGCGCGCGGTCCGTCACTGACGGGCCGCGCGCAGTCCGTTTCACCCGCTGCACCGCGTCGCCCGCCGCCCCCTCCGCGGCGGTACCCCTCCCGACGACAGGAGCGAGCAGCCGTGCCGAGTGGCAACGTCATCCGGGGCACCCGCATCGGATCCGCCCCCGAACGCCGCGCCGAGCGCTACCAGCCGGTCCCGTGCCGGGCGGTCACCTACTGGTGCCGCAACGACCACCACACCGAGATCCGCATCGCCGCCGACGCCGAGGCCCCGGAGGTGTGGGACTGCCCGCGGTGCGGCCTCCCCGCCGGGCGGGACGCGCAGAACCCGCCGGGCCGGGCCCGGCCGGAGCCCTACAAGACCCACCTGGCGTACGTGAAGGAGCGGCGCAGCGCGGAGGAGGGGGAGGCCATCCTGGCCGAGGCCCTCGCCGACCTGCGCCGCCGCCGTACCGCCGCGCAGTGAGGAAGGGGCCCTCGCCGGCAGGGCCCCTTCCGCACCCGAGTCAGCGCAGGCTGCGCAGGCGGGCCGGCACGTCGGCCGCCGCCGCCCGGTCCAGCAGCCAGAGCGTACGACCCGTGCCCTGCACCCCGGCCGCCGGCAGTTGCACCGGCCCCGCCCCGGCCAGCGCCATGCCGACCGCCCGGGACTTGTCGGCGCCGCTGGCCACCAACCAGACCTCCTCGGCGGTGTTGATCGCCGGGAGGGTCAGGGTGGTACGCACCGGCGGGGGCTTCGGGCTGCCCCGGACGGCGCTGACCGGCCGGGTGTCGTGGTGCACCGGGTGCTCCGGGAACACCGACGCCACGTGCCCGTCCTCGCCGACGCCGAGCATCAGCACGTCGAAGTGGGGGAGCGCGGCGTGGCCGGGACGCGCCGCCCGGGCCAGCTCCTCGGCGTAGCGGGCGGCCGCCTCCTCCGGATCCGGCCCGGCCGGCCCGTCGGAGGCGGGCATCGGGTGGACCCGGGCCGGGTCCAGCGGCACCACGTCCAGCAGGGCCGCCCGGGCCTGCGTCTCGTTGCGCTCCGGGTCGCCGGCGGGCAGGAACCGCTCGTCGCCCCACCAGACGTCCACCCGGGACCAGTCCACGGCGTCGCGGGCCGGCAGCGCCGCCACCGCCCGGTGTACCGCCGCGGCTATCCGCCCGCCGGTCAGCACCACCGACGCCTGGCCCCGCTCGGCCTGCGCGTCGAGCAGCTTGACCAGCAGCCGGGCGGCCACCGCCTGGGCCAGCAGGTCGGCGTCGGCGTGGACGGCGACACTCGCCTCACTCATCTGATGTGCCTTCGTTTCTCCGGCCGTCGCGCGGTCGGTGTTCCTCGTGCGCCCGGCAGTCGGGCGCTCAGTGCTGGGCGCTCGTTCCCGCGTGCGCGGTCACCCCCGCCTCGGCCCGCTGCGCGGTGGCCGGGTCCTTCCAGACGTGCACCCGCTGCGCCGGGCGCTGATCCAGGCCGGTCAGGCCGGCCGTGGTGCCCAGCGCTTCCGCGTACACCTGGTCGGCGTCGAGCCGGCGCAGCTCCTCGGCCAGCTCGTCGCCGAGCGGCCGGCGGACGAGCGGCAGGTGCCGGTCCTCCTGACCGGTACGCCGGAACGTCGCCACGCTGTCCTCCCGGGTCAGCGTCAGCTCGTCGCCGTTGGCGCAGCGCAGCTGCACCTCCCGCATGCGGGGGAACTCGTCGGTGCGCTGCCACACCGGGTCGATGCCGAGCCGGGCGGCCAGCCAGCCCCGCATCAGCGCGGCGGTGGGGTCGGAGGCCGGGGCGACCACGGTCGCCTCGGTCACCCGTGCCTGGGTGGTGTCGAACGCCCCGGCCACCAGCGTGCGCCACGGGGTGATCCGGGTCCACGCCAGGTCGGTGTCGCCCGGCGCGTAGTCCCGGGCCCGCTGGCGCAGCGCCTCGACCGGGTCGGCGGCCTGCGCCGCGTCGGTGATCCGCCGGTCGGCCACGACGCCGAGGAAGTCGGTGGCGATCTCGGCCGGCGGCTCGCCGTGCCACCACGTCACCACCGGCACGTCCGGCACCAGCAGCGGCATCACCACCGACTCGGCGTGCAGGGCGAGCCGCCCGTACATCCGGGTGACCACCGCCTCGCAGGGGCCGAGCCGACCGCCGACGACGATCTCCGCGTCGAGGCGGTTACGCTCCCGCTCGACGTCGGAGCGGACCACCACCACCAGCCGGCAGGGGTGGGCGGCGGCCGCTATCGTGGCCGCCGCCTCCGCCTCGCGTACCCGCTTCTCGTCCACCACCACGATCAGGGTGAGCGCCATGCCGCTGGCCACCCCGCCGGCACTGCGCCGTTCGGCGGCGAGCGCCTTGACCACCTCGTTGCCGGTGGTGTCCCACAGGCCGATCACTGGAGCCTCCTGGTTGACTCGCTGGGCTTGCTCACGCTCTGCGCCAGGCCCGGCCCTCGCGGGCCAGCATCTCGTCGGCGGCGCGGGGCCCCCACTCACCGGCCCGGTACGGCTCCGGCTTCGTGCCCGCCCACGCGTGCTCCAGCGGGTCCACCACCTGCCAGCTCTGCTCGACCTCGGCGGCGTCCGGGAAGAGGGTGCGGTCACCGATGAGCACGTCCAGCACCAGCCGCTCGTACGCCTCGGGGCTGGACTCGGTGAACGCCTCGCCGTACTGGAAGTCCATCGCGATGTCGCGGACCTCCATCGTGGTGCCGGGCACCTTCGAGCCGAACTTGAGCACCACGCCCTCGTCGGGCTGCACCCGGATGACGAGCTGGTTGTTGCCCAGCGACTCCATGTCGGCGGCGTTGAACGGCAGGTGCGGCGCCTTCTTGAACATGATGGCGACCTCGGTGACGCGGCGCGGCAGCCGCTTGCCGGCCCGGATGTAGAACGGCACCTCCGCCCAGCGGCGGTTCTGGATGCCGAGCCGGACCGCCACGTACGTCTCGGTGGTCGAGTCCTCCGGGACGCCCTTCTCCTCCAGGTAGCCGACCGCGCGCTGGCCGCCCACCCAGCCGGGCAGGTACTGGCCGCGGACGGTGCCCTCCGCGATGTCCTTCGGCAGGGTGATCGCCCGCAGCACCTTGAGCTTCTCGGTGCGGATCTCGTCCGCGTCGAAGCTCGTCGGCTCCTCCATCGCCACCAGCGCCAGCAGCTGGAGCAGGTGGTTCTGGAGCACGTCCCGGGCCGCGCCGGCCGAATCGTAGAAGCCGGCGCGGGTGCCGATGCCGACGTCCTCGGCCATGGTGATCTGCACCGAGTCGACGTACTTGGAGTTCCACAGCGGCTCGAACAGGTTGTTGGCGAACCGCAGGGCGAGGATGTTCTGGACGGTCTCCTTGCCCAGGTAGTGGTCGATGCGGAAGACGTCCTTGCGGGTGAAGACGTCGTCGACCAGGTCGTTGAGCGCCTTCGCCGAGGGCAGGTCGTGCCCGAACGGCTTCTCCACCACCACCCGGCGCCAGCCGCCGGACTTGGCGTTGTCAGCCATCCCCGTGCGGGCCAGCTGCTTGAGCACCACGGGGAACGCCGCCGGGGGGATGGAGAAGTAGAAGGCGGCGTTGCCCGGGATGCCGTGCGTCTGGCGCAGCTCGTCGAGGGTGGCGGCGAGGTGGTCGAACGCGGCGTCGTCGTCGAACGAGCCGCCCACGAACTTGATGTTGCCGACCAGCCGTGCCCACACCTCCTCCCGCCAGGGGGTGCGGGCGTGCTTCTTGGCGGCCTCGTGGGCCAGCGACTCGAAGTCGCCGTCGCCCCAGTCGCGACGGGCGAAACCCAGGACGACGAAGCCCGGGGGCAGCAGCCCCCGGTTCGCCAGGTCGTACACCGCCGGCAGGAGTTTCTTGCGGGCCAGGTCGCCGGTGACGCCGAAGATCACCAGGGCGCACGGCTCCGGGATCCTCGGCAGCCGGCGGTCCTGCGGGTCGCGTAGCGGGTTCACGCCGCCTCCTCGCTCCGCATCGTCCATGGTCCTCATCGTCACGCCCGCAGCGCCCCGACCGCATCGAGCAGCTGGGCCACGCCCGCGGACCGGTCGGTCAGGTGCAGCCGCACCAGGGGGCGCTCCCGCCCGGCCAGGGCCTGCCGGTCGCCGGCGGCCTGCGCCGCCTGCAGCTCCCCGAAGGTGTACGGCTTGCCGGGCACCGGCAGGTCGTCGGCGACCGCGCCGGTGAGCTGGAGGTAGCTGCCGACCTGCGGGCCGCCCTTGTGGTACTGGCCGGTGGAGTGCAGGAACCGCGGCCCCCAGCCGAAGGTGACCGGCCGCCCGGAGGCCCCGGCCAGCAGCGGCCGCAGCCGGGCCGCGTCGGCGTCGGCGAACCGGTCGAGGTACGCCATCACCGCGAGGTAACCGTCGCCGCCCAGCCCGTCGACCAGCCAGCGGAGCACGCCGGCCAGGTCGCCCGGGGCGCCCTGCGGCGCGTACACCTCGATCGCGCCCGAGGTGAACGAAGGGCTCTCCGCCGGCGGACCCGAGGCGAGGATCTTGTTGGTGTTGTCCTTGGACTCGGTGACGTTGGGCTGGTTGAACGGGTCGATGCCGAGCACCACACCGGCGATCGCGGTGGCGTACTCCCAGGCCAGGAACTGCGCGCCGAGCGGGCCGTTGACCGCCACGTCCGGGCCGGTGCCGCCGCCCGGGACGGCGCCGGTGGCCAGCGCGCCGCCGTAGGTCACGGTGAGCACGTCGGCGCCGCCGGCGCCGGGGCTCTCCGGGGACTCCACGACGACCGGGAGGATGCCGATGCCGGACTTGCCGGTGGACTCGGCGATCAGCTGCTCCGCCCAGTCGCCGAGGCCGTCGATGCCGGTGCCGTCGGAGATCAGGGCGACCTTGTCCCGGCCCATGGTGGCCGCCGCCCCGAGGGCGGCGCCCAGGGCCAGGCCCGGGTTGTCCCGGTCGCCGCCCAGCGACCGGGACAGCGCGTCCGCCTCGTCGAGCAGTTCGGCCACCTCGACGCCGGCCAGCGCCGACGGGACCAGCCCGAACGCGGTCAGCGCCGAGTAGCGGCCGCCCACGTTCGGGTCGGCCAGCACGGTGAAGGCGCCCATCTCGGCGGCGGTGGCCTCCAGCGGCGAACCGGGGTCGGTGACGATGACGAAGTGCCGGCCGGCCTCCGCCTCGGTCATCCCGGCGTCCAGGAACGCCTGCCAGTAGGCCCGGCGGTGGCTGTCGGTCTCCACCGTCGAGCCCGACTTGCTGGCCACCACGACCACGGTGCGCTCCAGCCGGTCGGCCAGCGCCGCCCGGACCTGCCCCGGGTCGGTGGTGTCGAGCACGGTCAGCTGCTTGCCGAGGGTGCGCGCGATGACCTCCGGGGCCAGCGACGAGCCGCCCATGCCGGCGAGCACCACGTGGTCCAGGTCGGCCAGCTCCGCCTTCAGCTCGGCGAGCTGGGGGAGCAGCTCGCGGCTGCGCCGGTGGGTGTCCACCCAGCCGAGGCGGATCTTCGCCTCGGCCTCGGCGTCCGGGCCCCACAGGGTCGGGTCCTTCTCCGCCAGCCTGCCCGGCACGCCGGCCTTGACCAGCGCGTCCCGAGTCGAGGCCGGGGCCGACTTGTCCACCGTGTCGGCCCCGTGCACGGCGAGCCCGGCGGCCGTCTCGACCGGCCCGGCGAGCAGGTCGCTCACGCCGCCACCTCGCTCCGCTCGGCGGCGGCGCGCGGCGCCACGCTGCGGTGCCTGATGGTCTGCTCGCTCACGCGTTGCCTCCCGCCTGCTGCGCGGCCCGCGCGTTGCCCTTCGCGGCGTCGCCCGGGTGGCTGGTGCCCTTGCCCGCGGCGGCCAGCGACTTGCGTACGCCGTCGAGCAGCTCCAGCCAGCTGGCCTCGAACTTCTCCACGCCCTCGCGCTCGAGGGTGGCGATCACGTCGGCCATGTCGACCCCGACCGACGCCAGGTCGGCGAAGACCTTGCGGGCCTCGTCGTACGAGCCGGTGATGGTGTCGGGGTGGGTCTCGCCGTGGTCGGCGTACGCGTGGATGACCGGTTCCGGCATGGTGTTGACGGTGCCGGGCGCGATCAGCTCCTCCACGTAGATGACGTCCCGGTAGTCCGGGTTCTTGGTGGAGGTGGACGCCCACAGCGGCCGCTGCGGGTGTGCGCCGGCGTCGGCGAGGGCCTGCCAGCGGTCGGAGGAGAAGACCGTGCCGTAGCGCTCGTACGCCAGCTTGGCGTTGGCGATGGCGGCCTTGCCGCGCAGCGCCTTGGCCTCGGCGGAGCCGATCTTCTCCAGCCGCTTGTCGACCTCGGTGTCGACGCGGGAGACGAAGAACGACGCCACGGACCCGATCTTGGACAGGTCGTGGCCGTTCGCCTTCGCCTGCTCCAGGCCGGCCAGGAACGCGTCCATCACCTGGGAGTAGCGGTCCAGCCCGAAGATCAGCGTGACGTTGACGCTGATCCCCTGGGCCAGGGTGGCGGTGATCGCCGGCAGGCCCGCCTCGGTGGCCGGGATCTTGATGAAGAGGTTGGGGCGGTCGATCAGCCACCACAGCGCCCCGGCCTCGGCGACGGTCTTCTCGGTCTCGTGGGCCAGCCGCGGGTCCACCTCGATGGAGACCCGGCCGTCCACCCCCGCGGTCGCGTCGTACGCCGGCCGCATCACGTCACAGGCCCACCGCACGTCGTACGTGGTGAGCATGCGGACGGCCTCCTCGACGTCCACCCCACGGATGGCGAGGTCCTTCAGTTGCCAGTCGTACTCGTCCGCGTCGCTCAGCGCCTTCGCGAAGATGGTCGGGTTGGAGGTCACCCCGACCAGGTGCTTCTCGCGGCGCAACTGGTCCAGCCCGCCGGAGCTGAGTCGCGTCCGGGAGAGATCGTCGAGCCAGATCGCCACACCCGCGGCGCTGAGCTCGCCCAGCCTGTCCTTCGTCATGCCGTCCACGCTCCCCTCAGTTGCCGGTCGTGAAACCGGTGATGTCGCCCACCCGGGTGAGCGCCGCGTGCGCGGCGGCCACGATCCGGTCGGGGGTGAACCCGAACTGCTCGAAGAGCATGGAGTGCGGGGCGCTGGCGCCGTAGTGCTCCAGGCTGACGCTCTCGCCGCAGTCGCCGACGAGGTGCCGCCAGGACATGGCGATGCCCGCCTCCACGCTCACCCGTGCCTTTACCCCGCGTGGCAGCACCGACTCCCGGTACGCCTCGTCCTGCTCGGCGAACCACTCCTGGCAGGGCATCGAGACGACCCGGGTGGGGGTGCCGTCGGCCTCCAGCCGCTCCCGCGCGGTCAGGCAGAGCTGCACCTCGGAACCGGTGCCGACGAGGATCACCTGCGGCTTGCCGGTGGACGCCTCGGCGAGTACGTAGCCGCCCTTCGCCACGCCCTCGGCGCCGGCCAGCGTCGACCGGTCGAAGGTCGGCAGCGCCTGGCGGCTGAGCGCCAGCGCGGTCGGCCGGTCGGTGTGCTCCAGCGCGCACCGCCAGGCCCAGGCGGTCTCGTTGGCGTCGGCCGGGCGGACCACGTCCAGGCCGGGGATGGCGCGCAGCGCGGTCAGGTGCTCGACCGGCTGGTGGGTGGGGCCGTCCTCGCCGAGGCCGATCGAGTCGTGCGTCCAGACGTAGACCACCGGCAGCTTCATCAGCGCGGCGAGCCGCACGGAGGGGCGCATGTAGTCGCTGAACACCAGGAAGGTGCCGCCGTACGGGCGGGTGCCGCCGTGCAGGGCGATGCCGTTGAGGATCGCGCCCATGGCGTGCTCGCGGATGCCGAAGTGCAGCGTGCGGCCGTACTCGTGGCCCGGGAACTCCTTGGTGGCCCAGGCGGCCGGGATGAAGGACGGCTCGCCCTTCATGGTGGTGTTGTTGCTCTCGGCCAGGTCGGCCGAGCCGCCCCACAGCTCGGGCAGCACCGGGGCGAGCGCCGCCAGGACCTTGCCGGAGGCGGCCCGGGTGGCGATGCCCTTGGCGTCGGCCGGGAACTCGGGCAGGGCCTCGGCCCAGCCGTCCGGCAGCGCCCGGCCGGCCATCCGGTCGTAGAGCGCCCGGCGCTCCGGGTTGGCCTTCGACCAGCCGTCGAACGCCGCGGTCCACTCCTGCTGGGCGCGGGCGCCCCGCTCCATCACCAGGCGGGCGTGCGCGAGCACCTTCTCGTCGACCTCGAAGGACTGCGCCGGGTCGAAGCCGAGGATCTGCTTGGTGGCGGCCACCTCGTCGCCGCCGAGCGCGGAGCCGTGGATCTTGCCGGTGTTCTTCTTGTTGGGCGCGGGCCAGCCGATGATGGTGCGCAGCGCGATGAAGGAGGGGCGGCCGGTCTCGGCCTTCGCCGCCAGCAGCGCCCGGTGCAGGGCCTCCACGTCCTCGTGGTAGTCGCCCTGGTCGGCGTCGCCGGTGCGCCAGTCGACCGTCTGCACGTGCCAGCCGTACGCCTCGTAGCGGGCCGCGACGTCCTCGCTCATGGCGATCCGGGTGTCGTCCTCGATCGAGATCTCGTTGTCGTCGTAGATCACCGTGAGGTTGCCGAGCTGCTGGTGCCCGGCGAGCGCGCTGGCCTCGTGGCTGATGCCCTCCTCGATGTCGCCGTCGGAGGCGATGCACCAGATGTCGTGGTCGAAGACCGAGGCGCCCGGCTCGCCCTCCGGGTCGAACAGGCCACGCTCGCGGCGGGCCGCCATCGCCATGCCGACCGCGTTGCCGAGGCCCTGGCCGAGCGGGCCGGTGGTGGTCTCGACGCCCGGGGTGTGGCCGTGCTCGGGGTGGCCCGGGGTGAGCGAGCCCCACTGCCGCAGCGACTTGAGGTCGTCGAGGCTGAGCGGGTAGCCGGCGAGGAAGAGCTGGATGTAGAGGGTGAGGCTGGAGTGGCCCGCCGAGAGCACGAAGCGGTCCCGGCCGGGCCAGTTCGGGTCGGCCGGGTTGTGCCGCATGACCCGGTTGAAGAGCAGGTAGGCAGCGGGCGCGAGGCTCATCGCGGTGCCCGGGTGGCCGTTGCCGGATTTCTCCACGGCGTCCATGGCCAGCACGCGGACGGTGTCGACGGCCCGGCGGTCGAGGTCGGACCAGTTCAGTGCGGGGTGCTCGGGTCGGTTGGCAGCCACGATGGTTGTGCTCCTCGGCAGATGGGCGGAACCCTCAGCGATGACCCTATCGAGCGGTCCTAAACGTCCGCCCGGGGATCTCTGCATGCAGGTCCGTGCGCGTCCGGGAGGATCGGTGGTTCGATCGGCGGTGTGACGGCCCGCACCGTTGTCGGGTCGCCCGGGCAGCCAAAACGACAGCGCGTAGTCTGTGGTGCGGTGTGTGGCCCGAGCCGGGTCCGACCGATCCGACCCCCCCTGCCGACGCCGGAAGGTGGCAATCCGTGAGCATGATCACCGAGCGCCCCGTCAGCAACTCTGCCGGGCAGCCGCCGGTGCGCGCGGCGGCGGAGGCCCCGGCGGCCGGTCGCCGCGACGTCCGCGCGGTGCTCTCGGCGTACGTGACGCTGACCAAGCCGCGGATCGTGGAGCTGCTCCTGGTCACCACCGTGCCGGCGATGATGCTCGCGGACGGCGGCATGCCGTCGCTCTGGCTGATGGCCGTGGTGCTGGTCGGCGGCTCGCTCGCCGCGGGCGCGGCCAGCGTCATCAACTGCTACATCGACCGGGACATCGACGAGTTGATGCGGCGCACCAAGCGCCGCCCGCTGCCGGCGCACACCGTGTCGCCGCGCAACGCGCTGATCTTCGGGCTGGTGCTGGCGGTGGTGTCGGTCGCGCTGATGGCGGCGTTCACCAACCTGCTGGCGGCCGGCCTCACCCTGGCCGCGATCGCCTACTACGACCTCGTCTACACCCTCTGGCTCAAGCGCACCACGACGGCGAACACGTTCTGGGGCGGCGCCTGCGGGGCGGCGCCGGTGCTGATCGGCTGGGCGGCGGTGACCGGGTCGCTGGCGCCCGCCGCGTGGGCGCTGTTCGCGGTGGTCTTCTTCTGGCAGATGCCGCACTTCTACCCGCTGGCGATGAAGTACAAGGACGACTACGCCCGGGCCGGCATCCCGATGCTGCCGGTGGTGGCCTCCGCCCGTCGGGTCAACGCCGAGATCATCATTTTCGCGTGGCTCACCGTGGCCTCCTCGCTGGCGGTGTGGCCGCTGGGGATGAGCGCGATCTACGGCGTGCCCACCCTGGTGGTCGGCGGCATCTTCCTGGTGGAGGCGCACCGGCTGGCCCGGTCGGTCTCGCGGGGCCAGGCCGTCAAGCCGATGCGGCTGTTCCACTGGTCGACGACCTACCTGACGATCCTCTTCGCCGCCGTCGCGCTCGACGCGCTGATCTGACCCCGGGCGGTCACCGCGCGCCCCGACCGGCGAGTGCGTGCGCTGGCGGCGCGCCGGGTGCGGGGAGCACCGTGCGGGAAAATCAGCATCGTGTATGCCTTGTCCGGGTTTCTTGTTACATCCGTGACAGCGTGGGCATCGTCCGAACGGTTCGGCATGCCCCAGGCAGGCCCGATTTGCGGCGGAGCTTTGCGGTGGTAAGTCCGGATAAAATCGGGCGATTCACCTGTGGTCTTCCTTAAACCTCGTGGTAATTGGCATCACAAAAGCTTCATGGTTCTCGCCCGGCCGGATGGAAGTCTGCTTACGCTTCGCGTCATGGCAGATGGTTCCGATACGACGCTGACGGCCGATCAGACCGCCGAACAGGCCCCCCAGGGCCTGGTCGCGGGCATCAAGTCGTTCGCCGCCGGACACGGCGGGGCGAAGGCGGTCATCGAGTACGTCGGCAAGCGCGGCGCACGCATCGTCCTCGTGGGCGAGGACGGGGTGTGGGGCGACCAGTTCGCGGACGACACCGTCGTCGCGCGGCAGGCCTGCGCGAAGGCGGGCGTCACCGTCGAGAACGCCTGGGAGCGTGAACTCATGGACCAGATGCGCCCGAGCAACGACCTCTGGCGGTCGATGGCCCGGCGCTCGATGGCCCGTTGACATAAATTGACCACCCACCACCAGTCGACCCGGGGGGAACCCCGGGTCGCTCTCATCACCTGTGCCGAACTGCCCACCCTCGAGGCCGACGACCGGCTGGTGCTCGACCCGCTCGCGCGCCGCGGCGTGACCGCCGAACCGGTGGTCTGGGACGACCCCACCGCCGACTGGGCCGGCTACGACCTGGCCGTGCTCCGCTCGCCGTGGGACTACATGCCCCGCCGCGACGAGTTCGTCGCCTGGGCGGCCGCCGTCCCCGCCCTGGCCAACCCGGCCGACGTGGTCCGCTGGAACACCGACAAGCGGTACCTCGCCGAGCTCTCCGCCGCGGGCGTGCCGACCGTCCCCACGACCTGGGTGGAGCCGGGAGAGAGCTGGCAGCCGCCCGCCGACTCCGGCGAGTACGTGCTCAAACCGTCGATCAGCGCGGGCAGCCAGGACACCGGCCGGTACGACCTGGCCGATCCGGAGCACCGGGAACTGGCCGTCGCGCACGTGCGGCGGCTCGCGGCGGCCGGCCGCGTGACCATGGTCCAGCCGTACCTGGCCGCCGTCGACACCGCCGGTGAGACGGCGCTGCTTTTCCTGGCCGGCCCGGACGGCCTGGCGTACAGTCACGCGATCCGCAAGGGCCCCATGCTCACCGGGCCGGACCTGGGCGTGGAGGGGCTCTACAAGCCCGAGGAGATCACGCCACGGACGGCCACCCCGGAGCAGCTGGCGGTGGCGGAACAAGCCCTCGCGGCGGTGCCCGGCGGGCCGGAGCGGCTGCTCTACGCCCGGGTCGACCTGATCCCCGGCCCGGACGGCGCCTCGATCCTGGTCGAGTTGGAGCTCACCGAGCCGTCGCTGTTCCTCGGGTACGCCGAGGGCGCCGCCGACCGCCTGGCCGGCGCGATCCTGACCCACCTGGGCCGCCCGCCACGCTGACCCGACGCCGGGCGGTCGCCACCGTGCGGACCGCCCGGTGCCCGGGCCGCCAGGGTCCGCACCGTGCGGCTCGTCCCGCCCGCCGTCGGCGGACGTCGCCGTCGGTCGCCGCCTGACGCCCGTCAGGCGGCGACGGGGACGGCGTCCTCGGCGGGGGAGGGGTCCGGGGCCGGCGCGACGGGACGGCGTTCGCGGGTGGCCCACTGGACCGAGAGGGTGGCCAGCAGCACCAGGCAGGAGCCGAGCATGTGCGCGCCGACCAGCAGCGCAGGCAGGTTGGTGAAGTACTGCACGAAGCCGATCAGGCCCTGACCCAGCTCCACCGCGACCAGCACCAGGGCGGCCCGTGCGGCCCGTGCCGCGCCGACCGCGCGGAACGCGAAGACCAGCGCCACGGAGAGGCCGATCAGCAGGAAGACGCTGTCGGCGTGCACCTGGGAGATCGCCTCCGGGTCGAGGCCGTTGCGGGCCGCGCCGTGGTCGCCCGCGTGCGGGCCGCTGCCGGTCACCCAGGTGCCGATCACCAGCACCGCCGCGCTGGCCACGGTGGTGATCACCGCCAGGGTCCGCAGCGGCGCCGGCACCACGGCCACCGCCGGGCCGGCCGGGTCCTTGATCCGCCGCCACAGCGCGTACGCGGCCGCGATCACGAGCATCGAGGCGAGGAAGTGCAGGCCCACCACCCACGGGTTGAGGTCGGTGAGCACGGTGATGCCGCCGACGACCGCCTGGGCCGGGATGCCGAAGAGCACGGCGACCGCGAGGGGGAGCAGTTCGCGGCGGCGGGGGCGTTGCAGCAGCACGGCCACCAGCACCGCCAGCGCGATGACGCCGACCGCGAAGGTGAGCAGGCGGTTGCCGAACTCGATCGCCCCGTTGATGCCCATCTCGGCGGTTGCCACGTACGACTCGTCCGTGCACCGGGGCCAGGTGGGGCAGCCGAGGCCGGACTGGGTGAGCCGGACCGCCCCGCCGGTGACGACGATGCCCACGTTCGCGATGATCGAGGCGAGCGCGAGGCGGCGCAGCAGGGCGGTGGAGACCGGGAACCGGACGGATGGAGTCACGGCGCAAATCCTACGCACCGTAGTGATCGAGGTTCGTGCGGCTCCGCCGGCGCGGTGGTTCGGATCACCGGGACCCGGGTTTGCGGCCCCCCGACGAATTACGTAACGTGGGCGTTGTGAAAAACGCGGCGGCGCTCTCCGGGCACCAGCCGGCGGCCGCCCCGGCCGCCGGTCAGCCCGTGTCCGCCAGCGACCTTTCCACCCGGGACCGGGTCACCCACCTGTTGCTGGAGCGGGGGGCGACCACCGCCGCGCAGCTCGGCTCGGCGCTCGGGCTCAGCCCGGCCGCGATCCGGCGGCACCTCGACGCGATGCTCGCCGACGGTGACGTGGTCGCCCGCGACCAGACGGTCCGCGGTCACCGGGGCCGGGGCCGCCCGGCGAAGGTGTTCCTGCTGACCGACGCGGCCCGGGGCCGCTGCGGCACCCACCACTACGACAACATGGCCACCGCCGCGCTGCGCTGGATCGCGCGCAACGGCGGCGCCGAGGCGGTCGAGGCGTTCGCCGCCGACCAGGTCGCCGCCCTGGAGGCCCGCTGCCGGGCCGCCATGGAGGACGCCGGCGACGACCCCCTCGCGCGGGCCGAGGCGCTCGCCGGGGCCCTGACCGCCGAGGGCTACGCTGCCAACGCGTCCACGATCGCCTCCGGCGGCCAGCTCTGTCAGCACCACTGCCCGGTGGCGCACGTGGCCGCCGAGTTCCCCCAGCTGTGCGAGGCCGAGACCGCGGTGATCTCCCGCCTGGTCGGCACCCACGTGCAGCGCCTGGCCACCATCGCGCACGGCGACGGGGTGTGCACCACGCACATTCCCGCCCAGCCGGGGCGCGCCCAGTCCGGTAAGACCGTCACCACTGTGAGGACAGATAGATGACCGAGCAGATCGTCCAGCCCCTGACCCAGGAAGAGCAGCTCGCCGCCCTGGGTCGATACGAGTACGGCTGGGCCGACCCCGACGTCGCCGGGGCGGTCGCCCAGCGCGGCCTCAACGAGGCGGTGGTGCGGGACATCTCGGCCAAGAAGAACGAGCCGGCCTGGATGCTCGACCTGCGGCTGAAGGGCCTGCGGCTGTTCGACCGCAAGCCCATGCCGGCCTGGGGCGCCGACCTCACCGGGATCGACTTCGACAACATCAAGTACTTCGTCCGGTCCACCGAGAAGCAGGCCACCAGCTGGGAGGACCTGCCCGAGGACATCAAGAACACCTACGACAAGCTGGGCATCCCCGAGGCGGAGAAGCAGCGGCTGATCGCGGGCGTCGCGGCGCAGTACGAGTCCGAGGTCGTCTACCACAAGATCCGTGAGGACCTGGAGGAGCAGGGTGTCGTCTTCCTCGACACCGACACCGCCCTCAAAGAGCACGAGGACCTGTTCAAGGAGTACTTCGGCACGGTCATCCCGGTCGGCGACAACAAGTTCGCCGCGCTGAACACCTCCGTCTGGTCCGGCGGCTCGTTCATCTACGTGCCGAAGGGCGTGCACGTGGAGATCCCGCTGCAGGCCTACTTCCGGATCAACACGGAGAACATGGGCCAGTTCGAGCGGACGCTGATCATCGTCGACGAGGGTGCGTACGTGCACTACGTCGAGGGCTGCACCGCGCCGATCTACTCCTCGGACTCGCTGCACAGCGCCGTGGTGGAGATCATCGTCAAGAAGAACGCCCGGTGCCGCTACACGACCATCCAGAACTGGTCGAACAACGTCTACAACCTGGTCACCAAGCGCGCCGTGTGCCACGAGGGCGCGACCATGGAGTGGATCGACGGCAACATCGGCTCCAAGGTCACCATGAAGTACCCGGCGGTCTACATGACCGGCGAGCACGCCAAGGGCGAGGTGCTCTCGGTGGCCATGGCCGGCGAGGGCCAGCACCAGGACGCCGGCGCCAAGATGGTGCACGCCGCGCCGCACACCTCCTCCACCATCGTCTCCAAGTCGATCGCCCGGGGCGGCGGCCGCACCTCGTACCGCGGCCTGGTGCAGGTGCTGGAGGGCTCGACCAACAGCCGCAGCACGGTCAAGTGCGACGCGCTGCTCGTCGACACCATCTCCCGCTCCGACACCTACCCGTACGTCGACATTCGTGAGGACGACGTGTCGATGGGGCACGAGGCCACCGTCTCCAAGGTCAGCGAGGACCAGCTCTTCTACCTGATGAGCCGGGGCCTGAGCGAGGACGAGGCGATGGCGATGATCGTGCGCGGCTTCATCGAGCCGATCGCCAAGGAACTCCCGATGGAGTACGCCCTGGAGCTCAACCGCCTGATCGAGCTGCAGATGGAGGGCGCGGTCGGCTGACGCCGACCGGTGACCCGTCGGGATCGCGCGAAGCCCGACCCGCTGGCCGAGTCGCGCGAACCCGGGCCCACCCTCCGATCAATGACACCGTCGTCGCGAAACAGACCAAGGAAGAGATGACTACCCAGGCTTCCGCGCCGCCCAGCACCAAGTCGCAGGCGCTCCGCTCGTACGACGTCGCCGACTTCCCGGCCCTCACGGGCCTGGAGGAGGAGTGGCGCTTCACCCCGCTCAAGCGGCTGCGCGGGCTGGTGGGCGGGGCGCAGGCCGCCACCGGCACGGTCCGCCACGAGTACGGCGACCTGCCCGAGGGCGTGACCGTCGAGCGGATCGGCTCCGACGACCCCCGGGTGGGCAGCGTGCTCACCCCCGTCGACCGGGTCAGCGCGCTGGCCTACGGCGGGGCCGGGCAGGCGCTGCTGGTCCAGGTCGCCCGCGACGCCGTGGTCGCCGACCCGGTGACCCTGCGGGTGGTCGGCGACGGCGCCGAGGGTGTCGCCTTCGGGCACACCTTCGTCGAGGTCGGCCGGTTCGCCGAGGTGACCCTGGTGCTGGAGCACGCCGGTTCGGCGACGCTGGCCGACAACGTCGAGGTGGCGGTGGCCGACGGGGCGAAGCTGACCCTGGTCACCGTCGCCGACTGGGCCGACGACGCCGTCCAGGCCCAGCACCTGAAGGTGAAGCTGGGTCGGGACGCCAGGGTGGTCCACGTCCAGGTCTCCCTCGGTGGCGACCTGGTCCGGCAGTACACCTCGGTGGAGTACACCGACCGGGGCGGCGAGGCCGAGCTGTACGGCCTCTACTTCGCCGACTCCGGGCAGCACCTGGAGCACCGCCAGCTGGTCGACCACAGCGTGCCGGACTGCCGCAGCTACGTCGGCTACCGGGGCGCCCTGCAGGGCGAGAGCGCGCGTACCGTCTGGGTGGGCGACGTGCTGATCCGTGCCGAGGCGACCGGCACCGAAACGTACGAGATCAACCGGAACCTGCTGCTGACCGACGGCGCGCGGGCGGACTCCGTACCCAACCTGGAGATCGAGACCGGCGAGATCGCCGGCGCCGGCCACGCGAGCGCGACCGGCCGCTTCGACGACGAGCAGCTGTTCTACCTGATGGCCCGGGGCATCCCGGAGGCCGAGGCGCGGCGCCTGGTGGTCCGCGGCTTCTTCGCCGAGCTGATCAACAAGATCCCGGTCGAGGAGCTGCGCGAGCGGCTCGGCGACGCGATCGAGGCCCGGCTGAGCAAGGCCGGCGCCTGATGATCAAGATCTGCTCGACCGAGGACGTGCCGAAGGGCACCGCGATCGCCGCGGACGTCGACGGCACGCAGATCGCGATCGTGCACGGCGAGGACGACGCCTTCTACGCCGTCTACGACGAGTGCTCGCACGCCGCGGTCGCCCTCTCCGAGGGGGAGGTCTCCGGCTGCACGCTGGAATGTTGGCTGCACGGTTCCCGTTTCGACCTGAGGACCGGCGAGCCGACCGGGCTGCCCGCCACCGAACCCGTTCCCGTCTATCCCGTCGAAGTCCGCGACGGCGACATCTACGTCAGCCTCACGCCGAGCAATGGAGTGACCCGATAATGAGCACCCTGGAGATCCGCGACCTGAAGGTGTCGGTCAAGCTGCCCGAGGGTGAGCTCAAGCCGATCCTGGCCGGTGTCGACCTGACCGTCCGCTCGGGCGAGACCCACGCGATCATGGGGCCGAACGGCTCCGGCAAGTCCACCCTGGCCTACTCGATCGCCGGCCACCCCAAGTACGAGATCACCGGCGGCTCGGTGACCCTCGACGGCGAGGACGTGCTGGCCATGTCCGTCGACGAGCGGGCCCGCGCCGGCCTCTTCCTGGCCATGCAGTACCCGGTCGAGGTGCCCGGCGTCTCGGTGGCGAACTTCCTGCGTACCGCCAAGACCGCCATCGACGGCGAGGCGCCGAAGCTGCGCACCTGGGGCGGCGAGCTGCGCGGGGCCATGGAGCGCCTCCAGATGGACCCGGCGTTCGCCCAGCGCAACGTCAACGAGGGCTTCTCCGGCGGTGAGAAGAAGCGGCACGAGATCGTGCAGCTGGAGCTGCTCAAGCCGAAGATGGCCATCCTCGACGAGACCGACTCCGGCCTCGACGTCGACGCGCTGCGCGTGGTCAGCGAGGGCGTGAACCGGGTCCGCGACACCGGCGACACCGGCCTGCTGCTGATCACCCACTACACCCGGATCCTGCGCTACATCAAGCCGGACTTCGTGCACGTGTTCGTGGCCGGCCGGATCGTCGAGCAGGGCGGCCCGGAGCTGGCCGACAAGCTCGAGGAAGAGGGCTACGAGCGGTACGTCGCCGGGGCCGGTTCGGCGCGGGCCTGATTCCTCTCGGAGAATGGGTGGGCCGGTCGACATGACTACCATCGCGATCCCGCCGGGGATGCCGCAGTACGACGACGTGCCGCGTTACGACGTGGCGAAGGTGCGCGCCGACTTCCCGATCCTCGACCGGGAGGTCAACGGGCACCGGCTGGTCTATCTCGACAGCGCCAACACCTCGCACAAGCCGCGGCAGGTGCTCGACGTGCTCGCCGAGCACTACGCGATGCACAACGCCAACGTCTCCCGCTCGGTGCACACGCTGGGCACGGAGGCCACCGAGGCGTACGAGGGCGCCCGGGCGAAGGTCGCCGCGTTCGTCAACGCGCCGAGCCCGGACGAGGTGGTGTTCACCAAGAACTCCACCGAGGCGATCAACATCGTCGCGTACGCCTTCTCCAACGCCTCGCTGCGGCCCGACGCCGACCCGCGGTTCCGGCTCGGCCCCGGTGACGAGGTGGTGATCTCCGAGATGGAGCACCACTCGAACATCGTCCCGTGGCAGCTGCTCTGCGAGCGGACCGGCGCGACGCTGCGCTGGTTCCCGGTCACCGACCAGGGGCGCCTGGACGAGTCGGGGCTGGCGGACCTGGTCACCGAGCGGACGAAGATCGTCTCGCTGGTGCACATGTCCAACATCCTCGGCACCGTCAACGCCACCGCGCGGATCACCGAGCGGGTCCGCGAGGTGGGGGCGCTGCTGCTGCTCGACTGCTCCCAGTCGGTGCCGCACATGCCGATGGACGTGGTCGACTACGACGCCGACTTCGTCGTGTTCACCGGGCACAAGATGTGCGGCCCGACCGGCATCGGGGTGCTCTGGGGCCGGGCCGAGCTGCTGGCGGCGATGCCGCCGGTGCTCGGCGGAGGGTCGATGATCGAGACGGTGTCGATGGCGCGCTCGACGTTCGCGGCGCCGCCGGCCCGGTTCGAGGCGGGCACCCCGCCGATCGCCGAGGCGGTCGCGCTCGGCGCTGCCGTCGACTACCTCACGGGCATCGGGATGCGGGCCATCCAGTGGCACGAGAAGGAGCTGACGGCGTACGCGCTGGACGCCCTCGCCACGGTGCGCGGCCTGCGGATCTTCGGGCCGACCGTGCCGGTGGGCCGGGGCGGCACCATCTCGTTCGCCCTCGGCGACATCCACCCGCACGACGTCGGGCAGGTGCTCGACTCGCTCGGCGTGCAGGTGCGGGTGGGCCACCACTGTGCCCGGCCGGTGTGCACCCGGTTCGGCGTGCCGGCCATGACGCGGGCGTCGTTCTACCTCTACACCACCACCGAGGAGATCGACGCCCTGGTGGCGGGCCTGGAGCAGGCGCGGAAGGTGTTCGAGTGAGCGGCGACGCAGGAGCCCGCGGATCGACGGGAGTTCAGCCTGATGCAGCTTGAATCTCTTTACCAGGAGATCATCCTGGACCACTACAAGCACCCGCACGGCCGTGGCCTGCGCGACGCGGGCGACCCGGGCGCCCGGGTCGCCGAGGCGCACCACGTCAACCCGACCTGCGGCGACGAGGTCACGGTCCGGGTGGCGACCGACGGCGACGTGCTGCACGACGTCTCGTACGACGGCATGGGCTGCTCGATCAGCCAGGCGTCGGCGAGCGTGTTGCACGAGCTGCTGGTCGGGCGGGGCGCGGGTGAGGCGTTCCAGGTGCACGAGGCGTTCGTGGAGTTGATGTCCGGCCGTGGTCAGGTCACGCCGGACGAGGACGTGCTCGGTGACGGGGTCGCGTTCGCGGGCGTCGCCCGCTACCCCGCCCGGGTGAAGTGCGCGCTGTTGCCATGGATGGCGTTCAAGGACGCCGCGGCACGCGCCGGCGTGGGCGTGAGCCCTTCGGAGGTTAAGGCATGAGTAGCGAGGACACCGCCACCGCGGCGACGCCGGCGGCCGAGGGCACGGCGGCGCCGGCCGCGGACGCCACCGCGCCGGCCGCGGGTGACGGCGGCAAGGCCGCGGGTGCCCGGGCCGCCGTCGCCGACATCGAGGAGGCGATGAAGGACGTCGTCGACCCCGAGCTGGGCATCAACGTGGTCGACCTCGGCCTGGTGTACGGGGTGCACGTCGGCGACGACAACGTCGCCACGCTGGACATGACGCTGACGTCGGCGGCCTGCCCGCTGACCGACGTGATCGAGGACCAGGCCCGCCAGGCGCTGACCACCGGCCCCGGCGGCGGCCTGGTCGACGACATCCGGATCAACTGGGTGTGGCTCCCGCCGTGGGGCCCCGACAAGATCACCGACGAGGGGCGCGACCAGCTCCGCTCCCTCGGCTTCAACGTCTGACCCGGCCCAGCGTCGGTCCCCGTCGAGCGCGCCGCCCCTCCCGGGCGGCGCGCTCGACGCGTTCCTGTCGACGGACGACGGCAGCCAGCCCGCCGACGACGGCGAGGGCGTCGCCCAGCCGCGGACGGCCCCGGGCGTGCGGGGACGCATTCTCTTCCACCCTGCCGCGTTCGGGCGGAGCCGACACCACGGTGCGATCCGCGTGCCATCCTCTATCGATAGTTGTCACCATCTATCTGAAGGAGACGGCACATGCGATCTCGGTTGCTCTCCATCGCGTCCGCGCTGGCGCTCGTCACGGGTGGCTCGGCGTTGGCGTTGCTGCCCGCCAGCCCGGCCAGCGCGCACTGCAGCGGGCACGGCACCCACCCGGATCTGTACAGCGGGGGCGCCATCTCGTTCGGGAACGGGACCAACATCCGGGCCTATCCACACATCGACTGCGGCAGTCGCGGGCTCGGCTACCCGAGTCAGGGGATCGACGTCCACTGCGCCACCTACACCAACGCGCTCTGGATCTACCTCCGTAACACCACCACCGGAGTCAACGGGTGGTCCCGGTTGGACGCCCTCAACGTCTCGGAGCCCACCACCATCGCCGACTGCTCGAACACGGTCGCGGCGCACCGGCTGGCCTGACGCCCACGGCCGGCGTTCGTCGCAGCCGGCCACGCGCCGGGAAATGGGTGGCGGCGGGTGGGGTGGGTAAGCAGGATCGGGGCGTGATCGAGACGTACCCGGTGCTGAGCCTCCCCGTTGCCGCGGCCACCGCCGGGCGGCGACAGCGGACGGTGCCCGGTCGCGTCTCGGCCCGCCGCCCGCCGTCGTGACCGGCGCGTTCCTGGCCGGTCTGATCGCCGGCTACGGCGTCGCCGTCCCGGTCGGTGCGATCGCGATCCTCATCCTCGGGCTCAGCGCCCGCACGTCGTTCCGGGTCGGCGCCGCCGCAGCGCTCGGAGTGGCCGCCGCGGACGGGCTCTACGCCGCCGCGGCGGCCCTCGGCGGGGCCGCGGTCGCCGGCCTGCTCGCCCCGGTCGCCGGGCCAATGCGGCTGGTCGCCGCGGTCGTGCTGCTCGCCCTCGCCGGCCACGGCGCCTGGCGTGCCCTGCGCCCCCGCACCGCGCCGGCGGTCCCCGCCGAGGCCCGCCGGGGCCTGGACACCCCGGCCCGGGCCTTCGCCGGCGTGCTCGCGCTGACCCTGTTCAATCCGGCGACGGTGGTCTACTTCGCCGCCCTCGTCCTCGGGCGGCAGGGTGGCGCGGACCCGGGCGCGGCCGAGGCGCTGCTCTTCGTGGCGGGGGCCTTCGTCGCCTCGGCCAGCTGGCAGTTGCTGATCGCCGGTGGGGGCACCCTCGTCGGCCGGGCGTTGGCCGGGCCACGCGGTCGGCGCGTCACGGCGTTGGTCTCCAGCGTCCTCATCGCGGCCCTGGCGATCGCCATGGTGCTGCCCCGATGAAGGCCGCGGACGACGGCGCCCCGGGTCAGGCGGCGTAGCCGGGGGACATGGCCGCCGCCAGGCGCAGGTGGACGGCGGCGCGCCGGGCGTCCCCCTGTCGCTGCAGGGTGCGCCCGAGCAGCAACTGCACGTACGAGTCGTCCGGCGCCGCCGCCGCGAGCGGCTCCAGCATCCGCAGGGCCCGGGTGAGCTGGGCGGAGTGGAAGTATGCCCGGGCGGCGAGCAGCCTGGTGCCGCGGTCGTCGCCGTAAGCGTCGAGCAGGGGCTGGAGCAGGGTGAGGGCACCCAGGGGATCGCCCAGGTCCAGCAGCGCCTCGGCGTGGCGGAGGCGTTCGACCTCCTCGGGGAGTTGTCGGGGGCTGACCCGTGCGGCCCCGGACAGGAAGTCGTGGATCACCTCCGGGGGCTGAGCGCCCCGCAGTGCCATCCCGTTCGCGACGAACGTCGGTGACGTCGCCACGCCCGCGGCCCTGCCCCGCAGGACCAGCTCCCGGACGACGGCCTCGCCGCCGCCGTCGGCCAGCAGCGCGCCTCCCTCGGGGAAGCCCGCCGTCCGGGCCACCTCGGCCAGCACCTCCGGGCGGCTGATGTCCCGCGCCTCGACGAAGTGCGCGCGCATCACCTCTTCCGCCACCGCGTCCTGCAGTCGCGCGCCGGCGGAGTGGGCGAGGGCGATCAGGCGGTGGGCGTCGTGGCTGTTGGCCCGCCAGCCGGCGCCCCAGCGCGGACCGATCCCCTCGGCCTGCGCGAGCTGGGAGACGCGTTCCCGGTTCTCGCCGGGCGTCAGGTCCGGTGCGCACCGCTGGAGTGCGGCGTCCACCATCGGGTCACGCAGCACGTCCGCCAGCGGCTCGGCCGGGACGGGGGCGGAGGGGTCGATCCGGAACGGCCGCCAGACGACCTCGACCGGTTCGCCCTCCCAGGACGCCAGCGCCCGTTCCAGGCGCCGCTTGGCGATGTACGCCCACGCGCAGACGACGTCTGCCCACACCTCGATCCGCATACCCCGCACGCTACACGACACGTGTCGCGTAAGCGACGGCTGTCGTATAGTGACCCGATGAACTCCTCCGACCCGCGGGCGCGACGGACACGAGCCCGACTCCGGGCCGCCGTCCTGGAACTGGCCGCCGAGCGGGAGCTGGGCGACATCACGATCGCCGAGGTCGCCAAGCGGGCCGGGGTCAACCGCGCGACCACGTACCTCCACTTTCCCGACCTGGACGCGCTCGTCACAGACGCGATGGAGGAGGCGATCGCCCAGGTGGCGCGCGCCGCGGCGCTCTGCCCGCTGGACGCTCCGCGCGACGAGGCGCCGCAGCCGCTGCGCGACCTCTTCGACACCGTCGCCGCCAACGCGGTCCTCTACCGTCGGATGCTGTCCCCGCACGGCAGCGCCCGCTTCGCTGCGGGCCTGCGGGACCGGCTGGCCGCGGAACTGCGGAGGAGTTTCGAGGTGCGGGCGCGTCCCCCCGGCGTCAACGACGTGCCGGTGGACGTCCACGCCGCCTACCTCGCCGGCGCCCTCACGGGCGTCATCGCAGACTGGACCACGGCGCGGGCCCCGGCCGGAGCGGCCGAGACCGCGCTGGCCACGTGGCGGCTGCTCCGTGGCTGAACCCATCCGCGTCTCGACGCGACCAGCACAGGGGAGGTTGCCGTGGTCGGCAGGCCGGCAGTAGGTGGCGGTCGGTGGGTCGAGGTGGCCCCGGGCCGCGTCGCCCGCTGGGTCGAGGGCTTCGCCGACCGGCACGGCGCGCCCACCACCACCGTCCAGCCGCACGGCTTGCTGCTCGCCGCCCCGGACGGCGCGACCGCCGAGCTGCACAACCCGCCCGGCGCGCCGGCCACCCCGGACGTGCCCGGTTTCGTGGCCGCCGCGGCCACGCCTCGCCGGATCGGCCTGCTGCTGGTCCGCAAGGGCGCGGTGGCGGTGGGCGTCGCGGCGGGCGAGGAGCTGACGGTGTCGAAGGTGGACACCCGGTACGTGCAGGGCCGCACCGCCGCCGGGGGGTGGTCCCAGCAGCGCTTCGCCCGGCGGCGCGACAACCAGGCGAAGGCGGCGCTGGGCGACGCGACCGAGCTGGCCGTACGGCTGCTGTTGCCGGAGGCGTCGTCGCTGAGCGCGCTGGTCTGCGGCGGCGACCGGCGGGCGGTGGACACCGTGCTGGCCGACCGGCGGCTCGCCCCGCTGGCGGCGCTGCGCGCGGAGCGGCTGCTGGACGTGCCCGAGCCCCGGCACGCCGTGCTGGTCGGCGCGATCGCGGCGGCCCGCGCGGTCCGGATCCTGGTCCGCGACCGTCTCGGAGAATCTCTGTGATCCCGCTTTCCGCTTCGTAGGTCCGTGCCCCCGCCGAGCCGGGGTCTCCCGGGTGGACGGCTGGCGCCGGTGCGGACCTGTCCCATATCGGTCGGCGTCGAGCAATGGTGGACGCACTAGGCTGGGCGCGATGGTCGGGAAGGAGCCGGGATGGCGGAGACGGCCGCGGCCGACGTCGTCGTGGTCGGTGGCGGGGGCGGTGCTCCCGGCGACGAACTGGTCGTGGAGAGCCTGGGCCACCGGATCCGGCGGCTGCGCGTCGCCCAGGGCCTGACCCAGCAACAGGTCGTCGGCTCCCGTTACACCCGCGCGTTCCTGGGCGCCGTGGAGTCGGGCGTCCGGGTGCCCAGCCCCGAGGCGCTGGCCTACTTCGCGGACCGGCTCGGGCTGCCGGTGGACGACCTGCGGTACGGCCGGCCGGCCGACGCCGCCACCCGGCTCGCCGCCGAGCAGGCGTCGGCCCGGCGGGACCTCTCCGCCGGCCGGTTGGACGCCGCCGAGCGGGCGCTGACCGGGATCCGCCGTCGGGCGGACCACTACCGACTGCCCGAACTGGCTGGCTGGGCCGCGTACCACCTGGCGGAGGCGCAACTGCACCGCGGGTCGACCGAGGACGCCGCCGCCCGGTACGACGAGTTGGCGGCGACGCTCCCCGACGGGTGCCCGGCGCTGCGCGCGGCGGTGCTGGCCCGGCAGGCGTACTGCCTGCTGGTCACGGGGGACGCGCCGCGGGCGGTGGCGATCCTGGAGGGCGGCCTGCGGGCCCTGCGGGCGGCGCCGCCGGTGGACGCCGACGCCGAGCTGCGGTTGACCAACGCCCTGATGTACACGTTCCTCGAACTGAGCTGGCGGGACCGGGCGCGGCGGCTGGAGCGGGAGGCGGCTGCCCTGCTCGACCGGGTGACCAACCAGGAGTGGGTGGCGCAGTTCCACGCCGTCGCCGGGCAGCTGCGCCGCGACGGCGAGCTGGACGAGGCGGACCGGCACCTGCGGGAGGCCGGCCGCCGTTACGCCGAGCTGGGGCTCACCCGGGAGATCGCCCTGTGTCACTGGGCCCGTGGCTACGTGTTGCTGCGGGCCGGGCGGCCGGGGGAGGCGGGGCCGGAGTTGCGGCGGGCCCGGGAGATGCTGGGCGGCGTCGGCGCGGTGCTCGACCACGCCGGGGCGACGCTGGAGCTGGCCGAGGCGCGCCGCCGGGAGGGCGTCCTGGACGAGGCGGGTGCGCTGGCCGAGGAGGCCGCCCGTACGGCGGCGGCCTGCGACCACCGGGAGATCATGGCCGAGGCCGACCGGGTGCGTGGGCTGGTGCGGGCCGCGCAGGGCGACCACGACCAGGCGCGGCGGCTGCTGCTGCGGGCCGTCGACCGGTACGAGCGGGCCGGCCTGATGGGGGACGTGGTGATCACCTGCCGCCATCTCGCCGAGCTGTTGCTGGCCGGGGCGGAGCGCGACGCGGCGACCGCGGTGCTGCGTCGTGGCCTGCGTGCGGCGGAGCGCCTGTCGTGAGCCCGCCGGAGCCTGTCGTGGCGGGCGACCCGGTGGGGGAGCTGGGCGCACGTCTCCAGCGGCTGCGGACGGCACGAGGGCTCACCCAGCGTGCCCTGGCCGAGCCCCGGTACACCGCGGCCTACGTGTCCGCCGTGGAGGGTGGTCGCCGGATGCCCTCCGCCGATGCCGTCGCCCACTTCGCCGAGCGGCTCGGGGTGACTCCGGCGGACCTGGCCACCGGCCGCTCGCCGGCCGAGGTGGTGCGCCTGCGGCTCCGGCTGGTCGGGGCGGACCTGGCCGGGTCCACCGACGAGAGGGCTGCCGTCTGCCGGGAGGTGGCGGCGGTCGCCGCCGACCTGGACGAGCCGGTGCTGGCCGCCCGGGCCCGGCTCGGTCTGGCCGGCGTCGCGCTGTTCCGCGACGATCCCGACGCCGCGTCGGCCGAGGTGGACCGGGCGGAGGCGCTGCTGGCGGGGGCGCCGCCGCACGTCCGGGCCGAGGCGGCGGCCAGGCGCGCCGCGGTGCTGCGCCACACCGGTGATCCCCGGTACGCCGGCTTCCTGCTCGCCGAGGCGCGGGACGCGCTGGTGCGGGACGGGTGGCCGGATCCGTCGACCCTGCTGACCCTGTACGCGGAACTGGTGCTCTGCCACGTGGCACTGGGCGACGAGGAGGCGGCGGCGGAGGCCGCCGGACAGGCCCTGGCCCTGGCGGTGCTGCCCGCGCCGGCGCGGGTCGCGGGGATGCACCTGACGGTCGCGGACGCGTTGCTCGCCTCGGGACGGACGGCGGAGGCCGACGTCGCCGCGGAGCAGGCCCGCCAGGCGGCCCGGCAGGTCGCCATGGGGGTGCAGTTGGCGTGCTGCCACCGGGCCCGGGGGCAGGGGCGCCGGGCGGCCGGCGACCTGGCGGCTGCCCTCGCCGACCTGGCGACCGCGCACACGGCGTTGACGGTCGCCGGGCAGCGGGCGCTGGCCCGGGAGGTCGGGGTGGAGTTGGCCGAGGTCCACCACGCGCTGGGCCAGCCGGAGCGCGCGGCGGCGCTGCTGTGCGACGCCGTCGATCCGGCCGGCGACGCGGTGGTGGCGGCGCGCGCCGACCGGGTGCGCGGCCTGCTGCGGGCCGATGCCGGGGAGCAGGTTGACGCCGAGCGGCACCTGCGGGCGGCGGCCGCCGGCTATCGGGCGGCCGGGCGGCGCCGGGAGTTGGCCGCGGTGGTTCTGCTGCTGGCGGACCTGCTGGAGCAGTGGGGGCGGCCCGGGGACGCCCTCGACCTGCTCCGCGACGGGCTGCACCAGGTGGAGCAGCTCGGTGAGCGGGTGGCCGCGTTCCGCGCCACGGCCTGATCCTCGGCGACGACCAGTGTGGCGGGCCGCGCCTGTGGGCCGGTTCGCCGGGCGTCGGCCCGCGCCCTGGTGTCGGACCGGGGCGCGGGCCGGTTCGCCGGGGCCGCCGGCTCGTGCCCGGGGCGCCGGCCCGGGGCGGCCGGCCGCCCACCCCGGTCCACGAGCGGCCGGGCCGCCGGTGCGTCCGCGGTCCCGCGTCAGTCCCGGGCCCAGAGCGCCGGGGTGTGCGGCGGCTCCCAGCCGGGCTGGGCGGTGTGTGCCTGGAGGCAGCGGTACGCGATGCCGCCGTAGGTCACCCGGGCGCCGGCCGGGTACGCGGTGCCGGGTGCCCAGGTCCCGCCGGGTGCGCTGCCGGTCGGGGTGGGGGTGGGGGCCGAGGTCACGTTGAGGACGAAGTCGAAGCTGGCCTCGCGGCCGCCGTCCACCGTCCGCACCGTCATCAGCAGGGCGGGGTCGAAGATCGGGTCGGTGTTGTTGCGGGGGTCGCCGGGGAAGTACAGCTGGGTGGTGAGCACCGGCCGGTTCGGCGCCTGCGCCTTGACGTGGATGTGCCGGGTCCGTCCCGGATAGAGCCCCGGCAGGATCGTGCTGAGGCGGTACGCGCCCGAGGCGTCGGTGAACTGGTGCCCGCGCAGCCGGTATCCGGTGTTGTCGTAGCCGCCGTTGGCGTCCGCCTGCCAGAAGTCCAGCAGCACGTCGGGAACCGGCCGGCAGTCCAGCCCGAAGACGTGGCCGGTGACGGTGAGCCGGGTGCCGATCGTGCCGGCCTCGACGAGCGAGGTACGCCGTGGTGAGTTCGGCTTGAAGTAGGGGCCCTCCATCTGATCCGGCGTCAGGTCGTCGCCGTCGTCGCAGTAGGGCGTGAGGGGCGGCGCCGACCCCGTGGCGGCCGCCTCCGCGCCCACGGCCTGCGCGATTCCGGCGGCGAGGAACGGGGCGGGCAGGGCCAGTGCCGCCGCCCTCAACACGCTCTTGCGTGTCACACCGCTGCGGGGACGGGGGGCGCGTGGCTCTTTGTCGCTGGCTGCACTGTTCATCAGAGTTGCGGCGTGGAACCCGGCCGTTCAGGGCCGGGAGGAAACGCCGCTCCCTCCCCTCGATGATCGTGTAACTCTCCTCGCCGACGGTGGACTCGCGGATCGTCCAGGGGGTCGGCGGCTGTCGACCCGACGCTATTGACAGGTGTCAGGGTGCGTCGATGTGCGGGAGAGCGTGGTCGTGGTGTTTTCCGCCGTGCCGGCGGAACGCGCCGGGGGAGTCGCCGACCTCGCGGCGGAAGAACCGGCAGAAGTAGGCGGGGTCGGCGAAGCGGAGCCGGTCGGCGATCGCGGCCACGGTGAGGTCGGTCCGGGCGAGCAGTCGTTTCGCCTCCAGCACCCGGGCTCGGCGGATCAGCCGGGCGGGGGTGGTGCCGGTGGCCAGGGGCACCGCGTCGTTGAGGTGGCGCACCGACACCCCGATCCGGCGGGCGTATGCGCGGGGTGGCTCGCCGACGAGGTCCGGCTCGGCGAGCAGTTCCTCGAAGCGGCGGGCGATCGCGGCGGCCCGGCGGTTGCGGGTGGTGGGCTCGGGGAGCGGGTCGGGGGTCGGGCCCGTGGGGCGGGACCGGAGCACTTCGGTGAGCAGGAGGTGCAGGTAGGCCCGCAGGGTGCCACCGCGCTCCGGTCCGCCCCGGCGGTACTCGGCGGTCGCCCAGCGCAGCAGGGTGGCGATCCGCTGGGCCTGGGCGGCGTCGCGGGGGCGCCAGGAGCGGTGGCGCGAGCGGTGCAGCGCGGCGCGGTCTGCCGGGAAGGTGAGCAGGAACTCGGCCGCGCAGAGCAGCACGTGCCCGCGCAGGTCACGCTGGTCCTGCCAGTGGTGCACCTGGCCGGGCGTGACGACGAACAGGTGCGGCGGCCGGACGGGATGGGCGTCGAGGTCGATGACGTGCGAGGCACGGCCGTGGGTCACGTACACCAGCTCGTAGAAGGTGTGCCGGTGCGGAAAGTCGGCGCGGGACAGCGGCCCGATCTCGTCGAAGGTGCCGACGGCGAACGGCACGTCGTCCGGGGCGGGTGCCGCCAGGTCGTGCCGGGGCAGCGCCGACGGTGGACCGGCGGCGGCCGGTCGTGATCGGACGGACGGAGCCCGGCGGGCGGGCGGGTCGGGCGGGCGCGACGGGGACACAGGCAGCTCCCTGTGTTGACAAGGGTCGGATCTGATCGATCGACACCTGTATTGACGGCGTCGGATGTCTAACCTACGGTAATGGCAACAGAGTTAACAACAATTGTTGTCTCTCCAGTAGCGCACCGGCAGGGCGGCTGCCACGCGGCACTGCGTGCCTGCTCGCACCCGGTCGCTGCGACCCTCCACATCGTCCTGACCCCGAGGAGACCCCCATGCTCCGACGAACAGCCACCGTGGCGGCAACTACCCTGAGTGCCGTCGCGCTGGTGCTCACCGTGGCCCTGGCCGCCCAGGCCAGCGCCGATCCCGACCGCGTGCCCGCCGCCCCGGTCGACGCTCCCGACGGCGTGGCCCCCGAGATGTTCGCCGCCCTGCAACGGGACCTGCGGCTCACCCCGGCCCAGGCCCGTGCCCGTCTCGACGTCGACGACCGGGCCGCTCGGGTCCAGCAGGTGCTGCGCGCCACCCTCGGCGCCCGCTACGGCGGCACCTGGGTCACGGAGCCGGGCGCCACGGTGTCGGTCGGCGTCATCAGTGCCGCCGACGCCGACGCGGTCCGTGGCCTCGGCGCGGTCCCGGTCCCGGTGAGGCACACCGAGCGTGCCCTGGACGGGGCGGTCGACCGGCTCAACCGCAGGGCCACCGCCGCGCCGCCCGCCGTCGTCGGCTGGTACGCCGATCTTCCCGGCAACGCCGTCGTGGTGCTCGCCCGGGACGGCGCGGTGCCCGCGGCCCGGTCCTTCGCCGCCGCCGCCGGGGTGCCGGCCGGGGTGCTGCGGGTGCAGGCCAGCACGGAGGACCCGAAGCCGTACGCCGACGTGATCGGCGGCAACGCCTACTACACCGGCAGCAGCCGGTGCTCGATCGGGTTCTCGGTGAACGGAGGTTTCGTCACCGCCGGACACTGCGGCCGGGCCGGGGCCCGCACCTCGCAACCGGGCGGCACCGTGCGCGGCTCCACGTTCCCCGGCCGGGACTACGCCTGGGTGCAGGTGGACGCCGGGAACACCCCGCGCGGGCTGGTGAACGACTACCGGGGCGGGACGGTGGCGGTGGCGGGCAGCGTCGAGGCCGCCGTGGGGGCGGCGGTCTGCCGGTCCGGTTCCACCACCGGGTGGCGCTGCGGCACCATCCAGCAGAAGAACGCCTCGGTGACCTACCCGGAGGGCACGGTGACCGGGCTCACCCGGAGCAACGCCTGCGCCGAGCCGGGCGACTCCGGTGGTTCGTGGCTCTCCGGCAGCCAGGCCCAGGGAGTCACCTCGGGCGGCTCCGGCAACTGCAGCACCGGCGGGACGATGTACTTCCAGCCGGTCAACGCGATCCTGACGGCGTACGGGCTGACGCTGGTCACCACCGGCGGCCCCGAGCCGACCCCCACGCCCACCTCGACCGGCACCCCGCCCGGCGGGACGACCTGGCAGGCGGGCGCCGCGTACGCCGCCGGCGCGACGGTGAGCTACGCCGGGGTGTCCTACCGCTGCCTGCAGGGGCACACGGCGCAGCCGGGTTGGGAGCCGCCCAACGTGCCGGCGCTCTGGCAGCGGGTCTGAACACCGCTGCCACGCCGCACACGGTACGGGCCCGGTCTCCGCAACGACCGGGCCCGTACCACGCCTGTCCGGGGGAGGCGGTCGGCCGCCCCGCCCGCTGACCTCACACCGCCCCGCTGAAGGTGTCGCAGGACTTCGGGTCGCCGGTCTCGTAACCGCGGCTGAACCATTGCCTGCGCTGCTCGGACGAGCCGTGGGTGAACTCGTCGGGGTTCACCGGCCGGTTCGCCCGCTCGGAGATGGCGTCGTCGCCGATCTTCTCGGCGGTGTCGACGGCCTGCCGGATGTCCTGCTCGCTGATGCTGGTGAAGATCTTCTGGCCACTGGCGTCGGCGGTGCCGGTGGCGTTCTTCGCCCAGGCGCCGGCGTAGCAGTCGGCCTGCAGTTCCAGCCTGACCGAGAGCGCGTTGGCGTTGTCCGGGTCGCGCTGCTGCTGGCGGCGCATCTGGGCCTCGGTGCCGAGCAGGTCCTGCACGTGGTGGCCGTACTCGTGGGCGAGCACGTACGGCTGGGCGAATTCGCCGGAGGCCCCGAGCTGCTGGGCGAGCACCCGGTAGAAGGTGAGGTCGATGTAGACCAGGTCGTCGGCGGGGCAGTAGAACGGGCCGACGCCGGAGTCGGCCTGCCCGCAGGCGGTGTTGACGCCCTGGCTGAAGAACACCGTCCGGGACGGGCGGTACTGCTCGCCGAACGCCTCGGGCAGCGCCTTCTGCCAGTACGCCTGGATGGAGTTGACGTAGAGCGCGTTGCGGCAGTCGAGCTGCTGGAGCGCGTCGTCGGCCGAGCACTTCTGCTCCAGTGACGTGTTGTCGCCCTGCGGGTCCCCGCCGCCGTTGGTGGCGGCGTTCAGGCCGAAGCCGCCACCGACGAGGGCCACCAGCACGGCGATGACGAGGCCGACGATGCCGCCCCGGCCGCCGCCGATCGGGATGGGTATGCCGCCCAGCCCGCCGCCCCCGCCGGATCCTCGCCGGTCGTCCACCTGGCTGGTGTCGATCCGTGCGTTCTCGTTCAGCTCCATGTCTACCCCGATCACCGTTTTGGTCCGTTTTGGTGGTTGCGGTACCGGACCGGGTCCGGACGGCGTTTCGGTACCCGATGATCTTGGTCGGTAATCCGGCGGGGCGCTCGGGCGACGCCCGGTACACTTGCCACGTGCTGCTCTGCGAAGGCTGAACCGCCCCGCGCCGACGGGCCTCGTGCCCGCCGGCGCTTTCGCGTGCCCTGAGTCAGCCCTTCCAGACCCCGAGAGCGAGTCCTCCGACATGATCACTGCCACCGGCCTGGAGCTTCGTGCCGGCGCCCGGATCCTGCTGTCCGACACCACGCTGCGGGTGCAGCCGGGTGACCGGATCGGCCTGGTCGGCCGCAACGGCGCCGGCAAGACCACCACGCTCAAGGTGCTCGCCGGTGAGGGTCAGCCCTACGCCGGGCAGATCGAGCGGCGCAGCGCCATCGGCTACCTCCCGCAGGACCCGCGGACCGGCGACCTGGAGGTCACCGGCCGCGACCGGGTGCTCTCCGCCCGGGGCCTGGACGTGCTGATGGCCCAGATGAAGGAGATCGAGGCCAAGCTCGCCGACGGCGCCGACGACCGGCTGGTCCGCCGCTACGGCGCGCTGGAGGACCAGTTCGCCTCCCTCGGCGGGTACGCCGCCGAGGCCGAGGCCGCCCGGATCTGCGCCAACCTCGGGCTGCCGGACCGGGCGCTCGCCCAGACCATCGGCACCCTCTCCGGCGGCCAGCGCCGCCGCATCGAGCTGGCCCGGATCCTGTTCCGGGACGCCGGCGAGAACGGCGGCGGCATCCTGCTGCTCGACGAGCCGACCAACCACCTCGACGCCGACTCGATCACCTGGCTGCGCGGCTTCCTCGCCAACCACAAGGGCGGCCTGATCGTGATCTCCCACGACGGCTCGCTGCTGGAGTCGGTGGTCAACAAGGTCTGGTTCCTCGACGCCACCCGCTCCGTCGTCGACGTCTACAACCTCGGCTGGAAGGCGTACCTGGAGGCCCGCGAGACCGACGAGCGGCGCCGCCGCCGGGAGCGGGCCAACGCCGAGAAGAAGGCCGGCGCGCTGATGGCGCAGGCCGACAAGATGCGGGCCAAGGCCACCAAGACCGTCGCCGCGCAGAACATGGCCCGGCGGGCCGAGAAGCTGATCGCCGGCCTGGAGGAGGTACGCGTCGCCGACAAGGTGGCGAAGGTGCGCTTCCCGAGCCCGGCCCCGTGCGGCAAGACCCCGCTCACCGCGACCGGCCTGTCGAAGTCGTACGGCTCGCTGGAGATCTTCACCGACGTGAACGTGGCGGTGGACCGGGGCTCCCGGGTGGCCATCCTGGGCCTCAACGGCGCCGGCAAGACCACCCTGCTGCGGATGCTCGGCGGCCTGCTGGAGCCGGACACCGGCGAGGTGCACGCCGGCCACGGCCTGCGGCTCGGCTACTACGCGCAGGAGCACGAGACGCTCGACGTGGACCGCACGGTCCTGGAGCACATGCGCAGCGCCGCCATCGAGCAGACCGACACCGACCTGCGGAAGATCCTCGGCGCGTTCCTGTTCTCCGGCGACGACGTGGACAAGCCGGCCGGAGTGCTCTCCGGCGGCGAGAAGACCCGGCTGGCGCTGGCCACCCTGGTCTGCTCCGGGGCGAACGTGCTGCTGCTCGACGAGCCGACGAACAACCTCGACCCGGTCAGCCGCGAGCAGGTGCTCGACGCCATCGCCCGCTACCCGGGCGCGATCGTGCTGGTCACCCACGACCCCGGCGCGGTCATGGCGCTCAAGCCGGACCGCGCCATCCTGCTCCCCGACGGCGACGAGGACGCCTGGAGCGACGACCTGCTCGAACTCGTCGAGCTGGCTTGACCCGTCCGGCCCGGTCAGCGCACCAGGCCGAGCAGGTGGGGGAGCACGCCCGAGGTGGCCAGGATGACCACGCCGATGGCGACGAACACGGCCGGGACGAGCCAGTGGCCGGCGCGGCCGACGGCCCGCACCACCCGCGGGTGGCCCCCCAGCCAGGCTCCCGCCGCGCACCACAGCGCGACGAGCACCACGAAGACCAGCAGGAACACCACGCTGTCGGCCGGCCCGAGGGCGCGGAACACCGGCACGTAGACGGCGATGTTGTCCGCGCCGTTGGCGATCGTCACCGCGGCCACCCCCAGCGTGGAGCCCACCACCGTCGGGGCCTCGTCGGCTTCCCGGTCGAGCAGCGCGCGCACGCCGAGGGCGATCGGCAGCAGCCCGAGCAGCCCGGTCCACGGATCGGGCACCACCAGCAGCCCGGCCGCGACCACCGTGCTGGCCAGGGCGAGCGCGCCGATGCCCAGGTACTGCCCGGCCACGATCTGCCAGGTGCGGGGGCGGCCGGTGCCGCGGGCGGCGACGAAGAACAGCGTCAGGACGACGATGTCGTCGATGTTGGTGGCGGCGAAGACCACCGCCGCGCCGGCGGCAGTGTCGAGGAGGTCCGTCACGTCACGCAGGGTACGGAGTGAGTGCCGTCGGCGCCGCGCGGGCACGGTGCGGTCGACCCCGGCCCCGTCGGGAGGATCACTCTATCGGGAAGATGACAACGCATAGCGTGTCGGTTGGCGAAGAGTTGATATCTGGCGCATGATCGTTCGAGGCGGTCTAATAGGTGGGACCGTATCCGAACCGCACAGTCTGGGACGTGAGGACACAGCATGGCAGCCACTGGCACAGCCACCAGCACTGAGAAGGGTCGCCGGATCGTCGGAGCCGAGCGTCAGACGCTCGCCAAGGACCTGGTAAAGCGGTACACCTCGGGTGAGAGCATCCGCGCGCTCGCGGCCTCGACCGGCCGTTCCTACGGGTTCATCCACCGGGTGCTCACCGAGTCCGGGGTGCAGCTGCGGCAGCGCGGCGGCGCCCGGCGCCGCAAGAAGGCGTGACCCGCCCCCCAGCGTCGTCCACCAGCGCCGCGCCCCGGGTCGTCCGGTGACCGCCGAGGCGACCGGGGTTCGGCTGGAATACGAAGGGCCGGTCGCGACGGTCACGTTGTGTCGGCCCGACGTGCTCAACGCCCAGACCCCGGCGATGTGGCGCGCGATGAGCGACTTCGCGCGCGATCTGCCCGGCGACGTCCGCGTCGTGGTCGTCCGTGGCGAGGGGCGGGCGTTCTCCGCCGGCCTCGACCTGACGGTGGCCGGCGCCTCCGGGCCGGGCTCGTTCACCGAGCTCGCCACCCTGCCCGAGCAGGAGTGCGCGGACCGCATCGCGGAGTTGCAGGGCGGCTTCACCTGGTTGCACCGGCCCGACATCGTCTCCGTCGCCGCCGTGCAGGGCCACGCGATCGGCGCCGGCTTCCAGCTGGCGCTCGCCTGTGACCTGCGGGTGCTCGCCGAGGACGCGAAGTTCTCCATGGCCGAGGTGACGCTCGGCCTGGTGCCGGACCTCGCCGGCACCAAGCGCCTGGTCGACCTCGTCGGCTACTCCCGCGCGCTGGAGATCTGCGCCACCGGCCGGCGGATGGACGCCGCCGAGGCGGACCGGATCGGCCTGGCCACCCTGGTCGTGCCGAACGCCGACCTCGACGCCGCGGTGCGCGACCTGACCGCGGGTCTGCTGGCCAACAACCGGGACGCCGTGGTGGAGATCAAGGCGCTGCTGGCCGGCGCCGCCGGCCGGTCCGCCGCGGAGCAGCAGCGGGCCGAGCGCGAGGCGCAGACGCGTCGGCTGCGCGATCTCGCCGGGCGGGGAGAATAGTAAGGACCGTTCGGGAAGATCCGGGTTACGGCCGAGGTTGTCAGAGTCGTCGGGAGAATCGACCTGACGGTGCGGTCGACCCGACGACCCGGAGGTGAACGTGTCCAACCCGATGTCCGGCGGCGGCATGGCCGGTTGGAGCATGCTCCGGTCGATGCGCAGCCGCGACGAGATCTCCACGCACCGGCTCAAGCGCGGCGTGGCCAGCCGGATCGTGGCGTTCGCGCGGCCCTACCGCCGCGACATCGTCGTCTTCCTGGTGACCGTGGTGCTGGCCGCGATCATCGGGGTCGCCACCCCGGTGCTCGCCGGCGACGTGATCGACGCGATCAGCCGGGGCGGCTCGGGGGCCGGCGACCTGGTGGTGCGGCTGGCCCTGGTCATCGCCGCGCTCGCCGTGGCCGACGCGCTGCTCTCCCTGGCCCAGCGGTGGTATTCGGCCCGCATCGGCGAGGGCATCATCCTCGACCTGCGCACCCGGGTCTACGACCACGTCCAGCGGATGCCGCTGCAGTTCTTCACCCGCACCCAGACCGGCGCCCTGGTCAGCCGGCTCAACAACGACGTGCTCGGCGCCCAGCGGGCGTTCACGTCGACGCTGTCCGGCGTGGTCAGCAACGTCATCCAGCTGGTGCTCACCGCCGCCGTGATGTTCACCCTCTCCTGGCAGATCACCGTGCTGTCGCTGGTGCTGCTGCCGGTCTTCATCATCCCGGCCCGCCGGGTCGGCAAGCGGCTCGCCGAGATCACCCGGGAGTCCTACAACCTCGACGCGAAGATGAACGCGACGATGACCGAGCGCTTCGGCGTCTCGGGGGCGCTGCTGGTGAAGCTCTTCGGCCGGCCCGAGGTGGAGGCGCGCCGGTTCGCCGGGCGGGCCGAGCGGGTCCGCGACATCGGCATCCAGTCCGCGATGTACTCGCGGACGTTCTTCGTCGCGATGCTGCTCGTCGCCTCGTTGGCCCAGGCGCTCACCTACGGCCTCGGTGGCTGGCTCGCGGTCACCGGCAACGTCAGCGCCGGCACCGTGGTCACCCTCGCGTTGCTGCTCACCCGCCTCTACGGCCCGCTGACCGCGCTGTCCAACGTCCGGGTGGACGTGATGAGCGCGCTGGTCTCCTTCGACCGGGTCTTCGAGGTGCTCGACCTGAAGCCGGCCATCGAGGAGAAGCCCGACGCGGTCGCGGTGCCCCGGGGCAGCGGCCGGGTCGAGTTCCGCGACGTGCGGTTCCGCTACCCCAGCGCCGCGGAGATCTCGCTGGCCTCGCTGGAGGAGGTCGCCGCGCTGGACCGTACGGTCAACGAGCCGGTGCTCAAGGGCGTCTCGTTCGCCGTCGAGCCGGGGCAGATGGTGGCGCTGGTCGGGCCCTCCGGCGCCGGCAAGTCGACGCTGTCCATGCTGATCTCCCGGGTCTACGACGTCACCGACGGGCAGGTGCTGGTCGGCGGGGTCGACGTCCGCGACGCCACCTTCGGCTCGCTGCGCGACGAGATCGGCGTGGTGACCCAGGATTCGCACCTGTTCCACGAGACCATCGCCGAGAACCTGCGCTACGCCAAGCCGGACGCCACCGACGACGAGATCTGGGCGGCGCTGGCCGGCGCGCAGGTCGCCGACCTGGTGCGGTCCCTGCCGGACGGGCTGGACACCACCGTCGGCGAGCGCGGCTACCGCTTCTCCGGCGGCGAGAAGCAGCGCATCGCCATCGCCCGGCTGCTGCTCAAGGCTCCGTCGATCGTGATCCTCGACGAGGCGACCGCGCACCTCGACTCGGAGAGTGAGGCGGCGGTGCAGCGGGCGCTGTCGGTGGCGCTGACCGGGCGTACGGCGCTGGTGATCGCGCACCGGCTCTCCACCGTCCGCGACGCCGACCAGATCCTGGTCCTCGACGAGGGTCGGATCGTCGAGCGGGGCCGGCACGAGGAGTTGGTCGCCGTGGGTGGGCTCTACGCCGAGCTCTACCGCACCCAGTTCGCGGTCGCCGACTCGCCGACCCCGTACGTGGACGCGACCGGCCCCGAGCCGGTGAGTCTGCCGCTGCGGTCCTACGTCGCCGACGAGGCGATGCCGCCGGCCGCGGCCAACTGACGCCTCAGCCGGTGGCGACGACCGCCGCCCGTAGCTCGCCGAACGCCGCGCCGAGGGTCTCGGGGGTGAAGTGCGCGTTCAGGCCGCTGGGGTTGGGCAGCACCCAGAGCCGGGCGCCGGCGATCGGCTCCGGCTGCGGGCCGAACGTCGCCTTCGGCCGGGCGAACCCGATCCGGTACGCGGTCACCCCGACCACGGCGACCCACCGGGGGCCGTACCGCTCGACCTTGCCGGTGAGGATCTCCGCCCCCTCGACCAGTTCGGCGGCGGTCAGCTCGTCGGCCCGGGCGCTGGCCCGCGCGACGATGTTGGTGATGCCCAGCCCGAGGCCGGGCAGCTCGTCCTGCTCGGCGGGGTGCAGCAACCGGGGCGTGAAGCCGCCCCGGTGCAGCGCCGGCCAGAACCGGTTGCCGGGCCGCGCGAAGTGCCACCCGGTCGCGGCCGACCACAGGCCCGGGTTGATCCCGACGAAGAGCACGTCCAGCCCGGGCGTGACGAGGTCGGGGATGGTGCGGTCCGCCGCTGCGGCGAGTTCCTCCCGCGTGGGCCGCGGATACCGGTGCGCGGCGTCCCCGGGGGCGGGTGTCGGTTCGGGTCGGCCAGCCCGTCCGGTGCCCCCGGCCCCGACCGGTCCGCCGGGGGACGGAACCATTACAGGCTCCGCAGGGCGCCACCGTCGACCGGCACGGTGACCCCGGTGAGGTAGCTCGCGGCGGGGGAGAGCACGAACGCGGCCACCCGGCCGAACTCCGCCGGCGCGCCGATGCGGCGCAGCGGGATGCCCGCCTCGGCCTCCGCGCGGGCCCGCTCGGGGTCGCCCGTGGCGGCGAACAGTTCGACGTTGCGGTCCGTCATGATCCGCCCGGGCAGCAGGCCGACCATCCGTACGCCCCGGGGCCCGTACTCGTCGGCGACGTCCTTGGCCATCCCGACCAGGCCGGGCCGCAGGCCGTTGGAGATGCCCAGGCCGGGCACCGGCGAACGTGCCGAGGTCGACAGGACCAGCCCGATCGCGCCGCCGTCGCCCTCGCCCAGGGCGGCGGCGACCGTACGCACCGTGCGGACGGTGCCCAGGAAGACCGTTTCGAAGGATCGGCGCCACTGCTCGTCGGTGACCGACGCGGCGCTGCCCGGTGGCGGCCCGCCCACCGAGATCAGCGCCCCGTCGAGGCGCCCGAAGTGCTCGCGGGCCGCCCCCACCAGCCGCTGCGGTGTCTCCGGGTCGGCCAGGTCGGCGGTCAGGCCGACGGCCCGCTCCGGCCCGCCGAGGCGCTGGGCGGCGGCAGCCACCGCGTCGGCGTCCCGGGCGGAGAGCACCACGCGGGCGCCGTCGGCGACGAGGCACTCCGCGGTCGCGTAGCCCAGGCCGCGGGAGGCACCGGTCAGTACGTACACCCGGTCGGTCAGTCCGAGATCCATGCCGTCGATCCTGCCGTACCCGGGCGGATGCGCCAGCCGGGGGCGGTGGGCCGGGTCAGCGGCGGGCGGGGCGCAGCAGGCGTACCCGACCGGCGAGCTGGACCGCGACGGCTCCGCCGGCGCGCCCCCAGCCCGGCAGGCGGCGGGGCTGCGGCGGCCCGTGCCCGTCGTAGCGGTCGGTGGCCTCCCGGGCGGCCAACTCCTCCGCGCCCAGCGGCGGCAGCGAGCCCCGGTCGCGCAGGTCACGGGCCAGGTCCCAGCCGTCGCGCAGGGAGCCGGCGGTCGGCCGCCCCGCCGCCCACCGGGCGAAGGTCGCCGGCCAGTCCGTGCCGAGGCCGGCCGCGAGCAGCGGCCAGTGCCGGGCCACGTCCCCGGCCCGCTTGCGCAGCAGGGCGGCCCGGGCGGCGGCGAGCGCGGCCGGGTCGAAGCCGGGTGGGGGCGGGCCGTCGGCGACCAGCGCCGCCACCAGTTCCGCCTGCCGGGCGGCCAGGTCGCCGTTCACGTGACCGCCGGGAACCTGGAGGCGGCGGCGAGGGCGTCCAGCTCGGCGCGGAGCGTGGCCGCGGGCGGATAGTGGCCGTCGCGTTCCAGCAGCAGCGCCGGCGGCCGGTGCCGGGCGCACAGCTCGCGCAGCAGGTCGAGCACCGCCGGGGGCACCGGGTCGGTGTGGGTGTCGTGGTAGAAGCCGCCGTGGTCGGCGCCGCCCGCCACGTGCAGGTAGGCGATCCGGTCCAGCGGCAGCCGGTCGAGCAGCGCGACCGGGTCGCCGCCCCGGTTGCGGGCGTTGGCGTACACGTTGGCGACGTCGAGCAGCAGGAACGCGCCGGTGCGGTCCAGGATCTCGGTCAGGAAGTCGGCCTCGTCGAGCTCGTCGTCGGGCCAGTCGAACAGGGCGGCGATCGGCTCCAGCGCGATCGGCGCCGGCAGCTCGGCCTGCGCGCGGGCGACGTTGGCGCAGACCGCGTCGACCGCCTCCCGGCTGCGCGGCAGCGGCAGCAGGTGGCCGGCCTCTACGCCGCCGGCCCGGACGAACGCGATGTGCTCGCTGACCAGTGGCGCCTCGACCAGCTCCGCCACCGCGGCCAGGTGGGCGAGCCGGGCCGGGTCGACCGGCTCCGCGCCGCCGAGGGAGAGCCGGACGCCGTGCGGCACGACGGTCACGCCGCGTTCGCGCAGCTCGGCGAGCCCGGCGGGCAGCGGCCCGGTCGCGGTGACGCCCTCCGCGACCACCTCCACGAAGCGCAGCCCGGGCAGGTCGGCGACGAAACCGGCGATCTCCGGTCGCCAGCCGATGCCCACCCCGCGCGGGCCGGTCATCCCCCGCACCCGCCTCCGCAGCCGCCCCCGCAGCCGCCGCCCCCGCCGCCGCCGCACGAGCTGCCGCCACCGCAGCCGGAGGAGCCTCCACCGCCGCTCGCCGCCTGCCGCTGGATCTCGGCCTGCTCGGCGAAGCCGGGGTCCATCGCCCACAGTGACGCGGCGCCGAACAACGCCACCCCCATCGCGGCGCCCGCCGCGCCGTAGGTGGCGTAGGCGGGGGTGGACGCGGGCGCGAGGTAGGTGTGCTGCTGTCGCAGGCCGCGCAGCGCCCGGGTGGCGGCGCGGGTCCGCCACGGCACCCGGTGCAACAGGACGGACACCACGACCAGCGGGATCTGGCTCAGCACGAGCCAACCCACCGGACGGTCGTTCTGCAGGCCCGCGATGATCCGGAACACGCCGACCGCCAGCAGGAGGGTGAGCGGGAACGACCACAGGCGCAGCGCCGTCCGGCGCGCCTGCGTCAGCGCGAGCCCGCGCTGCTCCAGGCTGGTCCGGAGCTGGTCGAGCGCCCGGCGTACCCACTCGTCGCGGCGCAGCTCGCGGGTGGTCGCGTTCCGGCCGGCCGCGAGGTGGATCGCCTGGTCCAGCGGCGTGGTCCCGGCCGGCATGGGGCCGCCGGTGGTCAGCCGCCGGTCCGGTCGTACGCCGATCGCCCCGCTGCCCCGCAGCCCGCCGAGCGAGGCCCAGACCGCCAACTGCTCCCCGCCGTTGAGGTAGGCGACCTGTTGCGGGCCGAGCTGGCCGACGTCGCCGGCCGGCGGGCCGGCGAGGACGCGGACGCGGTGGACGATGGCGCCGACGACGACCACGGCGGCGGCGAGGAGGTAGACCCGGAGGAAGACGGGACCGGGAATGCCCCAGGTGTCACCCGGTGCGGCGAGGACAGACATCTGCTGCTCCTGTCGTGCGAGGGGATCGCGGCCCCATTGTGGGGCAGTCCCGCCACGGCGGATCGGCCGCGAGGGGCGAGTTACCGGACCGATACGTAAACAGTGGAGGCTCCGGACGCCGTGGGGGAGGCGAGCCGCGCGGGCGCCGGACGCCCCGGGAGGCGACCCCGCGCCAGCGCCGTGCCCGGGTGGCCGGTCAGCGGCGGCGGACCGCCTCCTCGACCAGGTCGAGCACCGGGTCGAGGTCGCCGGCGGGGCGTCCCATCGCGAGGTGCAGCACCAGGCCGTCGTAGGCCAGTTCGAGGAACTGGGCCAGCACGTCGATCGGCACGTCCTCGCGGAGCACGCCCGCCTCCCGCTGCCGGGACAGCCGTTCGCGGGTCGCCTCGGCAACCGCCGCCGATCGTTCCGCCCACCGCTTGGCGAACGCCGGGTCGGTCCGCAGCCGCCGGGAGACCTCCAGCTGGCTGCCGAGCCAGCCGGTGGTGTCGGGGGAGACCGCGCCGGCCAGCAGGTCGCGCATCACCTGGACCAGGCCGTTGCGGGCGACCGTCTCCACCATGGCGGCGGCGTCGTCCTCGGCGACCGCGAGGAAGAGCGAGTCCTTGTCGCGGAAGTGGTGGAAGATCGCACCCCGGGACAGCCGGGTGGCCTCTTCGAGTCGACGCACGGTGGCGCCCTCGTAGCCGTGCCGCGCGAAACACGCCCGCGCGGCGGCGAGGATCTCCTGCCGGCGAGCGTCGAGCTGGTCCTGACTTACCCTGGGCACGGGTCGATCGTGTCAGGTGACCCCAGGTAACGCAAACCGTACGTACGGCTTGTTGTGGCAGGCGAATGATCATCGGGCCTTCGGCGGCCCCACTAGGATCGGCGCGTGATGCCACTCCCCACCGCCGTCGCGGTCCCCGCCGCCCCGCTGACCGTCGCGGCCGTGCAGGCCGAACCCGTTCCCGGAGACGTGGCCGGCAACGCGGCCAGCGCCGCCCGCCTGGTGCGCCGGGCGACGGAGCGGGGCGCCCGGGTGACCGTGCTGCCGGAGCTCTTCCTGCCCGCGTACCACCCGCCGACGCTCGCGGCCGACCCGGCCGGCACCGACGTCGCGGCCGACGCCACGGCGACCGTCGCCGACCCCCGGCTGGACCCGCTGCGCGAGGCCGCCCGCGACGGCGGCGCCGCCGTGGTGGTCGGCGCCGCGGTCCGGCACCCGGACGGGCGGCGGACCATCTCGTCCCTGGTCGTCGACCGGGCCGGCGTGGTCCGCGTCGGGTACGACAAGCAGCAGCTCTGGAGCGGCGAACGCGAGCTGTTCAGCCCCGGTGACCGGGGCGCCACCCTGCTCGTCGACGACTGGCGGCTCGGGCTCGGCATCTGCTACGACGGCTGCTTCCCGGAGCACGGCCGCGCCGCCGCGGCCGACGGGGCGCACGGCTACCTGTGCCCGAGCGGCTACCTGGCCGGCTCCGAGCACCGCCGCGACCTCTACTACGCCGCCCGGGCGCTGGACAACACGATGTACGTGGTGTTCGCCAACGCCGTCGGCGGCGCGGACCCGTGGCGGTTCAACGGTGGCGCCGCGGTCTACGACCCGGAGGGCCGGCCGCTGGCGCGCGGCGCGGACACCGGCGAGGCCGTGCTGGTCGTCGCGCTGGCGCCGGAGGCTCTCGCCGCCACCCGGGCGGCCCACTCCATGCTGCTCGACCGCCTTCCCGACCAGGGACGCGCCCGTTCGTCGCTGCCGGTCTGACGGAGCGGGTCGGGACGGCTCGGGTAATTCGGTTGACCCGGCGCCGCCGGGCCGTGAACATGGTCGGCACATCGTGCACCCGGGCGTGCGCCCGGTCGAGGAGAGGGGGTCGGTCATGGCCGTCTTCGCAGGTCACATCCACCTGCCTCCATCAGCCTCGAGCAAGGGATCACCACCGCAGTGCGCGATCACGACCTTCCGGCGCGCGAGCGCCGTACCCGCGGCAAGCGCCGCTTCGACGACGACGAACCGCTCTTCCTGAAGCGTGGCCGGGCCCCCGAGCCCGCCCCCGCCGACCCCGACGACGAGCCGGATCCCGACACGGGGGAGCGCTGGTCCTCCTGGGACGCCGCCGTGCACGGCCCGCAGCCCCACCCGGACTGGCTGGTCACCGAACTGGCCGCGAAGGACACCGAGCTCGGTGTGCTCAAGACCGGCAAGGAGGCGGACGTCCACCTGGTGCGCCGGGCCGTGCCCGGCACCGACCGGTCCTGCCTGCTGGCCGTCAAGCGCTACCGGGACGCCCAGCACCGGCTCTTCCACCGCGACGCCGGCTATCTGGAGGGGCGTCGGGTCCGCCGGTCCCGGGAGAACCGGGCGATGGCCGGGCGGACCGCGTTCGGCCGGCAGATGATCGCCGGCCAGTGGGCGGCGGCCGAGTTCGACGCGCTGGCCCGGCTCTGGGAGATCGGCACCCGGTACGGCACGATCTCCGTCCCCTACCCGGTGCAGCTGCGCGGCACGGAGCTGATGCTGGAGTTCCTCGGGGACCCGGCCGAGGGGTTGGCCGCGCCCCGGCTGGCCCAGCTTCGGCCCGAGGCCGCTGAGCTGCGCGACCTGTGGAACCAGATGGTGGACGCCCTGGTGGTGCTCGCCCGCGCCGGCCTCGCGCACGGCGACCTGTCGCCGTACAACCTGCTGGTGCACGCGGGGCGGCTGGTGCTGATCGACCTGCCGCAGGTGGTCGACGTGGTGGCCAACCCGCAGGGGCCGGAGTTCCTGGCCCGCGACGTCCGGGTGGTGGCGACCTGGTTCGCGGCCCGGGGGCTGCCGGCGGGGGAGGCCGACCCGGCGGCGCTGACCGCGCTGCTGCTGCGGGAGGCGGGGATCCGCTGACCGGGTGCCCCGGGCGGCCGGCGCCGGCCGCCCGGGGCCCGCGTCACTGCAGGTAGCGCTCGACCTCGGGCTTGGGGCGCAGCCCCTGGGCGTCCGGGTCGCCGTGGGTCTGCCGGGCGGCCCGCCGCCGGCGCAGCAGGTCCCAGCACTGGTCGAGGGACTCCTCCAGCTCGCGCAGCCGGTTGCGGGCGTCGTCGTCGGTGCCCGACTCGTTGGCCTGCGCGTCGGCGCGCAGCCGGTGCTCCTCGTCGACCAGCTCGGAGATCCGGTTCAGGATGGTCTTGTCGTCCATGCCCTGAGCCTGGCACAGGCGGTGCGGGCGCGCCCGGATTCCACCGCCGGCCGCCCCCCGCCGCGCCGGCCGCTGCGGTAGGTTGCCCAGCCATGGTCCCTACCGTCCGGGCCGCCGGGGGGCGCGACGCGACGCCGGTGGCCGGCCTGCTCCGCGCCGCCGAACCCCACCTGGTCGTCACGCCCGCGTTGCTCGCCTGGCAGGCGACCGGCAAGCCGGCGGAGCGCTTCGGGATGCTGGTCGCCGAGACGGGCGACGGGATCGCCGGCGTCGCCCGGACGGGGCTGCTGCACGAGAGCGCCGAGCCCGGGCTCGGCTTCGTCAACCTGGTCGTGCGCCCCGAGCGGCGGGGGCGGGGCGTCGGGTCGGCGCTGCTCGCCGCCGCCGAGGAGCGGCTCGCCGGGCTCGGCGTGCGCCGGGCGTACGCGCGGGTGGCCGACGCGCCGGCGTCCCTCTCCTTCGCCGAGGGGCGCGGCTACCGGCCCGGCCGACGCAACCTGATCCTGCGCCTGGACCTGGCGGCGACGTTGCCGACGCCGCCCGCGCCGCCGCCCCGGGTGCGGCTGACCACGGCCGCCGACCTGCCCGATCCGCGCCCGCTCTACGAGGCGGACCTGGCCGCCGCCGCCGACGAGCCGGGCGACGTGGGGATGGACGAGATCAGCTACGCCGACTGGCGGGCCGCGTACTGGGACCGGCCGGACCTCGACCGGGGCCTCACCACGGTGGCCGTGGCGGACGGGGCGGTGGTGGCGTTCAGCGTCGCGCTGACCGACGGCGGCGACCGCTACCTGTCGGGGATGACGGGTACCCGGGCCGAGTGGCGGGGCCGGGGTCTGGCCCGGCTGGTCAAGCACGTGTCGCTGCGGTCGGCCCGGTCGGCCGGCTACCGGCGGGCGTTCACCGTCAACGACGCCGGCAACGACGCCATGCGCGCGGTGAACGAGTGGTTCGGCTACCGCCCGGTGGCCGCCGAGTGGCGTTACCTGCGCTCGCTCCAGGAGTGACACCCGACACGAATTCCTTCGTGGATCAGCATTCCCATGAGCAAAATTCTCGTACGGCTCTGGCGGGTCCGAACGGGTGATGGCATGCTCTCCGAATCGTGACGTAAGGCAGCCGTCCGGAGGACGGTCTGTCACAACGGAGCGTGACTGTGATCGGGGAGGAGCCGCAGGTGCAGGGGTGCCATGGCTGACCGGAGTGCCGACGGCCCGCACGGGCGGGCGGCGCGGACCGTACCACTGTGGAGGATGCTGCCGGGCCTGCTGCGCGATCCGCTGCGCGAACTCGTCGCGCTGGCGGACGCGGCGCAGGGCGAGGTCGTCCGGCTCAACGTCGGGACGGTCCGCCCGTACCTGGTGACCGAGCCGGCCCACGTGCAGCACATCCTGCGCGACAACGAGGCCAACTACACCCGTGGCGGGCAGAGCATGCTCTGGCGGCCGGTGCGGCGGCTCACCGGGGAGGGCATCCTGTCCGACGGGCCGAAGTGGCAGGCCAGCCGAGCGCGGATGCAGCCGCACTTCACGGCCAAGCGCATCGACTCCCTGGTGGACACCATGAGCCGCGCGGTCAGCGAGGCCGTGGACGAGTTCGAGGAGCCGGCCCGCACCGGCCGGTGGCTGGACGCCGGCGCGGAGCTGGGGCGGGTCATCTGCCGGGCGATCAGCAGCGTCTTCTTCGCCGACCGGGTCAGCCTCGCCGACCAGCTGCGGATCGTCGCCGCCCAGGACACGGTCGTGACGGCGCTGCGGGCGCGGCTGCTGCTGCCCTTCGTGCCCGACGCCGTGCCGGTGCCGGGGGACCGCGCGCTGCGCCGCGCGATCGGCGTCGTCGACGACATCATGCTGCCGCTGGTGCGGGCCGAACTCGCCGACCCGCGCGACGGCGACGACCTGCTCGCGGCCCTGACCCGTGCCCGCGACGCCGACGGCCGCCCGCTCGACGAACGGCAGGTCCGCGACGACGTGGTGGCCTCGTTCGCCACCGCGACCGAGACCACCTACGCCGTGCTGACCTGGCTGTGGCCGATCCTGGACGCCAACCCCGGGATCGCCGAACGGCTCTACGCGGAGCTGGACGAGGTGGTGGGCGCCGACCGGGTGATCAGCCGGGAGCAGTTGGGCGCCCTCACCTACACCCGGTCGGTCGTGGACGAGCTGCTGCGGATGTATCCCGCCGGCTGGTTGCTGCCGCGTACGGCGTTGGCGGACGACGTCATCGGCGGCACCCGGATCCCCGCCGGCAGCATCGTCGTCGTCAGCTCCTACGTCACCCAGCGGCTCGCCCGGTACTGGGACCGTCCGGACACCTTCGACCCCGACCGGTTCCGCGCCGACCAGCCGCGCCGGAGCCACCGGTACGCGTACTTCCCGTTCGGTGGCGGCCCGCACCAGTGTCTCGGCATGTACCTGTTCAACCTGGAGGCTCCGCTGGTGGTGGCCACGATCCTCAGCCGCTACCGCTTCCGGCTGCGCGAACCCGGGATGCCGCCCAGGCAGTTGGCGGCGGCCCTGCGTCCGGGCAAGCCGGTGGTCATGGCGCTGACACCGGTCCGCGAGCAGAGGCCGGCGTGATCCCGGCGACGACGCACGGCGGCAGCCGGATCGGGACGGAGCCGACCCACGGCGGCCGCCCCGGGACGGGACCAGCCGGTGGCGGGCGGGACGAGCTGCGTGACGCGCAGGAGCAGGGGCGCATCTGCGGCCTGGCGGTCCGCGGGCAACGGGACCTCCAGGCGTCCGCCGCCGCGCACCCGGAGCTGTTCCCCGCCGAACCGTTCGACACGATGCTGTTCGCCAACATCTCGCTGGCCATCGCGTTCGGCGCCCCGTGGTGCACGCCGGAGCAGCTGCGGGCCGCCAACCGGACCGTGCTGTGGGGCTTCGCCCTCGACTGGCTGATCGACCACCGGGCGCAGTCCCGGGATGAGGTCGACCGGCTCGTCGCGCGCTGCCGCTCGGTGGCCGCCGGCGAGCCGCCCGCCACCGACGACCACCTCGGCGCCTACCTGGCCGCGCTCCAGGACGAACTCGCGGCGGCCCCGGCCTTCGCCGTGCACCGTCCGCTGTGGCGGGACCGCCTGGACGCGACGGTGCGGGCGATGGCCCAGGAGTGGGCGTGGAAGGCGGCCTGGCGCTCCGGCGACCGGGCGGCCCTGCCGAGCCTCGACGCGTACCTCGCCAACGCCGACAACCACGCCTGCACGATCGTCAACGTCGCGCACTGGATCCACACCGGGGACGAAGCCACGCTCGCCGGGATGGACGACCTGGTCGCGGTCAGCGACGAGGTGCAGCGCGCACTGCGTCTCGTCAACGACCTCGGCACGTACGAGCGGGACCTGCGCTGGGGCGACCTCAACGCCCTCCTGCTGGTCGAGGACCGCGCCGAGGTGGAGCAGCGGCTCGCCGCCCTGGTGGACGACTGCCGGCGGATGCTCGTCCCGCTCCGGTCGGCCTGCCCACGCGAGGCGGACTACCTGGCCCGGCAGGTCGGCTTCAGCAGCGGCTTCTACCAGCTGGCCGATTTCTGGGGGATGTCGTGACCGCCGCCCCGGTCGCCGTGGCGGGGGTCGGCGGGCCGGGGCTCGCCGGCGCCGGACGGGCGCTCGTGGCGGCGATGGCCACCAGCCCCGCCGGCACGGTCTCGCCCTCCGTGTACGAGACGGCGCGACTGGTCAGCGACGCGCCCTGGCTGCCGGGGCAGGCCGGGCGCCTGCGCTACCTGGTCGCCGCCCAGCGGGCCGACGGCGCCTGGGGGGCGCCGGGCGCGTACGGCCTGGTGCCGACCCTGAGCGCGGTGGAGGCGTTGCTGAGGTCCGTGCCCACCGTGGGGCGCGCCGACCGGCCGGAGGCGGCGCACCTGCCGCCGTCCGTGCTGGACCGCGGCGTCGGGGCGCTGCGGCGGCTGCTGGCCGCCGACGAACCGGTGCCGGACATGCCGGGCGTGGACCTGATCGTGCCCGCGCTGCTCGACCGGATCGACGCGCTGCTGCGCCCGGCCGGTGGCGCCGAGCCGTCGCGGTGGGCGCACGCGCTGCCGTTGCCGATGCCGCACGGCATGACGCGGCACCGGTCCGAGGCGGTCGGTCGGCTGCTCGCCGGCGGCCGGCCCGTGCCGGAGAAGCTGTTGCACGCCTTCGAGGTGCTGGACGAGCGGACGCGGGTGCGGCTGCCCGTCCGGCCCGTCTCCGGCGCCGTGGGCGCCTCGCCCGCCGCCACCGCCGCCTGGCTGGGCGACCCCTCCCGCCCCGACGTTGACCGGGCGGTGCTGGGCTACCTGACGAACGCCGTCGGCCCGGGGGGCGGGCCCGTGCCGTGCACGACGCCCATCGCCGTGTTCGAGCGCTCGTGGGTGCTCAGCAGTTTCGCCCGGGTCGGCGCGGCCGTGGACGTCCCCGGCCGGATGGTCGCCGACCTGGCCGCCGCGGTCGGCCCGGCCGGCGCGGCGACCTCGCCCGGGCTGCCGACGGACGCCGACACCACCGCCGTCACCCTCTTCGCGTTGGCCCGCCTCGGCCGCCCGGTCGCCCCCGACAGCCTGCTCGGGTACGACACCGGGGCGCACTTCTGCACCTGGCAGGGCGAGGACGGCGCGTCGGTCACCACCAACGCGCACGTGCTGGAGGCGCTGGGCTGGCACGCCCGGCACTCACCGGGGCGACCGCACGCCGACGTGGCGCGCCGGGTGGCCGGCTGGCTGATCGACGGCCAGCTCCCCGACGGCCGGTGGACGGACCGCTGGCACGCCTCGCCGTACTACGCCACCTCGGCCGTTGCCGCCGCGCTGGCCGAGTACGCGCCCGAGGCTGCCGCCGCGGCGCTCGACCGGGCGGTCGACTGGGTGCGGGACACCCAGCGGGCCGACGGCTCGTGGGGGCTGTGGGGCGGCACCGCGGAGGAGACCGCGTACGCCCTGCAGGTGCTGCTCGGCGCCGGACGGCCGACGCCGCCCGGTCTCGGCGCCGCCGTGCGGCGCGCGCTGGTCTTCCTCGACGACCACGACGGTGGCACCGGGCACGGGGTTCCACTGTGGCATGACAAGGATCTCTACCATCCGGTGCTGATCGTGCGGGCCGCCGTGCTGGCGGCGCGGCACCTGGCGCGGCTGGGCGGCCACATAGGACGCTGATCGCCTGGGCCGCGGTCCACCGCGCAGCGTCATGATCAGCACTGCTTGAGCGATCGTCCTGACACTGCTACCGTGCGCCGGGTCGGTCGAAGCGACATGCGCTACCACCGATCGGATGAATCAGGCTCCCCGCCAGGGATGGTTTCAAATGGGTTCCCGCAGCTCGAATCTGCGCCGGAAAGTCGTGGCTATGTTGGCCTCGCTCGTTGCGCTGTGGGCTTTCGCCGCCTGGGTGACCCTGCGGGAGGGCGTCACCCTCCTCTGGGTGCAGACGCTCGACAGCCAGGTCGCCCAGCCGGGTGAGCCGCTCGTGCTGGAGCTGCAGGCGGAGCGCCGGGCCTCCGCGGCGTACCTGGGCGGGGCAGGCGAGGCCGAGCGGGCCCAGCTCGACGCGCAGTGGCAGCGGACCCAGGCCGTCGTCGACGACTTCCGCGAGTCCGTCAGCGGCTGGCGGGTGGACCTGGCGGCGAGCGACGACAGCAAGCGGCAGATCGACGCGGTCGTCGCCGGGCTGGACCGGCTGGGCAGCGTGCGCGAGTCGATCCGCAGCCGCCAGGTGGACCGGGCCGCCGCCGCCGAGGCGTACACCGGGCTCATCGACTCGACGCTGCGGATGTACGGGTCGCTGGGCAACCTGGACGACGAGCAGTTCGCGCAGGAGACCCGCGCGCTGATCCAGCTCGTCCGGGTCCGGGAACTCATGTCCCAGGAGGACGCGCTGGTCACCGGGGCGCTCGCCGCCGGCCGGATGACCCCGGAGGAGTCCGCCGCCTTCGCCCGCACCGTCGGCGCCCAGCGCTTCCTGGACAGCCAGACCCGCTCCGACCTGGCCGGCGCCGACCTCACGCGGTACGAGGCGCTGCTCGGCAGCGAGGCGTACACCTCGTTCCGGGCCCTGGAGGACCGGGTGGTCCTCGCGGGACGGACCTCCGGCGCGCCGACCATCACGGCGGCCCAGTGGCGCGCGGCGGCGGACGTCGTGGTCGAGGAGCAGCAGCGGTTCATCATCGAGGCCGGTGACGCGCTCGTGGACCGGTCCACGCCGATCGCCGCCGGCGTCATCGTCCGGCTGGTGCTGGCCGCCGGCCTGGGCCTGCTCGCCGTCATCGCCTCCATTGCCATGTCGGTCACCACCGCCCGGGCCCTGGTGCGGCAGCTGGAGCGGCTGCGCGACGCGGCGTTCGGGCTGGCCAACGAGCGGCTGCCCGGTGTGGTCGAGCGGCTCGGCCACGGCGAGGAGGTCGACGTCGCCAAGGAGGCGCCCCCGCTGGAGTTCGGCGACGACGAGATCGGCCAGGTGGGCAAGGCGTTCAACGCCGTGCAGGAGACCGCCATCCGCACCGCCGTCGAGCAGGCCGAGCTGCGCCGCAACGTCCGGGACGTCTTCCTCAGCCTGGCCCGGCGCACCCAGGCGCTGGTGCACCGCCAGCTCACCCTGCTCGACGCGATGGAACGCCGCGAGCACGACGCCGAGGAGCTGGAGGACCTGTTCCGGGTCGACCACCTGGCCACCCGGATGCGGCGCAACGCGGAGAACCTGATCGTGCTCTCCGGCTCCACGCCGGGCCGGGCGTGGCGGCGCAACGTGCCAATGGTCGACGTGGTCCGGGGCGCGGTCGCCGAGGTCGAGGACTACACCCGGGTCAACGTGCTGCCCCTGGGCCCGGTCTCGCTGACCGGGCGGGCGGTCGGTGACGTCATCCACCTGCTCGCCGAGCTGATCGAGAACGGGCTGTCGTTCTCCCCGCCGCACACCACCGTCGAGGTACGTGGGCAGATGGTGGCCAACGGCTTCGCCATCGAGATCGAGGACCGCGGCCTGGGCATGAGCGAGGAGGACCTGGCCGCCGCGAACCACCGGATCGTCGACCAGTCCGAGCTGAACCTGGCCAACGCCTCCCGCCTGGGGCTCTACGTGGTGAGCCGGCTGACCGAGCGGCACGGCGTGCGGGTGCAGCTCAAGGAGTCGGCGTACGGCGGCACCACCGCGGTCGTGCTGATCCCGGCCGAGCTGGTCACCGCCGACGACGCCGACCCGAGCACCTCCGGCGGCTTCCCGGCCGGGGTGCCGGCCACCACGCCGGTGCCGGGCGCGTCCGCCCCCGCCACCGAGCAGCCCACCACGGTGGCGCTGGCCGAGCCGCCGGCCGCGCCGAGGCCGCGGTCGGCCCCGGAGTCCGAGGCCCCTGCCGGGGACTCCGACGGGGGTGCCCTGCCCACCCGGTCGCGCGGTCGGAGCCTGTCGACCAACCCGACGGAGGAGCGGCTGCCCACCCGGTCGCGCGGCGCGTCGATGCAGCCGGCCCTGGACGGCCCGACCTTCCCGACCGGCCTGCCGGTGGCCGCGGCCCGGCCTGCCGTGGCCGCTCCGCAGACGTTCGCGCCGACGGAGGACGGCCCTGCGGGGGCCGCCCCGGCGGAGACGGGCACCGGGACCCCGGCGGCCGCCGGCCCGGCGCGGGTGCCCTGCCCCGAGCAGGTGCGTACCGACTCCGGGCTGCCGGTCCGGGTCCGGCAGGCCAGCATCGTGCCGGAACTGCGCGACGAGCCCGCCGCGGGGGACGACGACCCGGACACGGTACGCCCGCCGGAGCAGGTGCGCCGGATGATGAGCTCCTACCAGAGCGGCACCCGGCGCGGCCGTACGGACGCCGCCCGGCTGCTCGGCGGGGCCGGCGGCGGCCGGTCCGAGACAGGCGAGGGAGCCGGGGCCGGCGAGGGACCCGACGTCGGCGATCAGCAGACGACCTGACCGGCACCGCCCGCACTGCGGGGTGACCCCGCGGCGTGGCGGTCAGCCCAGACGAGCACGGCGACAACAGCCGGGGGAGAAGAGGACGACGAGTGGCGCAGAAGACGGCTTCGAGTGCCGACCTGACGTGGTTGCTGGATGATCTGGTCGGCCGGGTGAAGCAGGCCGACCACGCGGTCGCGCTCTCGACGGACGGCCTGTTGATGGCCGCCTCGCGAGGGCTCAGCCGGGACGACGGAGAGCACCTGGCGGCGATGGCGGCCGGCATCCAGAGCCTGGCCCGGGGCGCGGGCAAACGCTTCGGCGGCGGGCAGGTGCAGCAGACCATCATCGAGATGCAGTCGTCGTTCCTGTTCGTCACGGCGGCCGGACGCAACGCCTGCCTGGCCGTCCTCGCCAGCGAGGACGCCGACGTCGGGCTGATCGCCTACGAGATGGCGATGCTGGTCACCCGCGTCGGCAAGTACGTCGCGTCGCCGTCGCGGACCGAGCAGCCGGCCGACGAGAAGTAACCGCGATGACGGTGCAGGGGGAGTCCGCCGAGCACCAGTGGGTCGACGACCACGCCGGCCCGGTGGTGCGCCCCTACGCGGTGACCCGTGGCCGGGCCCGGCCGGTCACCGGCACGTTCGACCTGATCTCGCTGGTGACGGCGACCCGCGCGGACGTGACCCCGGAGATCGGACTGGGTCCGGAGCACCTGGCGATCGTCGGGCTCTGCCAGCGGATCCAGTCCGTAGCCGAGATCGCCGCCCACATGGACCTGCCGGTGGGCACCATCCGGGTCCTGCTCGGCGATCTGGTGGCCCGCAGCCTGGTGCAGGTGCGCGAGCCGCGCACCACAGCCGGCCTTCCCGACAACAGCGTTTTCGAGGCGGTAATCAATGGACTACGGGCACTCTGAGCGGCCGGCGGGAGCGCCGCCACTGCCCACCGCGATCAAGATCCTTGTCGCGGGTGGTTTCGGCGTGGGCAAGACCACCATGGTCGGCGCGGTCAGCGAGACGCGCCCCCTGCGCACGGAGGAGGTGCTGACCGAGAGCGGGGTCGGCATCGACGACCTCTCCGGGGTGGAGAGCAAGAAGACCACCACGGTGGCGATGGACTTCGGTCGCATCACCATCAGCGACGACCTGGTGCTCTACCTCTTCGGCACCCCGGGGCAGGACCGCTTCTGGTTCGTCTGGGACGAGCTGGCGCTCGGCGCGATCGGCGCCGTGGTGCTGGCGGACACCCGACGACTGGCGGACTGCTTCCCCTCCATCGACTACTTCGAGGGGCGCGGCACGCCGTTCGTGGTGGCGGTGAACTGCTTCGAGGGCGCCCGGCAGTACCAGCTCGACGAGGTGCAGTCGGCGCTGAACCTCGACCCGGGGGTGCCGGTGCTGCTCTGCGACGCCCGGCAGCGGGAGTCGAGCAAGGAGGTGCTCATCACGCTGCTGGAGCACGCCATGAAGACCCGGGACGCTCGCCGCCGGTCCGAGTGACCCCACCGCGGGGTCGGCGCGCGGGCAGGTGAGCCGCGACGCCGCCCCGCCCGGAGAGCGCCGAGCCGGTACGCGACAGGGCCCCTCCCGCGAGCGCGGGAGGGGCCCTGTTCGATGGTGCGTCAGCTGGCGATCATGCGGCGCAGCACGTACTGCAGGATGCCGCCGTGCCGGTAGTAGTCCGCCTCACCCGGCGTGTCGATCCGGACCACCGCGTCGAACTCGACGCCGGTGTCCGTGCTGACCTTGACCGTGCGCGGGGTCTCCCCGTCGTTCAGCGCGGTCACCCCGGTGATGGTGAACGTCTCCGTGCCGGCGAGGCCCAGCGAACCGGCGGTCTCGCCGGCCGGGAACTGCAGCGGGAGCACGCCCATGCCGATCAGGTTGGAGCGGTGGATCCGCTCGTACGACTCGGCGATGACCGCCCTGACGCCGAGCAGCATGGTGCCCTTGGCCGCCCAGTCCCGCGACGACCCGGAGCCGTACTCCTTGCCGGCCAGGACGACCAGCGGGACGCCCGCCTCCTGGTAGGCCACGGAGGCGTCGTAGATCGAGGTCTGCTCGCCGGTCAGGTGGTTGACCGTGAAGCCGCCCTCGACACCCGGGACAAGCTGGTTGCGCAGGCGGATGTTGGCGAAGGTGCCCCGGATCATGACCTCGTGGTTGCCCCGGCGGGAGCCGTACGAGTTGAACTCGTGCCGCGGCACGCCGTGCTCGGCGAGGTACTTCCCGGCGGGGGAGTCGGCCTTGATGGAACCGGCCGGGGAGATGTGGTCGGTGGTCACCGAGTCGCCCAGCTTGGCCAGCACCCGGGCGCCGGTGATGTCGACGACCGCCTTCGGCTCCCGCTCCATGCCCTCGAAGTACGGGGGCTTGCGGACGTAGGTCGAGTCGCCGGCCCAGGCGAAGGTGTCGCCGGTCGGGGTGGGCAGCGACTGCCAGCGCTCGTCGCCGGCGAAGACGTCCGCGTACGCCGAGCTGAAGCCGGTGGCGCCGATCGCCGAGGCGATGACGTCCTGGATCTCGGCGGTGTTCGGCCAGATGTCGCGCAGGAACACCGGGTTGCCCTGGCTGTCCTCGCCGATCGGCTCGTTGGCCAGGTCGATGTCCATCGTGCCGGCCAGCGCGTACGCGACCACCAGCGGCGGGGACGCCAGGTAGTTCATCTTGACGTCCGGGTTGATCCGGCCCTCGAAGTTCCGGTTGCCCGACAGCACCGAGACGACCGCCAGGTCGGCCTCGTTGACGGCGGCGGAGATCTCCTCCGGCAGCGGGCCGGAGTTGCCGATGCAGGTGGTGCAGCCGTAGCCGACCAGGTGGAAGCCGAGCTTCTCCAGGTAGGGCGTGAGGCCGGCCCGCTCGTAGTAGTCCATGACGACCTTGGAGCCCGGCGCCAGGGTGGTCTTCACCCACGGCTTGCGGGTCAGGCCCTTCTCCACCGCGTTGCGGGCCAGCAGCGCCGCACCGATCATGACCTGCGGGTTGGAGGTGTTGGTGCAGGAGGTGATCGCGGCGATCACCACGGCGCCGTGGTCCAGCTCGAACTCGGTGCCGTCGTCGCCGGTGACCCGGATCGGGTTGCTGGCCCGCCCGCCGGCGCCGACCGCGGCCGTCTCCAGGTCGCGCGGGGCGTCGGCCGGGTCGCTGACGCCGTTGGCGGGGGAGTCGCTGGCCGGGAAGGACTCGGCGCTGGCCTCGTCGGCGTGGCCCACGACCCCGAACGGCTTCTCCTGCTGCGGTACGCCAGCGACGCGACCCCGGTCGCCACCGGTCTCGTCGGCGGCCACGTAGTCGGTCAGCGCCGAGCGGAACAGCGTCTTGGCGCTGCCCAGCGGCACCCGGTCCTGCGGGCGCTTCGGGCCGGCCAGCGACGGCTCGATGGTGCTCAGGTCGAGCTCCAGGCGCTCCGAGTACTCCGGCTCGGCGTCCGGGTCGTGCCAGAGGCCCTGCTCCTTGGCGTACGCCTCGACCAGCGCGACCTGCTGCGGGTCGCGGCCGGTCAGCTCCAGGTAGCGGACGGTCTCGCCGTCGATCGGGAAGATCGCCACGGTGGAGCCGTACTCCGGCGACATGTTGCCGATGGTGGCCCGGTTGGCCAGCGGCACGGCGCTCACGCCCGGGCCGTAGAACTCGACGAACTTGCCGACCACGCCGTGCTTGCGCAGCATCTCGGTGATGGTGAGCACCAGGTCGGTGGCGGTGGTGCCGGCCGGCATCTCGCCGGAGAGCTTGAAGCCCACCACGCGCGGGATCAGCATGCTGACCGGCTGGCCGAGCATGGCGGCCTCGGCCTCGATGCCGCCGACGCCCCAGCCGAGCACGCCCAGGCCGTTGACCATCGTGGTGTGCGAGTCGGTGCCGACCACGGTGTCCGGGTACGCCTGGCCGTTGCGCTCCATGATCGTACGGGCCAGGTACTCGATGTTGACCTGGTGCACGATGCCGGTGCCCGGCGGGACGACCTTGAACTCGTTGAACGCGGTCTGGCCCCAGCGCAGGAACTGGTAGCGCTCCTTGTTGCGCTCGTACTCGAGCTCGACGTTGCGCTGGAAGGCGTCCTCGCGGCCGAACAGGTCGGCGATGACCGAGTGGTCGATGACCAGTTCGGCCGGGGCGAGCGGGTTGACCTTGGTGGCGTCGCCGCCGAGGTCGCGGACGGCCTCGCGCATGGTGGCCAGGTCGACCACGCAGGGCACGCCGGTGAAGTCCTGCATGAGTACCCGCGCCGGGGTGAACTGGATCTCCACGCTCGGGTCGGCGGTGGGGTCCCAGCCGCCGAGCTGCCGGATGTGGTCGGCGGTGATGTTCGCGCCGTCCTCGGTCCGGAGCAGGTTCTCCAGCAGGATCTTCAGGCTGTAGGGGAGCCGTTCGTGCCCCTCCACCTTGCTGATCTTGAAAATCTCGTAGCTCGCGTCTCCGACGCGTAGCTGGGTCTTCGCACCGAAGGTGTCGAGGCTCGCCACGTCGTACTCCTTCACACCAGCGACCGTGAGTAGTCCTGAGCAGTCTGTCGCACCGGCCGGGGTGCCGCCGTGGTTAGGGGACACTTACCGCCGATTCTCGTCGTCAACAAAACCGTACGTCCGTCTTGCTAGCTGCGCAACCTCGTGCCATCGTTCGGGACGAGGAGGTGCCACCATGATCCATCACGTCCAGCTCGCCGGCCCACGCGGCTCCGAGGACGCGTCCCGTGCCTTCTACGTGGGGGTGGTCGGCATGACGGAGAAGCCCAAGCCCCCGGCGCTGGCGGCCCGTGGTGGCTGCTGGTTCACCCGGGGACTGCCCGCTGCGGGCATGACGAAAGGGCCGGCCCCGTTCGGGGCCGGCCCTTGTCGTTGGTGGTGTGTGGATCAGGCGGCGTAGCCGCGGGTGGCGATCCAGTCGGC